>NZ_JBFANV010000110.1:0-31090 GCF_040674955.1 Nonomuraea sp. NPDC049695 | reverse complement strand
GTGGCGTTGCTCCTGAGCTTGGTGGGGTCGTCACCCGGCCGGGGCGGCAGCATGCCGATCATGCGGATGTAGCCGCCGAACGGGATCCACTTGATGCCGTACTCCGTCTCGCCCTTGCGCCGTGACCAGGCGGTCGGGCCGAAGCCCACCATGTACTGGGTCACCCGCACGCCGAAGATCTTCGCGGGCACGAGGTGGCCGATCTCGTGCAGCGCGATGGAGAACATCAATCCCAGGAGGAAGACGACGATCCCCACGAGATAGAGCCAGTTCATCGAGGCGCGCTCCAGAGCAGACGACACGGGGACCGAATGGCCCGGCCGCCCCAGAGTAGTCGAGCTCACCGCTGCGCATGGCTAACCGTGTCTCCCTTGCCGGCTCTTGGCCTTTGGCGATGCTTCGGGGCTGGGGGTGTGGGGGGGGGCCGGGCCCCCCACACGGGCGCTGGCTGGAGCCCTCGACGTGCGCGGCACCTCATCGCGAAGGCGATGCGTTGAGGCGCCTTCGAGGTCAGGCCAGGCGGAACTGGAGTTCGGTGTCCCAGTTGTTCATGTCGGGCTCCTCCAGCGGATTGGTCTGGTAGAACTCCAGGCGGCAGCCCCAGTGCTCGGTCCCGTCCTTCTCCGTCATGTCCCAGGCGAGCCCCTGCTCCTCGCCCCACTTCAGCACCGAGGAGATGACGCCGGCCAACTGGTCCGGGTGGCCGTGGTGGGAGGCCGTGACGTAGCGGCCCGCGGGGAGGACGTCGGCGAAGACGTCGCCCTCACCCTCCACCGGCGTGGCGACCGGCACCCCGGCCTGGACCACCAGCCGGTCCTCGGCCATGTTGATGCTGTCGTACCTGAAGAACGGGGCCCCGGCGAGGGCCACGCCGCGTTCGGCGAGCCAGCCGATCAGGCCGGCGATACGATCCCCGACCAGGCCGAAGCTGGTCATGGTGATGGTCTTGCGGATCCCGATGTAAGGACGGTCCGGGAAATCGATGATGTGTGGCATGTTTCCTCCTTCACCCCTCATTACGGAGCGCGTGGGCGAAACTCATCGGCAGGTCGAAGAAGGGGAACAGGCCGGGATCCAGGTACGTGGTCACGCCCGTGATCAGGCCGCCCGCGACGTCCAGGACGACCAGGGCGAACGGCCGGCCGTCCATGTACTGGCCGAGGGCCGGGGAGCCGTTGGCGCGGGTCGGCAGGAGGCGGGCGCCGGCGCACGGCGCGTCCGACGCGAGCAGCACCGCCCGGATGCTCTCGCGGCCCCGCAGCCACCACGTGAACGGCGGCATCGACATCGTGGCGTCCTCGTGCAGCAGCGACACCAGCGCGGTCACGTCGTACCGCTCGAAGGCGGACACGTAGCGGGACAGCAGCTCCTCGTCCACCTCCAGGTCGGCGGGCCCCACGGCGGGAAGCTTGGCGCGGGCCCGTTGCAGGGTGCTGTTGACGGACGTGACCGTGGTGGACAGCAGGACGGCGGTCTCGGCGGCGCTCCATTTGAGCACGTCGCGGAGGATGAGGACGGCGCGCTGCCGGGGCGGGAGGTGCTGCAGGGCCGCCACGAAGGCCAGGCGGACGGTCTCGCGGGCCACCGCCAGGTCCTCGGGGCTGAGCCGGCTGTCCGGGATGGGGTGGATCCAGCGTTCGGGAGGGAGGGGCGCGCCCAGTTCGGCGCCAGGGACGGCGGCCGGGCCGAGGTCCATGGCGCGGGCGCGGCGTTGCGGGCCGCGCAGCATGTCGAGGCAGATGTTCGTGGCCAGGTGGAACAGCCACGAGCGCAGCGGTCCGCGCGAGGCGTCGTACGTGCGCCACGCCCGGACGAACGTCTCCTGCACCGCGTCCTCGGCCTCGAACCCCGAGCCCAGCATGCGGTAGCAGTAACCGGTCAGCTCGCCCCGGTGCCACTCCAGCTCCGTCGCATCCACTACGCCGGAGTCACCTCGATCTGGAGCTCGGTGACCCATTCGTCCAGGTTGTCGGGGCAGTAGAGGGAGATCTCCCTCGCCAGCCCCAGGGAACGGTAGCCGTTCTCCTCGATCCAGTGGGCCAGCGCCTGGAACGTCGGCAGCGTCGCGTCCATCGACCCATGGTGGATGATCGTGGCCGCGGTCGGCAGCGCGGGCAGGTCCACCACCTGGAAGTCGTACGGGTCGCCGGACGTCACGGCGGCCGGCAGGCAGGCGTGGATCATGACGGACCCGTCGTCCTCCTCTTCGTAGTACGCGAGCCCCGGACCGGTGATCCGGACGGAGGCGGCCTCCACCCGGCGGCAGATCTCGCCGAAGAGCGGTTTGATCACGGGGCCGATGTGCTCGCTCTCATAGCTGGCCGCCCGGGCGCTCAGCTCGGCGACCCGGACGGGGCTCACCGCCTTGAGGACGATCTCCGCCGTCTGCAAGTGGCCCTCCCTCTCGATGGTGCGCAATCGCGCCTCGACGCCTCGGAGCCTGGCCAGGTCGGCGTTGATCTGGGCTTCGAGCTGGGCGCGGCGCATGCGTACCATGCCGTGCAGCTCCTCCGCGCTGACCTTCTCGTCCAGGATCGCGCTGACCTGCTCCAGCGTGAAGCCGAGGTCCTTGATCGCGACAATCCGGTTGAGCCTGGACAGCTGCGCGGCCTGATAGGAGCGGTAGCCCGTGACCGGGTCCACGTGCGCGGGGCGCAGCAGGCCGATGGCGTCGTAGTGGCGCAACATCCGCACCGACACCAGCCCGAGCCTGGCGAAATCTCCGATGCTGAACATGACGCCTCCAGGTGTAGGGCCTCACACCGTGTCAGGGTCAACCTAAGGAGGCCCTGCTCGCCGACCTCATGCGTCACCAGGCCTAGGCGATGACGATCGCCGCGACCACCAGCACCACGGCCACCACCAGCACCGCGATGGCGTCGTAGGACCACGTGACCCGGCCCGGCGCCGCCTCCTGATCGCGATATCTGGCCGACTCGGCGCGCTCGCGGATCTGCTCGCCCACCCAGTCGGCGTGTGTCTTTCCCGCGAACGCCTCCGCCGCCGCCTGCTCGGCCTTCGACAGCGTGGGCTCGGTGCGGTAGCGCCCCCGCGTCTGCCTGGGCGCCCCGCGCCGCTGCGCCCTGGCCCGCTCCCGGGCGCTGCTCATCGGCGTCCAGAGCCGCAGCACCTGCCCGTCGCCGTACTCGACGTTGATCGAGTGGGACACCGTCACGTCCCCGACCGAGGCCCACGGCAGGAACGTGGTGCGGAGCGGGTTGCGGCCCAGCAGGCCCTCCTCCGTGAACACGGTGGCGGGGCGCAGCGCGACCACGTAGACCAGCGCCGTCAGAGCGCCGAGCACGGCCAGGGCGACCAGCGAGGCCTTGCCGGTGTAGTGGGCGATCAGGTCCCATACGTTGAAGGCGACGAAGGCCAGCCAGACCCACCCCAGCACGAACGCGGTCCTGGACCGGTAGATCTGCTTCACGGCTGCCACTTGAGCTGCGCGAAACCCGGCTTGATCACGCCGTTGATCAGCGCCAGCCGCTCGTCGAACGGGATGAACGCCGACTTCATCGCATTGACCGCGAACCACTGCAGGTCATCCCAGCCGTAGCCGAACGCCTCGACCAGCTTGGCGCACTCCTGCGACACGCTGGTCGCGCTCATCAGCCGGTTGTCGGTGTTGACGGTGACCCGGAAGTTCAACCGCCGCAGCAGCCCGATGGGGTGCTCGGCGATCGACGCGGCGGCCCCGGTCTGCAGGTTGGAGGTGGGGCACATCTCCAGCGGGATGCGCTTGTCACGCACGTACGCCGCCAGCCGCCCCAGCTTGGCGGAGCCGTCCTCGGCCACGGAGATGTCGTCGATGATCCGCACGCCGTGCCCGAGCCGGTCGGCGCCGCACCACTGGATCGCCTGCCAGATCGACGGCAGGCCGAACGCCTCGCCCGCATGGATGGTGAAGTGGGCGTTCTCCCGCTGGAGGTACTCGAACGCGTCGAGATGCCGCGTGGGCGGGTAGCCCGCCTCGGCTCCGGCGATGTCGAACCCCACCACGCCCACGTCGCGGTAGCGCACGGCCAGCTCGGCGATCTCCATGGAGCGCGCCTTGTGCCGCATGGCCGTGAGCAGCGTGCCGACGCGGATGCCGCGCCCCGCCGAGCCCTTACTGAACCCCTCGAGCACCGCCTCGACGACCTCGTCGAGGCTCAACCCCATGGTGGTGTGCTGCTCGGGCGCGAAGCGCACCTCGGCGTAGACCACGCCGTCGGCCGCCAGGTCCTGAGCGCACTCGGCGGCCACGCGCTCGAGCGACTCGCGCGTCTGCATGATGCCGACGGTGTGCTCGAACGTCTCCAGGTAGCGCTCGAGCGAGCCCGAGTCGGACGCCTCCTCGAACCACTGGCGAAGGTTGTCGGGATCGGTGGTCGGCAGCCGATCGTAGCCGGTCTCCCTGGCCAGCTCGACGATCGTCTCGGCGCGGAGCCCGCCGTCGAGGTGATCGTGCAGCAGCACCTTGGGAGCCCGCCGGATCGCGTCAAGCGTGGGACTCATCTGGCCATGATAAGGGCGTCCACGTGGTACGGCTCAGTCGCGACCGGCGCTCTCCGGCGAGAAGGCGGGCAGGCACACCGCGATGTACTCGGCGCCCTCGGGGCCGGTGCTGTAGCGGACCTTCTCCCCCGGTGACGTCACCACCGACTGCCCGGCCGCGACCTCCGTCGTGCCCTCGGCGTGCTCGACCAGCACCAGGCCGCGCAGGACCACGGTGTACTCGGTGAACTCCGGCGTCTGCGGCGGCTCGGTCCAGCCGGGCGGAGCCGTCATGTGAGCTATGGAGATCGCGTCATCACCACTGTTGACGCGGCCGACGTGCTCGTCGATGAGCTTGCCGCCGGGAACGGGTATGCGGGCCGGGGCCTCGATCTTTCTCACCACGAGGTCAGTGTGCCACGTCGATGATCAGGCGGCTGGGCTCGCCCTGCTCGTTGAGCTGGAACGCGGCCTGCCTCGCCAGCACCAGCCCGATGCCGACATGGCCCTCGAAGTCGCCGGTCCTGACGACTTCGGTGAGGTTCTCCAGGTTCGCGGGGAAGACGGGGCCGCCTGTCCATGTGGGCTTGCCGCCGGCGTCGTGGGCGTCGGCCGGGGAGAGCGTGACCTGGAGGTACGTCCCGCCGCGCACCTCGATGGGCTTGCCCGAGCCCTCCTCCAGGAACTGCTCCACCCACCTGACGGTGTATCCGGGGACCTCGCCCTTCAGATCGACGACCACGCGGTCGTAGGTGTCGTGGGCGGCGTACCGCACGCCTGTCACGACGGCGGGCTCGATGCCGTCGCGCTGGACGTCCACCTCGGCGGTGCTCGTCGGCGCGCCGGGCTCGTGCCCGGCAGGCCCGGTGACGGACGGGGTGTCCGTCAGCACGGCTTGCGTGCCCGTGCCGCAGGCGGTGAGCAGGGCGAGGCAGGCCGGCAGAACGGCCGCGCGGCAGCGGGACGTTCGGCGCGCGGCCGGGGATGACGAGCGCATGCCCGGTAGATGCCCAGGTTACGGGCCTGCAAGCGGCGGATCGGCGCGGGTTTCCCTGCCGTCGTTCGCGACCGGGTCGAAATGACGCGACAGGGCCCCGCCGGGTGCGACGGGGCCCTGCTGTCGAGTGGCAGTGCTGCCGGGTGGCAGTGCTGCCGGGTGGCGGTCAGACGGTCTCGTAGACCTTGGCGTTCTCGCCGGCCTCCGCGACGGCCGGGGCCTTGCGGGCGCGCAGGCCGGTGGCCGAGATCGCCAGGCCGACCACGGCCAGCACCAGCGACACCACGATCGCCGAGCGCAGCGAGCCGATCGAGAGCGTCTCGCCGCCGCCCGAGGTGAGCACGGCGGTGACCACGGCCAGCACGATCGCGCCGCCCACCTGGCCGGAGGTGTTCAGCAGCCCGGAGGCCAGACCCTGCTCGTCGTCGTCCACGCCGGTGGTGGCCTGGATGTTCAGCGAGGGGAACGAGAGCGCGAACGCGATGCCCATGAGGAGCATGCCCGGGATCACCATGCCGGCCAGGCTCGGGTCGCGGTCGATGCCGAGGAAGATCGCGTACCCGCCGGCCAGCGCGGCGGAGCCGATGACGATCAGCTTGCCGGTGCCGAACCTGTCGGCGAAGTCGCCCATCTTGGTCGAGGTGACCGCGACGAGCAGGCCCGCGGGCAGGAACGCCAGGGCGGTGCCCAGGGCCGACCAGCCGAGGAGGTTCTGGAAGTACTGCATGGCCACGAACTGGAAGGCCACGTACGAGCCCATGAGGATGAGCAGCCCCAGGTTGGCGCGGACGATGTGGCCGGAGCGCAGGATGCCGAGGCGGACCAGCGGGTGCCGCATCCGCTGCTCGGCGAAGACGAACAGGCCGAGCAGCACGGCCACCGCCACCAGCGAGCCGATGGTCTGCAACGAGGCCCAGCCGGCCTCGGGCGCCTGCACGACCGTGAACACCAGCAGCAGCATGGACGCGGTGATCAGCACGGCGCCGATCAGGTCGTGACCGCCTTCGGCCCGCTCGTCACGGCCGCGCAGCACCTTCGGCGCGACCAGCAGGGCGAGGATCGCCACGGGGACCGGCATCAGCAACGTCCAGCGCCAGCCGATCTCGGTGAGCAGGCCGGACAGCACGAGGCCGAGCGAGTAGCCGCTGGCGCCGCAGGCGGTGAAGATGCTCAACGCCCGGTTGCGCTCCGGCCCCTCAGGAAAAGTCGTCGTGATGATCGACAAAGCCGCGGGGGCGGTGAACGCGGCGGCCACACCCTTGACGAACCGGGCCGCGATCAGCAGCCCGCCGTCGTCCACAATGCCACCGAGCAACGACGCCACGGCGAAGACACCCAGAGCGACCAGGAACACCCTGCGCCGCCCGAGCAGGTCGGCGGTCCTGCCCCCGAGCAACAGAAGACCGCCATAGCCGAGCACGTAGCCGCTGACCACCCACTGCAGAGATGAGGTACTCAGGCCCAGGTCGTGCTGAATGGCAGGCAGGGCGACACCGACCATCGAGACGTCAAGGGCGTCAAGGAAGATCACTGCGCAGAGCACGGCGAGCGCGCCCCAACGGGATGAGGAAGAGGACATGGGACAGAACACTACATGCAAGCGCATCTAATGCAAACGCATTTAATGCCGTTGCATAAAATTTAGCGAAGTGGTAACCTCCGCGACATGGACGAGGAGTTCGTGGTCGACACCTGGCATTACGTCCTGGCCAAGCACGCCAAGACCATGTGCGCGCTGGAGCGCGAGCTGGGCGATCGGCACGGGCTGGGGCCTAGTGAGTTCGAGGTGCTGGACCGGATCGTCCATCACGACAGGAAGCTCCGCATCCAGGAGCTCTGCGACGAGGTGCACCTGAGCCAGAGTGCCCTGTCCCGGGTGGTGGCCCGCCTGGAGAAGGCCGCGCTCGTGTCACGCGTGGTCTGCGACGCGGACCGGCGCGGGGTGTTCGTCTGCATCACGGACGAGGGCCGCGCCCGCCACGCCGAGGCCCTGCCCACACAGCGCGCCGTCCTCGCCGAGATCTTCGCCGACGCGCCGGCCCTCGCCCGCTGACGCACCCCCACAGGCGCCCGCTGACGCACCCTCACAGGCGCCCGCGGACGCACCCTCACAGGAGAAGACGCTACGAGGCCGTGATGCGGTCGATGACCAGGGGAAGCAGCTCCTCGCTCGCCTCGCCCACCGCGTAGGCGCCCTCCAGCGCCTCCAGAGCCCGCGGGAAGCGCTCCGTCTCGTCCGCGTGCAGCGTCATCAACGGCTGCCCCGCGCGCACCAGATCGCCCGGCTTGGCGTGCAGCATGATGCCGGCCCCGAACGACACGGGGTCCTCCTTGCGCGCCCGCCCGGCCCCGAGCCGCCAGGCCGCCAGACCCACCGCGTACGCGTCCAGCCGGGTCAGCACGCCGGACGACGGCACCTCCACCGTCAACGTCTCCGCCGCGCGGGGAAGCAGCCCATCGGGATCCCCGCCCTGCGCGCTGATCATCCGACGCCAGGCGTCCATGGCCGACCCGTCCGCCAGAGCCTTGGCGGGGTCCTTCCCGGACACCCCCGCGGCCTCCAGCATCTCGTTGGCGAGCCGTACGGTGAGCTCCACCACGTCGGCGGGCCCTCCGCCGTCGAGCACCTCGACGGACTCCGCGACCTCCAGGGCGTTCCCCACGGCCCGCCCCAGCGGCCGGTCCATCGCCGTCAGCAGGGCCACCGTACGCACCCCTGCGTCCGTCCCGAGGGCGACCATGGTCTCGGCCAGCTCGCGGGCCGCCGCAGGGGTCTTCATGAACGCGCCGGAGCCCACCTTCACGTCGAGGACGAGCGATCCGGTTCCCTCGGCGATCTTCTTGGACATGATCGACGAAGCGATCAGCGGGATCGACTCGACGGTGCCGGTGACGTCACGCAGGGCGTACAGCTTCTTGTCGGCCGGCGCCAGCCCCTCCCCGGCCGCGCACACGACCGCGCCCGCCGAGCGCAGCACGTGCAGCATCTCGCCGTTGGAGAGCGAGGCCCGCCAGCCGGGGATCGACTCGAGCTTGTCGAGCGTGCCGCCGGTGTGCCCGAGGCCACGGCCCGAGAGCTGCGGCACGTACGCGCCGCAGGCCGCCACCAGCGGAGCCAGCGGCAGCGTGATCTTGTCGCCGACGCCGCCCGTCGAGTGCTTGTCGGCGGTCGGCCGGTCGAGCTCGGACCAGTCCATGCGCTCGCCCGAGCGGATCATGGCCTGCGTCCAGTCGGCGATCTCGCGGCGGTTCATGCCGTTCAGGAGGATGGCCATGGCCAGCGCGGACATCTGCTCGTCGGCCACGCCGCCGCGGGTGTACGCGTCGATCACCCAGTCGATCTGGGCCGTGGTCAGCTCCCCGCCGTCACGCTTGGCACGGATGACCTCGATGGCGTCCATTCAAGCGCTCCGGGTCTCGTCGTCGGTGGCCATTCAGGCGCTCCGGCTGAGGTCCTGCGGGCCGAACGCGTACGGCAGGATCTCAGCCATCCGCTTCGGCCCGTCCACGGTCTCGACCAGCAGGTCGTCGCCGCCGAACTCATAAAGGAGCTGGCGGCAGCGCCCGCACGGCATCAGCAGCTCGCCGTGCCCGTCCACGCAGGTGAAGGCCACCAGCCGGCCGCCGCCCGACGACTGGAGCGCCGACACCAGGCCGCACTCGGCGCACAGGCCCACGCCGTAAGAGGCGTTCTCGACGTTGCAGCCGGTGACCACCCTCCCGTCGTCCACCAGAGCCGCCGCTCCCACGGGGAACTTCGAGTACGGCGCGTACGCGTTACGCATGGCGTCCGCGGCCGTGTCCCGCAGGCCGTCCCAGTCGATGGCCCTGTCGATGGCGCTCAATGCTGCTCCCCCCGGCGATAGCGCACGCCGTCGGCCTTGGGCATCCGCAGCCGCTGCGAAGCCACCAGGAGCACGAGCAGCGTGAGCACGTGTGGTGTGATGAAGACGAATTCGTTCGGCAGTTGGTCGACGGTCAGCCAGAGCCAGAAGAGCACGGCCGTGCCCGCGGCGGCGACCGCCATCAGCGTGTAGTCCTTGGCGCTCCTGGCAGCCAGATCGGCCGGCCGGTCCGGCGCGAGCATGCGGCGGACCATGACGCCCAGGTAGACGAGCAGCAGCACGGCGCCGAACAGGAAGAACGAGGTGATCGCCCCGGTGCTGCGCAGCTGCAGGCCGTCGGCGTAGCCGAACAGGGAGGCGCCGATGGCGAGCCCGCCGGGACGCCAGTTGCCGAAGATCATGGCGGCCAGGCCGATGAAGCCGCGCCCGGCCGTCTGGCCCTCGACGTACTTGGTGGAGACGAAGACCAGGAACACGCCGCCGAGCCCGGCGAACGCGCCGGAGATCACGACCGCGATGTACTTGATCAGGTAGACGTTCACGCCCAGCGACTCGGCCGCCCAGGGGTTCTCGCCCACCGAGCGCAGCCGCAGGCCGAACGCCGTGCGCCAGAGCACGAAGAACGTCAGGGGCAGCAGCAGGACCGCCAGGATGACCAGCACGTTCACATTGTGCGTGAGCCCGCGCAGGATGCCCGCGAGGTCGGAGAGCAGGAACCAGTGCGTTCCTTCCAACTTGCCGAGCAGGTCGGGCCCGTCGGACAGGACCGGCAGGCTGGGCGACCACACGTGCGAGGTGATCGCGGGCGAGCTCGTGATGCCCGCGCCCGCGTCGGCCGCCGGGGTGCCCTCCTTGTAGAGCACCTCCGACAGGAACCGGGTGACGCCGGGGCCGAGCAGGTTGATCGCGACACCGCTGATGATGTGGTCGACGCCGAACGTCACGGTCGCGACGGCATGGATGAGCCCGCCGAGCGCGCCGCCGAGCAGCCCGGCCAGCAGCGCGGCGATGGGACCCCACTGGTATCCGGCCCACCCGGCGAACCAGGTGCCGAGCACCATCATGCCTTCGAGGCCGATGTTGACCACGCCGGCCCGCTCGGCCCACAGGCCGCCGAGACCGGCCAGGCCGATCGGCACCGCCAGCAGGAGAGCGGCGGCGAACGTGCCGGACGAGGTGATGTCGTCCTGGCCGGACACGACGCGTACCAGCGACATCAGCAGGATGAGCGCGGCGACGCCGACGAGCGCCACGTGGTACTTGCCAAGCCTGGTCATGCTGCCACCTCAACCGGAGTGTTCCTGCCGAGCTGCTGGGCGGCCCGCCGTTCTTCGAGTCTGAGTGCGAGCCGGCTGGTCACCTCGTTCGCCACGACGACGAGCAGGACGATCATGCCTTGGATGATCGTGATGACGGACGCCGGGACCTCCGCGATCTGCAGCGCGCCCTGCGCCCGGTCGAGGAAGGCGAACAGCAGCGCGGCGAACGCGATGCCGGCCGGCTTGTTCCTGCCGAGCAGGGCCACCGCGATGCCGAGGAAGCCCAGCCCGGCGGTGAAGTTGGAGTTGAACGCGCCCTTGTCGCCGAGGATCTCCGGCAAGCCGATGAGCCCGGCGATCGCGCCGGACAGCACCATCGCCGCGATGATCATCGTCTTGGGGTTCACGCCCGAGGCGAGCGCGGCCGGGCCGTTGAGGCCGCTGGCCTTGACGTTGAAGCCGAAGCGGGTGCGCTCCAGCACCACCCAGACCACCAGGCCGAGCACGACCGCGAGGAGCAGGAAGCCCCACACGCCGCCCCCGCGCGTGGGCGGGGGCTGCCCGAACCAGTCGAAGACGAAGTTGAGGTTGGGGAACATCGCCGAGTCCGCCAGCTCGGGCGTGGTCGTGGTGAGCTGGCCCTCGGCGCGCTGCCCCGCGAACGGTCCCCGCACGAGGAAGGACGTCAGGTTGATCGCGATGTAGTTCAGCATGATCGTCGCGATGACCTCGTTGACGCCCCTGGTCACCTTCATGACCGCGGGGATCAGCGCGTACAGGCCGCCGACGACCGCCGCGACCAGGACGATCACCGCGATCTGGACCGGCTTGGGCGCCGTGAACGTCGAGCCCACGTACGCCGCGACGATGGCCGCGAGGCGGTACTGGCCCTCCACGCCGATGTTGAAGAGGTTCATGCGGAAGCCGACGGCCACCGCCAGACCGGCGATGAACAGCGGCACGGCACGGTTGAGGAACGTCGCGACGCCGTTGACCACCGCCCGCGGAGTCGCGCCGAAGTCGAAGAAGGCGCCGAGCGCGGCGAGCGGGCTGGCGCCCGCGGCGGTGATCGCGACGCTGGAGATCGCGATCGCCAGGACGATCGCGACGACGGCGCCGACGACGGTGAGCAGCGCCCGGTTGAGGCCTGCGGGCATCACGACTCCTCGGTGCCGGCGATGGCGCCGGTCATGTATCCGCCCAGCCTCTCGGGCGTGATGTCGGAAGGATCGAGAGAGGCCACGAGCCGGCCTCGGTAGATCACCCGCAGCGTGTCGGACAGGCCGATCAGCTCGTCGAGGTCGGCCGAGATGAGCAGCACGGCGAGGCCGGCCGCCCTGGCGTTGCGCAGGTGGTCCCAGATGGCGGCCTGCGCGCCGACGTCCACGCCACGGGTGGGGTGGGCGGCGATGAGGAACTTGGGCTCGCCGCTCATCTCGCGGCCCACGATCAGCTTCTGCTGGTTACCGCCCGACAGGGCCAGGGCCAGCGTGTCGATGCTGGGCGTGCGTACGTCGTAGTCCCTGACGATGCGCTCGGTGTCGGCCTTGGAGGCCCGGCGGTTGATCCAGATGCCGCTGCGGGCGGGTTGCCTGGTCTGGTGGCCGAGCACGCGGTTCTCCCAGAGCGAGGCCTCGAGCAGCAGGCCCTGCCGGTGCCGGTCCTCCGGGATGTAGCCGATCCCGGACTCCCTGCGCCTGAGCGTGGACCAGGTGCTGATGTCCTGCCCGTCCAGCCCGATGCCGCCGTGCGCGGGCCTGATGCCCATGATCGCCTCGATCAGCTCGGACTGGCCGTTGCCCTCGACCCCGGCGATGCCGAGGATCTCGCCCTTGTGGATCTCGAACGACACGTCGTCGAGGAGCAGGCGTTTGCCGTCTTCGCGCAGCTTGCCGAGGTCGGCGCCCGGGTGGTGGCCGTCGGCCTCCACGGTGAGGTGCTCGACCTTCAGCGCCACGACGTCGGTCACCGTGGACTCGCGGGTCTCGGGCGTGGGCAGCTCGCTGCCGACCATGAGCTCGGCGAGCTCGCGCGCGGTGACCTCGCCGGGGTCGACGCTCGCGACCGTGGTGCCGCGCCTGATCACGGTGATCGCGTCGGCGATGCCGAGCACCTCGTCGAGCTTGTGCGAGATGAAGATGACCGTCAGGCCGTCGGCCTTGAGCTCGCGCAGGTTCTGGAAGAGCTCCTCGACCTCCTGCGGCACCAGCACGGCCGTCGGCTCGTCGAGGATCAGGATGCGGGCGCCGCGGTAGAGGACCTTGAGGATCTCCACGCGCTGGCGGTCGCCGACGCCGAGGTCCTCCACGAGCCTGTCGGGGTCGACCCGCAGCCCGTGGTTCTCGGCCAGTTCGGTGATGCGTTTCCTGGCGGAGGCCGTGTCGAGCCTGCCGCCCTTCTTCGGCTCGGCGCCGAGGACGATGTTCTCCAGCACGGTCAGGTTGTCAGCCAGCATGAAGTGCTGGTGGACCATGCCGATGCCCACGCCGATGGCGTCGCTGGGCGTGCGGAAGCTCACTTCCTCGCCGTTGACCCTGATGGTGCCCTCGTCCGGCCTCTGCATGCCGTAGAGGATCTTCATCAGCGTGGACTTGCCCGCGCCGTTCTCCCCGACGATGGCGTGCACGGTGCCCTGCTGGACGGTGATGCGAATGTCGTGGTTCGCGATGACACCGGGGAAACGCTTGGTGATGCCCTCCAGCTCTACGGCGGGTTTCACCGTGGCCAGGGTGTCAGCACTCATTGCCTCTCCTAGCGGGGGGCGGGGGATAGACAGAAGGCCCGAAGTGGGGACTCCGGGCCCTCAGCAGTCACTCCTACCCCGATTACGGCTTCGACGGAACCGAGATCTTGCCGTCGACGATGTCCTTCTTTGCCGCGTCGAGCTTGTCCTTGATGTCGTCGATCTCGCCGCCGGTGGTGGACAGGCCCACGCCATCGACCTTGAGGTCGTACGTGATGTTGGTGCCGCCCTTGGCGCCGCCCTGGAAGGCCTTGATGAACTCGAAGACGCCGACGTCGACGCGCTTGAGCATCGAGGTCATGATGACCGGCTGCAGGTCGGCTTCCTTGACCGTCTGGCGCTGGTCGGAGTCGACGCCGATGGCCTTCTTCTTGGCCGCGGCAGCCGCCTGGAACACGCCGAGGCCGGAGTCACCGGCGGCGTGGTAGACGATGTCGGCGCCGTCCTGGTACATCTTCTCGGCCGCGACCTTGCCCTTGTCGGGGGCCTTGAAGCCGGAGAAGTCACCGTCGGGGGTGAGGTACTTGATGTCGATCTTCTCGTCCGGCTTGACCGACTTCACGCCCGCCACGAAGCCCGCCTCGAACTTCTTGATCAGGTCGTTCTCGACGCCGCCGACGAAGCCCACGTGGTTGGTCTTGGACTTGGTGGCCGCCGCGACGCCCGCCAGGTAGGAGCCCTGCTCCTCGGCGAACAGCAGGCCGGTCACGTTGGGCCCGTTGGAGGCGGAGTCCACGACCGCGAACTGGATGTCCGGGTATTCGGCCGCCGTCTTCTTGATGTCGTCGCCGTACGCGAAGCCGACGCCGATGATCGGGTTGTAACCCGCGTCGGCGAGCTGGCGCAGCAGGTCGCCGCGGTTGGAGCCGTCGGCCGCCGGGCTCAGCTCCTTGATGTCCGCGTTCAGGTCCGTCTTGGCCTTCTCCAGACCGGCGTAGGCGGCGTCGTTGAACGACTTGTCACCCCGGCCGCCGACGTCGAACGCCAGACCCACCTTGAGGCCGCCCTTCGGCGCCTCACTGCCGGCGCCGGCGCTGGGCGCCTCGCTGGCCGTGGTACCCCCACCACTGCCACCGCAGGCCGCCGCTGCCATGAGCATGACGCCGGCCACGGAGCCGATCGCCATCCTGCTGAATCGCTTGCCGAGCAAGGCGACTCCCTTCCATTTCCCCGTCGTCCTCGCCGCTGTCAGGCCCAAAGAACGTACGGCACCTGCACGGAAGATAGTTGCTTGACCAGGGCGAACCAAACTGGCGCACAGGGTCGAAACCGCTCCGTTATCGACATCACTCGCGTCCGTGACCTGAGGCACGATTCGGACACGTATGTAGGCACCAAGAAAGATTTGCCCAACTTTGACCTCTTGTGCCGGGCCCGATCATGACGGAGATTCCGACAGACGGTGGAAGTCTTATCCCGGAGCACTGAATGCACCCTTGGAAGGCCTTATCCATGCCCATGGCCGCGCTGCTCGTCGTGGCCCTGAGCGGCACCGCACCCGCCAGGGCCGACACCCCGGCCGTCAAGATCGAGAACAACGCCACCCAGCCGGTCTTCTCCCGCGCGGACGCCGTCAAGCAGACGGTGTTCGTCGAGGTCGAGGGGACCGACAGCGACAACGACGGCCGGCCCGACCGGGTCGCCGTGGACATCCTGCGGCCCAAGGAGACCGACCAGGGGCTGAAGGTCCCGGTCATCATGGAGGCCAGCCCGTACTTCGCCGGCGGCAACGACGTCGCCAACCACCCCGTGGACGTGGACGAGAGCGGCCATCCGCTGCCCGCGATGAGCGCGCTGGCGGACAAGGTGGCCGCCGAGCCGTTCGACGGCTACTACGACAACTACTTCCTGCCCCGCGGGTACGCCGTCGCGCTGGTGGAGAACCTCGGCAGCGGCCGCGCCACCGGCTGCCCCACCTCCGGCGACCGCAACGAGACGGCCGGCCCGAAGGCCGCGATCGACTGGCTGAACGGCCGCGCCAAGGGCTTCGACGCCGACGGCAATCCCGTCGAGGCCACCTGGTCCACGGGCAAGGTCGGCATGATCGGCGTCTCGTACAACGGCACGCTCCCCAACGCGGTCGCCACGACCGGCGTCGAGGGCCTGAAGACGATCGTCCCGATCTCGGCGATCTCCAGCTGGTACGACTACTACCGCGCCAACGGCGGCGTCCTCGCGCCCGGCGGGTTCCAGGGCGAGGACCTGGACGTGCTCGCCAAGTACGTGCTGACCAGGGAGAACGGCCAGAATGCCTGCGGCGCCCTGATCGACGGGATCACCACGGCCCAGGACCGCGTCACCGGCGACTACAGCGCCTTCTGGGATGCCCGCAACTACCTGAACGACGTCGGCAAGGTCAAGGCCAGCGTCTTCCTCGTGCACGGGCTCAACGACTGGAACGTCAAGACCAAGCAGTTCGCGCAGTGGTGGAACGCCCTGGCCAAGCGGCACGTCCCACGCAAGATCTGGCTGCACCAGGGCACCCACATGAGCCCGTTCAACTTCCGCACGGCCGAGTGGCTGCGGCAGCTGCACGGCTGGTTCGACTACTGGCTGTACGGGATCGACTCGGGCATCATGCGCGAGCCGCAGGCGGACGTGGAGATCGCGCCCGGCCAGTGGGACCGGCACGTCTCCTGGCCGCTGCCCGGCTCGGCCACGGTGCCCCTCTGGCTCGGCGCCGGCTCGAAGCTGGGGCCGGCGCCGAACCCGCTCGCGGCCAAGGAGACGTTCACCGACCAGAAGATCAGGACGGCAGAGCAGCTGGTGGAGGCCACGGGGGCCGATCCGAACCGGCTGGCCTACCTGACCGGCGACCTGCCCGCCGATGTGCGGATCTCCGGCACGCCCACGGTGTCGGTGCGGGCCTCGCTGAAGGACGGCGCGTCACCGTACCTGACGGCGCTGCTGGTGGACTACGGCACGGACGTCCGCGCGAACGGCACCCTGCTCCCGGCGGGCGAGACCTACTGCTACGGCCAGGGCATCCCGGGTGACACGGGCTGCACGACGCTCAGGAGGCTCGGCACGGCCACGACGCCGTACAAGATCGTCACCAGGGGCTGGCTGGACGTCCGCAACCGGCACCGCCCGGACCGGACGGAGGCACTCCGCCCCGGCAAGGAGTACACCTTCACGTGGGACTTCCAGCCGACGGACTACCTGTTCAAGAAGGGCCACCGGCTGGGCCTGGTGATCATCTCGACCGACCACGACTACACCCTGCGATACCCGTCGGGCACCCGGATCACGGTCTCGCCGGGGCGCTCGTCGCTGCGCCTGCCCGTGGTCCTCGGCAGAATGCCGTAGGCCGCTTCTCCACAGAAAAGGCCCCCCGCTGGAGTGCGGCGGGGGGCCGGGAGCAGGGGATCAGGCCAGCGCGGTGGTGACCGGGTCGAGCGGGCCGACCTCCCACAGCGCCGTCAGCGCGGTGGCCGCCATGACCCGCACGCCCATCGCGATCGCCTTCTCGTCGATGTCGAAGGTGCCCTGGTGGATGTCGTACGTCATACCGCCCGGCGAACGGGTGCCCAGCCGGGCGAACGCGCCGGGGATCGACTCGAGGTACCACGCGAAGTCCTCGCCGCCCAGCGACTGCTGGGTCGGGACCACCGCGCCCGCGCCCAGCACGCGCTCGGTGGCCTCGGTCAGCATCTCGACGCTGACCTCGTCGTTGACCACCGGCGGCACGCCGCGCGCGTAGTCCATCGTGGCCTCCACGCCGTAGGCGCCGGCCACCGACTCCAGGAGGGACTTGATCAGGTCGGGCGCGGCATGCCAGGCGTTCTCGTCGAGGCAGCGGACCGTGCCCTCGGCGACGCCGTCGTCGGGGATCGCGTTGGCGGCCGTGCCGGCCTCGACCCGGCCCCAGACGAGGCTGAGCGAGGAACGGGGGTCGACCCGGCGCGACAGGGCGGCGGGCAGCTCGGTGAGGATCTTGGCCAGGGCGAAGACCAGGTCGGCCGTCAGGTGGGGCCGGGCGGTGTGGCCGCCGGGACCCGAGACCCTGACGGTCAGCCTGTCGCAGGCCGAGGTGATCGGGCCGGGCTTGAGCCCGAGCTGGCCGACGTCCACGCGGGGGTCGCAGTGGAGGCCGAAGATGCGGTCGACGCCGCTGATGCCGCCCTGCGCCATGACCTCGAGCGCGCCGCCGGGCAGCTCCTCGGCGGGCTGGAAGATCAGGCGCACGCGGCCGGGCAGCAGCCCCGCCGCGGCCTGCTGCGCGAGGAAGAGCGAGGTGCCGAGCAGGACCGTGGTGTGCACGTCGTGGCCGCAGGCATGGCAGGCGCCGGCCACGGTCGAGCGGTACGAAACGTCCTTCTCGTCCTGCAGGGGCAGCGCGTCGATGTCGGCGCGCAGCGCGATCGTCGGGCCGTCGCCGCTCCCCACGTCACAGATCAGGCCGGTGCCGCGCGGGAGCACAGAAGGGGCCAGGCCGGCGGCGGTGAGCCGCTCGGCGATCCGCTGCGTCGTGCGATATTCGGCGAAGGCCAGCTCGGGGTGCATGTGGAGGTCGCGGCGAAACGCCACGAGATCCTCTTCGGTCTCCGCCAGGAACGCGTCGAGTTCGCCCCGCAGCTCACGTCCCCTCATAAGTCACCATCCCGTCCATGCCGCGCGCACCAATATGTCTGACCACCGCGGCTCATGCGCTGTGGAAGCTCATCCGTCCGCCGTGGCCCCCCGGTCGAGCGGCCGCTCGGCGAATCAAAAAACACACCCACCTGGTAGGGGTGCGCGAGATCGTCAGCATGGGCCAGCGCGTCGTCAGCCGCGAGTGCCGCTGCAGCCAGGGAGCACAGCGGTCGGCCGTGAGCCCGATGGCGATGCTTCGACTTTATCGCCCTCACGAGAGTTCTCGGCGAGGGATATGCCAAAAACTCCCCCCAGCATGGCCCCTAAACCGCGGGTGACCACGCTCCGTGAGCACACGCCTGATCCGTAAATAGTTACAACGGATCAGTAGATCGTGACCCGATGTCGCCACTTCCAAACGTGGTGGGCGATTCCGAATCCTGTCACCTTCTGTCATGGTCATCACACTTCGGCGATGGCTGCATTTGAGAAGAATGCGTGTTTCACTCGCAATATGATCACTAATATCCCGTTCGGGGAGAAGTATGCCAGCTTGAGCATCTTCGAGCCGAGCGAGGGGACCATGGTGGTCGTACCCTCGCTCTCCCTTCCGCAGGATGAGCTCCGCCGGATCACGGCAGCCAGATCGTACGAGGAACGCCTGCTGTTCCTGCTGCTCACCCTCCGCGAACCCGGGGTCAAGGTGGTCTACCTCTCCTCAGCCCCCATCGATCCCGACGTCATCGACTACTACTTCGCGTTCCTGCCCGATCCGGATGATGCCGCCAAGCGGCTCACGCTGATCAGCCTCGACGATCCCTGGTCCCAACCGCTGACCAGGTCCCTGCTCGCCCGTCCCGACGCGCTGGAGCAGCTGCGCGGTGCCATCGAAGGCGATGCCTGGCTGGTGCCGTTCGTCCTGAGCGAGCTCGAGGAGGAGCTCGCCTCGTTACTCAACGTTCCCCTCTACGGTCCCGCCACCTCCCTGGCCTATTACGGCTCCAAGAGCGGGGCGCGCGAGGTCGGCCACGAGGCGGGCGTGCCGATGGCACGCGGCTTCGGCGACGTGCGGAACGCGCTCGAGATCGAGGAGGCGATCGAGGCCCTGCCGGGCGAGCGGGTGATCGTGAAGCTGAACGACGGCTACTCAGGGCTCGGCAACGTGATCGTCACCAAGGCCGACAGGTCGCAGACCAGCTTCTCGGCGGCGGGCGAGACCTGGGCCAGCTTCACCGCGAAGATCCGGGAGCGCGGCGCGGTGGTCGAGGAGTTCATCGAGCACCGGCCGCTGTACTACCCGAGCGCGCTGGCCTGCATCACGCCCAGCGGTGACGCGCAGGTCCTGGCCACGCACGACCAGGTGCTCGGCGGGCCGAACGGCCACGTCTACCAGGGCTGCACGTTCCCCGCCGCGCCCGAGTACCGCGCCGAGGTGGGCGCGTCGGCCGAGCGGATCGCGCGCGTCCTGGCGGACCGGGGCGTGGTGGGGCTCTTCGGCATGGACTTCTTCGCACTGAAGGCCGACGCCGGGTACGCGGCGCTGCTGTGCGAGATCAACCTGCGGATCGGCGGCACCACGCATCCGTTCGGCGCGGCCGTGCTGACGACCGGGGCCTCGTACGATCCGGCCACCGGCCTGCTCATGACCGGAGATCAGCCGAAGTTCTACACCGCGACCGACAACTGCTCGTCCTCCTGCCTGCGCGGGCACACGCCGGGCGAGGTCGTGCGCATGGCGGAGCGGCTCGGGGTCGGCTTCGACGGCGAGCGGCGCACCGGGAACGTGTTCCACCTGCTCGGGGCCATCCCCGAGTACGGCAAGCTGGGCTTCACGTCGATAGGCGACTCACGCGAGGAGGCGGACGAGCTGCACGCCCTCACCCGGCGTCTCCTGTGCGGTCCCTGACGGGGCCGCCCTGCTTCGCGACCTCTCGGAGGCCGCGCCAGCCGATGATCCCCAACACGACGGCGAGAACGATGTTCACCGCGATCAGGATGCCGTGCACCACGTAGAAGCTGGTCGGATGCCCGTCGGCCAAGTTAAAACCCAGGTTCACCCATTCAAAGATCATAAATACGCCGAGAATGATGAGGAATGCGGCGATCTTTCGCGACATCTGTGCCTCTCTAGCATCAAAGGTGGATCTTCAGGGGATGTGTCGCCACATGGGCATTCACTCGAAGCTACGCTGAGATCGCCATGTGGACGAAACTCGTGCCGGTCACGGCACTCATCGCCTCGGTCTCGCTCACCAGCGGGACCGCATATGCCGCGCCGACGACACCCGTCGGCGGGGACGCGCTGGGCAGCCACGGGCTGGTGGCGCCAGAAGGCGTCAAGAAGCCGCCCAAGAACGAGGCTACGTCGTTCGTCATCGCGGACGCGGACACGGGTGACGTGCTCGCGGCCAAGGACGCCCACGGGCGATTTCTGCCGGCCAGCACGCTGAAGACGCTGACCGCGGTCACGCTCATTCCCAAGCTCGACAAGAACCGCAAGGTCCGGCCCAGCGACAACGCCTGCAACCAGGAGGGCACGGCGGTCG
The DNA here is from genome assembly GCF_040674955.1 of Nonomuraea sp. NPDC049695. Classification (NCBI taxonomy): domain Bacteria; kingdom Bacillati; phylum Actinomycetota; class Actinomycetes; order Streptosporangiales; family Streptosporangiaceae; genus Nonomuraea; species Nonomuraea sp. NPDC049695. The sequence goes on along the minus strand of NZ_JBFANV010000110.1, from coordinate 10,646 downwards.
GCCTGTCGCCGAAGACGACGTACAAGGTCGACGACCTGTTCAGGGCGCTGCTGATGTCGTCGGGCAACGACGCGGCGATGGCGCTGGCCGAGACGAACGGCGGCGTGGCCAGGACCATGAGCGACATGAACGCCGAGGCCAAGCGGCTGCAGGCGTACGACACCGTGGCCAAGACGCCCAGCGGGCTGGACAAGCCCGGGCAGAGCAGCTCGGCGTACGACCTGGCGCTGATCGCCCGGGCCGGCCTCGCCAATCCCGCGTTCCGGGGATACATCAGCACCAAGACCGCCAACTTCCCCGCTCCCAAGGGCCACTACGAGATCAGCAACCACAACAAGCTGCTCTGGCGCTACAAGGGCATGATCGGCATCAAGAACGGCTGGACCTCGAAGGCCCTGGGCAGCTTCGTCGGCGCGGCAACCCGCGACGGGCACACGATCGTGGTGAGCATCATGCGGCACGAGGGCTACTTCTGGGACGAAGTGGCCAAGCTGCTCGACTGGGGCTTCTCGGTCAGGGGCAAGGTCACGCCGGTCGGGAAGCTCGTGGACCCGCTCCCTGACCCTCAGGCCATCCCGAAGGCTTCGGCGCCGGCCTCGCACGTCACGCCGGCCGTCCAGCCGCCGCTGCTGGACACGGCCGGCCGCAAGCAGAGCGACTCCACCAAGCTGATCGGGGCCGCCGTGATCGGCGGAGGGCTGCTGTTCGGGCTGATCTGGCTCGGGTACGGCATCCGCCGCCGTCGCCGTGGCGGCTCACGCGTCTGAGCCGCCCTGGCGGGACCGCGTGCCCGGCGTCCGGTCCGGGCCGCACGCCTCGCCCGCCTCCGGCGCCTCTCCCGGCCGCGCGCCCGAGTACGGGATCGGAGTGGGGGCCGGCGGAGGGCAGTAGCCGGCGGTGTCCGTCCAGGCGGCGACATAGAGCATCAGCCTGGCCGAGAAGTTCATCCACAGGAGCAGGCCGACGATGACGGCGAACGTGCCGTAGATCGGGTTGCTCAGCGTCTGCCCGAGCAGCAGCGTCGCCACCTGCTTGAGCAGCCCGAACCCGATCGCGCCCAGCAGGGCCCCCTTGGCGATCGTCCGGAACGGCCGGGTCGGCCTGGCCACCCACCCCAGCAGGATCAGGAAGAGCAGCCAGTCGGCCCCCACGCTCGCCGCCACGCCCGCGGCCCGCAACCCGAAGCCGGCCAGCATCGACTCGCTGCCGAAGACGAAGTGCATGACCTTGTCCGTGGCCGTGGTGGCGAACCCCGCGACCAGCACGGACGCGATCATCGTCACCCCGATCAGGAGGAGCGAGGCCAGGTCGCGCAGCTTGCCCAGGAAGAAGTTGAGCGGCGGCGTGGTGGTCATCGACATCTCGCGCAACGCCTCGCGCAGCGCGTCGAGGGCGCCGAGCCCGGCGTAGAGGAGACCGAGCAGACCGATGATCCCGGCGGTCGCCTTCGCCTGACCGATGGCCTCGAGGTTGAGCTGGGTGGCGATGCCGGGCAGCCGTTCGACGATGGCCTGCTCCAGGGCCTTCCTGGTGGCCTCGCTGGTCGCCACCACGAACCCGAGCACCGCGTACGAGAGGGAGACCAGCGGGAAGAACGACAGGAACGCGAAGTACGTGACCGCGCCCGCCAGCCGGTCGCCCTTCTGGAGCTGATAGCGCTGGACCGCTCTGATCAGATGGTCGAGCCACAGCCTGCGGACCCGCCATGAGTCCACCTTGCGGAGTCCCCATGCCTTGATCGCCTCGATCCGCCCCATCAAGCTCACCATCACGCCTCCCGGCCACCCACTACCCGGCGATCACGAATCCACGACCGCATCCGCCGATTCTGTAAGAGCCGTGACAACCGCCGCCAGGTCGTGGTGGAGCAACTGCCCGCCACGCTTGACCACACGCCCCGCGACCAGAACGGTGTCCACCGAGCCGGTGTCGGCGTTCAGCACGACGGCGCCGATCGGGTCGTGCGCGGCGGCCATGCCGAGCGTGTCCGTACGCAGCAGCACCAGGTCGGCCTGCTTGCCCGGCCGCAGCGAGCCGATGACGTCCGCCAGGCCGAGCACCTCCGCGCCCTCGATCGTGGCCATGCGCAGCGCGTCGCGGGTGGTGAAGCCCAGGCCCGCGCCGTCAGGGCGGCCGCGTTCGAGCAGGTGGACGGTGCGCATCAGGCTGAACATGTCGCCGGGCGAGCACACCACCGTGTCGGCGCCGAGGCCCGTCGGGATCCCCGCCGCCCTGGCGCGGCCCGCGGCCGGGTAGCCGAGCCCCAGGTTCATCTCGTCCACGGGGGCGAGCGAGGCGGTGCCGCCGGCGGCGGCGATGCGCTTGAACTCGTCGTCGGTGTAGTGCAGCGCGTGCACGAAGGTCGTCGGGGTGGCGAGCAGCCCGTTCGACTCCAGGAACGCGAGCCCCCGGGCGGCGCTCTCGGGGCCGTGGCCGCCCAGGTGGGCGGTGACCGGCAGGCCGAGCTCGGCGGCCACGCGCCACTCCTCCAGCGCCCGCTCCTCCCCCGCGATCTCCGGGCCGAGGGCGGCGAACGCCATCGTGACCAGTCCGGAATCGCCGGAGAGCAGGTCGCGCACCCTCCTGGTCTCCTTGGCCAGCTCGCCGGGCTGACCGCCGTGGCAGTAGCCGAACACGGCCCTGATGCCGGACTCGCGCAGCGCCCGCACGGTGGCGTCGGTGTGGCCGGAGCTGAACTGGATGTGCGACCAGTCGAGCAGCGTGGTGACGCCCGTGTCCAGGCACTCCAGCGCGCCCGCCAGGTTGCCCGCGTAGACGTCCTCGGGGCGGTAACGGGGCGCGAGCTCGTTGAGGATCCGGCGCAGGTAGCCGTCGAACGCGATGTCGGGCGCGACGGCCCTGATGCCGGCCTGCCAGGTGTGGCGGTGGGTGTCCACGAACCCGGGGAGCACGATCCGCCCCGTCGCGTCGATCACCTCCGCCCCCGGGACCTCGGGCAGGTCGGGGCCCACTTCGGCGATGACGCCGTCCTCGATGCGCACGTCCACCCGGCCCAGCACGACGGGCTCGGGCTCGGTGTCGACGACGACGCCGTTCTTGATCAGGATGGTGGATGTCATGGCGAAAAGCTTAGAGAAAAGCTTTTTAAAAAGCAATCTGCTGCTCGGTATGCTCGATGGCGTGAAACCCGATGAGATCGACGCGATGGTCCCTCGGTGGGAGCAAGCAGGGCTGTCGCCGTCCCTCATCGCCGCCCTGGAGCTGGGCAAGCGGATGTCGCGGCTCCATCTGGTCTTCGACCAGGCGCTCAAGGCGGAGCTGGCCGAGCTGGGGCTGACGTACGCCGAGTTCGACGTGCTGGCCGCGCTGAGCCGGACGGAGCCGCCGCACCGGATGAAGCCGAGCGAGCTGACGAAGGCGCTGTTCTACACCTCCGGGGGCATCAGCAACGTGCTGCAGCGCCTGACGGCGGCGGGATACGTCGAGCGCGAGGCCAACCCGGGTGACGCGCGCAGCCGCTGGGTCCAGCTCACGGACGAGGGGCGGCGGGTGACGGACACCGCGATGGAGGCCGCCGGGCGGGCCCACGGCGACGTGGCGTCCGGGATCCCGGACGAGGTCGTGCGCGAGGCGGCCGACGCGCTCCGCGAGGTCCTCTCGCACGTCGGCCGCCGCCGCTACCGCTGATCAGCTCTTCCGTAGCCCCTGGCGCGCCGCCCAGGCTTTGAGCGCGGCCGCGATGGCCTCGGGGCGGTCCTCCTGGGCGTGGTGGCCGGCCGGGCCGCAGTGCTCGACCTCGAGGGCGGCGATGTTCTCCGCACACCAGGCAGCCAGCTCCGCACCGATCAGCAACGTCGGCGAGGAGTCGAAGGTGAGCAGCAGCTTGGGCACCTCGAAGCTGCCGGCCAGCCACTTCCCGTAGCCCTCGATCCGCTCGGCCACGTCGGCGGGCTCGCCGTCGAGCGGCACCGACCGCGCCCACTCCAGCAGCGGCCGCCGGCTCTCCCTGGTGGGGTACGGCGCCAGGTACGGCTCCCGCTCCTCCTCGCTCAAGCTCGTCAGCACTCCGCCCGTGAACGCGGTCTCCACGAGGAAGTTCTGATCAAGGACCAGCGACCCACCCTTGGCGCTCCTGATCAGCTCGGTGCGGGCGCGCGGGGCCTCGCCCAGGTCGTCCCAGCTCATCGGGCGGACGAAGGTCTCCATGAACGCCACGCCACGCACCCGCTCCGGATGCCGGGCCGCCCAGTCGAACCCGAGCGCGCCGCCCCAGTCGTGCCCCACCAGCACCACTTCCTCCAGCCCGAGCGCGTCGAACCAGGCGTCGAGGTAGCGGGCATGGTCGCCGAACCGGTACGGGATGTCCGGCTTCCCGGAGCGCCCCATGCCGATGAGGTCAGGAGCCAGCAGCCGCCCCTCCATCTCCGCCAGCACCTTGCGCCAGGCGTGGGAGGAGGCCGGGTTCCCGTGCAGGAACACGAAGGGCAGGCCGGAGCCGCCGGAGTCCTCGAAGTACATGGTCGAGTCGAGCACGCCGATCTCGGGCATGACGATCCCTCATTTCGTAAGTCTCACTAACGTTCGTCGCACTAACGAAAATACATCGTTAGTGGCACTAACGCAACGGGCTAGGATCGGGGACATGAGGGACGACACACCTGCCACTCCGGCCTCGCTGCGCCGCCTGCCGAGCAGGATGTTGGCGGGGGTCGCGATGCACACAGACCGGCTGGTGAGCGAAGGTCTGGCCCGTGCCGACGCCCGCAAGTGGCACTACGCCGCGCTCGTCGCGCTCCACGAGGCCGGCCCGGCAAGCCAGGCCGAGCTGAGCAAGCGCACCGGCATCTACCGCAGCGACCTGGTCACCGTCATCAACGAACTGGCGGAGCGCGGGTTCGTGGAGCGCGCCCCGGACCCCGCCGACCGCCGCCGCAACGTCATCACCCTCACCCCGGAGGGCCTCGGTCAGGTACGACGGCTCCAGGAGCTCATCGCGGAACTTCAGGACGAGGTTCTGGCCCCTTTGAGCCGACCGGAACGCGAGCAGTTTTCGGGATTCCTGGCCCGCCTGCTGGAGCACCATGCGCGCCGCGGCAGCTCCCCTGAGCAGGGCTGAATCCATGGCAGGCGATCTTCGGGAGCCCTAGCCTGATGTGACGTCGGGACCGACCCAGGAGGCGCCACGCCCATGGCCGAAATCAGCACCGGGCAGATGATCCGGCTCCAGCGCGAACGAAGAGGCATGAGCACCACCGCGCTGGCGACCCAGTCCGGCTGCACCCCCAGGCACATCGAGCTGATCGAGCACGGCAAGCGGACGCCCTCCCTCCCCCTCCTCCGTGAGATCGCCAAAGTGCTGGGTGTGCGCACGGCCGTGCTCCTGGGAGAGGCGCCGCGCGACTCCCACGAGCCCAGCAGGCCGCAGATCAGCGACATCGAGCGCGCCCTGTTCACGTGCCGCTCGCTGGCGCCCGACATCGAACCGCCGGACGCCGACCAGCTCGCCGAACGGGTGGCGTCGGCGCGCAACGCCTGGTTCACCTCGACGCGCCGCTACTCGATCCTGATGTCGGCCCTGCCGTCCCTGATCACCGACGCCGAGAACCTCGCGCTCGAGGGCACGCCGCAGGCGCACAACGTGGCGTCGGACGCGTACATGCTGGCCAGGGGCGTGCTCAAGCACCTGCGGCGGGTGGACCTCGCGCATCTCGCCGCCGACCGGGCCATGCGCTTCGCGGAGCAGACGGCGGATCCGCTGATCCGCGCGTGGGCGTACTGGAATCTGGGACAGTCGATGCTGTCGGATGACATGCACCAGATCGCGTACGACGTCGCCCGGCGCGGCCTCGAGACCCTGGAGCCGCATGTCGCCGACGGCGACGACCGCCACATCAAGGCGCTCGGCGCGCTGCACCTGCTGGCCGCGGTCAGCGCGGCCCGCGGCGGCAACGACGACGAGGCCAGGGAGCGCGTACGCGGGCCCGCGGCGCAGCTGGCGCAGCGCGTGGATGACGCGTCCGCCGTCTACGACCTGGCCTTCTTCGGGCCCACCAATGTCGCCATCCACATGGCCGGCATCGAGAGCGACACCGGCCGCCCCGAGGCCGTGCTGCAGATCGCCGACGACATCGACCTGCGGCGCACGCCCTCCATCGAGCGGCGCACCACGCACCTGAGCCAGGTGGCCCGCGCCTGCGAGGACGTGGGCGACGACGCCGCCAGCCTGCTCCACCTGCTGCGGATCGAGCGCGAGTCACCCGAGGAGCTGGACCACAAGCTCCTGCTGCGGGAGATGGTGCGCTCGCTGGCCCGGCGGGCGCGGCCGTCGTGGGCGCCGGAGGTCCGCCAGCTCGCCGAACGCCACGACATCACGAACTAGGAGTTCGGGCGGGACGAACAGGGAGATCTCTTGCTGGAGTTCGTCACGGAACGGGTCCGGAGTGCCACGCTGCGCTCATGACCAGTGCGCCGAGTGCCGATTTCGTCATGGAACGACTGCTCCAGGAGGCTACGCGGGAGTTCCCAGGGTGGTCGTTCCAGCGGGACCACTCAGGCTGGACCGCCACTCACGGCGACATCCGGCTCACCCGGCCCAGCCTGGCTGCGCTGCGCGCCCTGCTGCGGCTGCACCGGGCGGCACGGAGAAACTGACCCTCATCGGCCGGCCTGGTCGAGAACCTCGGCGGCGAAGGCGTCGATGACGGCGGCGACCTGACCGGGAGCCTTGACCTGGGCGGCGTGCCCCTGGCCGCGCAGCACCACCCGCTCCACCCGCGGCATCACCCGTTCCAGCGCCGCCACCACCGCCAGGACGTGCTCGACCTCCTGTGCGACCGTGCAGGACGCGCCGCCGATATCGAGCCGGTACCGGCGCCGGTGCAGCCGCACGACCCGATGACGCGCGGTCAGCCGGGCGGCCACCTCCCGCCAGGACGAGCCGTCGTCGAGGCCGGGGTGGAGAACGAGCACGATCGGGCCCTGTCCTTCGTCAACAGCCCGCGCTTCGGTACCGTCGGCTGTCATCACCTTGATCACCAGCCACCTCCTTAGCGATGCAAAGGAGGAATTTAACATCGCTAAGGCAGGTCGGCTACTGCTCGTCCGGTGGATTCTCCTCGGTTCGCAGGCGGTGCGGTTAGGACCACGGGCCCACTGCCGTCATCCTCCCGAAGGACCCGCCAATCCATACTTCCGCCCGATTTTCAGCCGCCCGAAGCCGGTTGAAGATCAGTTCATGCGAAGATTCACCGCATTACTGTTCGGGCTCGTAGCCCCTCTCGCCCTTCTCACCCCGGTGGCCTCAGCCACGACGCAGGCCGCCTCGGACGCGATCTCCTGGGCACCCTGCCAGGAAGACCCGGCCGTCGAATGCGGGACGCTCGCCGTACCGATCGACTGGAACCGACCGGCGAGCGGCACGTTCGACGTGGGCGTCGCCCGCCGCAAGGCCGCCGATCCGGCCGCCAGGATCGGCGCGCTCGTCCTGGGGGCGGGCGGCCCCGGCGGTTCGGGGGTGAACCTGGTCCTCCAAAGTACGCGGAGGTTCAGCCCCGAGGTCCTGCGCCGCTTCGACATCGTCAGCCTCGACCCGCGCGGCACGAACCGGAGCCACCCCGTGGTCTGCTCCACCGACCTGCTCATGCAGGCCCCGGATCCGATCTTCAAGAGCCAGGCCGACTTCGACCGGGCGCTGGACTACAACGAGCGCCTGCGTGCCGACTGCAGGGCCCGCACCGGCCCGCTGTTCGACCACGTCGACTCCCTCAGCACCGCGGCCGACCTCGACGCCTTCCGCGCCGCGCTCGGCGAGGAGAAGCTGACCTTCTGGGGCGGTTCCTACGGCACCCTCCTCGGCCAGCTGTACGCCGAGCGCTACCCGCAGCGGGTCCGTGCCTTCGTCCTCGACAGCACGATGGACCACAGTCTGGGCACGCAACGGTTCATGGACACCGAGGCCTGGGGCGCGCAGGACGCGTTCAACGAGTTCGTGGCCTGGTGCGAGCGGGACAGCCGCTGCCTGCAGCACGGGAAGGACGTCCGTGCGTTCTGGAGAGACCTGCTGGCCCGCGCCGACCGCGGCGAGCTGCACGCGCCGGAGGAGCCCGGCACCCAGGTGACGGCGTTCATGCTCATCGGCGCCGCCGTGAACCACTTCTACGATCCGGCCAACTGGCAGCCGTTCTCCCAGCTGCTGGCCGATCTCGACAGCGGCCGGGCGCCGAGCCCGGGTGCTCTGCCCATGGCGGCCGGCACGACCCAGGAGGTCAGCCCCAACCCGATGCAGATCTTCTGCCTGGACTTCCGGCTGCCCATCCGTGACTACAGGGAGTATGCCAAGCACCTGCGCCGCCTGGCGAAGATCGCGCCCGACATGCGGTACAGCTCTCTGTCGCTCGGCCCGGTCGTCTCGTGCCTCGGTCAGCCTGACCCGATCCCCAACCCGCAGCATCGCCTGAAGGTCCGTACGGGCACGCCGGTGCTGGTGGTCAACTCCCTGCACGACCCGGCCACCGTCTACCCGTGGGCCGTGAGCACCGCCGGCCAGCTGGGCCGCTCGGGCCGGCTGCTCACGTACGAGGGCTGGGGCCACATCGTCTACCGCCGCGGTACGTGCGCCACCGAGGCCATCGACGCCTACCTGATCTCGCGGACCCTGCCGTCGCCGGGCGCCCGTTGCCCGGCCGTCCCGCCCGCCGAGGTCCAGACGTTCCTGGAGCCCGTCAGACCGCTTCCCGGCACTCCGGGGTGGATGTCTTCCAAGCTCTTCGGATGATCTCCGGTTGAGGTGCGGCTCGTGCGCGTCGCGTGCGTGCATGAGCCCGCCCGCCCGGGAACCTCAGGAGTCCGGATGAGCCAGGCGGCTGAGCAGGGCCAACGCGTCGTCACGTGCCACCGGCTGGAAGAAGGACGCGTCGACGCTCTCGACGGCGGCGATGGCACGCGGAGCCAGCTCGGCGCCTGCATCGGTGACATTCACCCGTTTGGCGCGGGTGTCGGCGGCGTCAACCTCGCGCCCGACCAGGCCTTTGGCTTCCAGGGCACGCAGCACCTGGGAGGTCATCTTGACGTCGGTCCCGGCCTGACGGGCCAGGTCCAGCTGGTTGGGCTGCTCGCCGTGGGTGTTGAGCCACCAGGCGCAGGCGAGCAGGACGAACTGGACATGGGTCAGGCCGAGAGGGCCGAGGGCCGCGGTGATGTCGCGCTGCCAGCGCAGGGTGGCATGCCAGAGCAGGAACCCGGGGCTGTCGCCGGGGTTGAGGGCCATCAGCCCTGCGCCAGCTTGACCAGGGCTGCCATGGTTTCCGGCCAATCGGCGGTGACGGCCGGACCGATGTGCGGGCCGATCTCGTCGGCCGCGGGGCCGGTGATCTCCATCCGGTACACGACTCGTGTGCGGTGCTGGTCGATGCGGTCGAGCCGGTGGAAGGTACGCAGGAGCAGCCCGTCGATGTCGGCCTCGTCGACGAACAGTTCGTTGACGGTCGCCTCGGCGATGCGCAGCCGCACCGGGTCCTGCCCGCGCGGCGTCATCGTGATCTCGGTCCCCGCGGCGAACGGGCCGCTGATCTGGATGTCCTCGATGTCGGCGTTCCAGGATCCCCAGCCGGCGACGTCCGCCCACCTCTGCCAGATCGCCTCGGAGCTCGCGCTGGTCTCGACACTGTGCTCATAGGTCCACACGGGTACGTCCTCTCAACCGGACAGATAATCTGCACGGAGACTATCTTCGCGACCATCATCTGTCCACACAATGACTTGCGCGAACACGTTCGCCTGGCCGAGGGAGGGAAGCCCGAGCCCAGCGCTGGGATCATCGATTCGCAGTCGCTACGGGCCGCCGAGACCGTCGCCACCACCTCGCGCGAATACGTCGGCGTCTCGCGGTAGCGTGAACGCCGCTCTTTGCTCTGTGCCCACGGAGGCCCCGGATGACAGATGCATACTCACCCATTCCCGAGCTGAATCTCCTCAAGGCGTTCGTTGATGCCACAAACGAGGGCTTCACACACTGGGGCGGGCTGACCACTTACGGATACAACGCGTTCTTCAAAGATCCGGAGCTCATCGAACGGCTGCTTCCTTTCGCTGACGCCGACTACCAGGGTTCTCTGTTCGCCTTGTGGCGGTTCGACGACCAGAGCGATCTGGCCGCCGTCCCGATCGTCTTGTTGGGGCACGAGGGCGGGATCCATCTCATCGCCCGCGACCTCCGGGAGTTCTTCCGTTTCCTAGGTTCCCTCGACTGCCCGATCGCGTGCGATTGGCAGTACGTCTTCTACGAGGAGGACGAAGAGGCAGAGGAACCAGCGGCTCGCGAGGAATACCTCGCCTGGCTGGACGAGCAGTTCGGCCTTTTCCCTGCGGACGACCCGGATGACGTCATCGAAGCGGCGAAAGCGGAATTTCAGGAACGCTTCGATGCGTGGATGTTCACACGGTTCTTGAGTTGAGCCACGGGGCGCGGTCATGGGCTCTGGCCCGCTCAGCAGCGCACCACGCGGCCGTAGTGTCGTGGTTGATAATCGCCCCATGGGGCGGCGACTTGCGCGACCCACCTCGCCCTGACGATCGGTTTGTACACAGGCACTGAGCTTGTTCTAAAACCAAATTCTTGGGCGTATGCCCTGATCAGAGACTTATGGCATCTATCAGCCCATAGTGGACTGTGTCTTTATGGTTACGGC
>NZ_JBFANV010000109.1:0-31283 GCF_040674955.1 Nonomuraea sp. NPDC049695 | reverse complement strand
ATCGCATTGAAGACGTCCCGTAGTTCGACCGAGGCTGGCTGGCCAGTGGGCCGGCGGTCGAGTCTGGCCTGCCGCCAGGCGGTCAAGGTGGGCTCGATTAAGGCCCAGCGGGCGTCGGAAATGTCGCTGGGGTACGGCTTCCGTTCGCTCATGGCGGAGCTTCTACCCGAAAGATGTGATCGATAGTGGGCTTCGGCTATTCGGGAGCTTCTACCACTTTTCTAGACCAGACGGAATTTGAGCGCCATCTCATCATCAAATGGTCGCTCGCATGGGCGGTGAGGACTGCGCAAAGCTGCACGTACAGGGAAAAGAGGCCAAAAGGCTGCGACTGCAGATCTGGGCATACGCCAACCAACCATGCCTAAACGCCCACTGAGAGATGCTTTATAAAGCGTTTTCGGTAAAATAAGGCGATTTCACCACCTGCGTCAATAGGACCATCTCAACATTGAGCGAAAAGGTTTTCTGTCCGGACGACGCTATCGTGAGGACGGGCGCGGAGGGCTTCGGCAGCAGGCGGCGCCGCTCCGCGAGTCACGCATGAAGAGCAGCTCGGTGTCGGCGGGCAGCTCGAGCGCGGCAGCCGCACGCCGGCGGCGTGCGGCGCCCGCCTTTGAGCAAGGCCCTCTGCTCAGACTGCCCCGCCGTACTCGGCAGTCACATGAGCGTCACACCTGACTGGTTTTTACGTACGTCACCCGCACGTTCAGGTAGGTCGATACTCCGTAGTCGTGTCCACGGATGGCGAGCAGATTGCAGCACTCCAGGTACTCCGCCGGGACGACGACGTCGATGGCGCCGGTCCTGCAGGAACCGCTCCTGACCGATTGCACGAGATGGCCGTTCAGATAGACCTGGGCGTCGTTGTCTATCGTTCCTTGGATGCGGACCTGCTGTGCGTCCCGCGGGAGATGGAGCCAGTGGCGTACCAGGATGTCGGTGTTGCGCGCCCACGACGTCTTGACGTTCTCGGGATTGTTGAACGAGCAGCCACTGGCGGTGCCGAAACCGGCCTGACCCGTCTCCCACTCGCTGTCATCGAAGCCCCGCTCGTAGAACAGGGGAACGTCGGTTGCGGGCGGCACCTGGCGGTACCTCCAGCCCGTGCTGTTGTAGTCGAGCTCGGTCACGACAGTCTCGCGCCCGTTCACGGGCTGGGCTGCGGACGCCGGTGAGGTGACGGACATGGCCATGGTGGCCAGCAGCGCAGCCGCCGCTACCCCTGTGGAGAGCAAACGCGATGGTTTCGGCATGGGCGGTCTCCTTGTCAATGGCTGGAGGTGGTCCCTCCGGGAGCGCGCCAAAATCCAGGTATGGTCATCGCAGGAAGGCCATACCTTTGGTGCGCTCGCGGATTCGAAGACACAGAACCACATGCGCCACCAGCCAGACGGCGGTGACCACGGCATTCGCTATTCCTTGCCGAAGGATTTCCACTTGTGTTCCACATGCTGCGGCCCGCGACGAGTCGGTCAACCCGTGACAGGCGCCGTGGCCGCGTCATCATTCGCGTTCGCCGAGCATCGGCAAGACGGTGACCGGGGCGTGGTGCCGGACCTTCGTCCTGCCTTTGGTGATGGCGAGCCGAGGCCGGCGGCGCATGGTCTGGTCGAGGACTCCCATGGCGCCCCGGCCCGTCTGCGTGAGCAGGTCCCGCGCTGCTCCTCCACGACTACCCCGGCTGACCTCGCAGGTACGTCCGGCCTCGCACATCAAGGTGGGCGTAGTGGCCGAGATCTCTTCGGATGAGGCCGAGTTCGTCGACCGGCTCGGGCTGTTTTTCGAGATGGTGGGTGGTCCCCGGACGATGGGACGGATCTACGGCTGGCTGATGATCTGTGATCCGCCCCCGCAGTCGCTGACCGAACTGGCGGCCGCGCTCGGAGCGAGCAAGGCCTCGATCAGCACGGTCATCCGGCCCATGCAGGAAGGCGGCATGGTGGAGCGGCTGCCGTCATCGACCCGCGAGCACCATTGCCGGATGGCGCCCGGCGGCTTCACGCGCGTGCTGCAGGCAGCTGGATCGCATGCGGGCCGGTGTGGAGGCGGCCCAGTTCGGGCTGTCGGTGATCGGCCAGAGCCGCCCGGGACAACGGGATCATCTCGAGGAGCTCCGCGACTTCTGCGAGTTCTCCGCGACCGAGATCCGCGATGAATTCATGCGGCGGTGGGCGGACCACCGCGCGGCGAAAAGGACGGGCAGATGACGGAGAAGGCCGACTTCACCGGCGTGGAGCAGACGATGCTCATCACCCTATATCTCCGGGCCTGGGAAAGCCGTTCGAAGGATTCGATTCTGCGGGATCACGTCGCGGCCCAGATCGTGGATCACATCGACTACGACTTCAGCAAACTGATGATGCGCGGCGGCGCGGGCAACCGGTTCCTGCTGGCACTGCGCGCCAGGCAACTCGATGAATGGGCCGCCGACTTCCTCCGCCGGCATCCGGACGCCGTCGTGCTGCACCTCGGCTGCGGATTGGACAGCCGGGCCTTCCGGCTCGACCTGCCGGCCGGTGCCCGCTGGTTCGACGTCGATCTCCCCGATGTCATCGACCTGCGCCGTAAGCTCTATCCGGAACCGGAGGGGTACCAGACCATCGGTTCTTCGGTCACCGAGCCGAGGTGGCTGGAGGAGATCCCCACGGAGCATCCGGTGCTGGTCATCGCCGAAGGGCTGCTGATGTATCTCACCGAAGACGAGAACAAGCGACTCCTCCACCAGTTCACCGACCGCTTCAGCAGGGGCGAGCTGATCTTCGATGGATTCGCCCCGTGGGTCATCCGCATGACCCAGCGGATGTCGAAGCGTCTGGCCCGCAAGGGATACCCGTCCTACTCGACAGCGATTCGGGACGACCGGGAGATCGAACGGTGGAATCCAGGTTTCCGGTACATCGACGATGTCCCCCTGGCTTCCCTGTTCGCGAGGATTCCCGTGCGCTCTTACCGCACGGTTTACCGGCTCATGAACGCGATCCCCGCCACCAGGAACTTCTACCGAATGTTCCGCTTCGGATTCTGACGGAGTATCTGGGGTCTTCAGGCACGTCAGTCATGTCAGGTGCACTGCCTCGGTGCTACCGGCCCGAGCGGGCGGCCGGTGCCGACGAGTCGGTTTTGTGGGTGGTCTTCCCCGTCAAGCCTGCGTGTTGAAGTTTCGTTCCGACCAGAATCGCGGCCATCAGGCCACTGGCCAAGCTCATGCGTGCTTCCCAGTCCAAAAGAGAAGAATCAAGGTCCTCCTTATCCTTGGACCGAGAGGTCGGGAGGCTTACAAGCGCCCGCTCGGACGTCTCAACCGCGCAGCAGCTCCTCCCGCCTGGCCAGCAGTCGCGCTCGTTCTTCGGACAGTTCGGCGTCGCGGTGCCGCAGGTGCGTCCCCATGCCCTGGACCCATCGGGCTGTCCGCTCGACCTCGGCGCGGGTGTTCTCGATGCGCTGATGCTTCAGCACATCGGTGATGATGTTGTCGAAGAAGGTGTCGACGAACCACCGCGTGTCCACTTTGGGCAGGCGGGCACGCGCGGAGACGCCGACGTCGGCGAGCTCGCGAGAGAAGACGTCCAGGGCCCGCTGGGCGTGCCAGGCGGCCTCGTCGGCGGAGCGCAGCCGGTTGTGCTCGATGGCGTCGGCGATCAGGCCGCCGCCCAAGAGGTCCCAGGTGGAGGCGCCCTTGGCCGAGCCGAGGTAGCCGAGCACCTGGGCCAGCGCCTGGAGTGCGGCCTGCCCGGCCTGGTACGCCTCCGCGTGCTCGCGCAGCTGCGCCGAGATGCGGTCGAGGGCGGCGCCGAGGTCCGTCAGCTCACTGGCGCGGGCATCGCCGCGGGCGAGGAGCTGCCGCTCCTTCTCGGCCAGCAGCTTCTCGTACTCCTCCGAGGCCGTGGCGAGTCCCGCCAGCTCGGACTCGATCGCCCGCGCGTCCGCCTCGATCTGGGCCAGCCGGGCCCGGTGGCCGTCGAGCCGCTGCCTGGCGGCGGCGGCCTCGGCACGCTCGCGGTCCAGCAGCTCCTCGCGCCGGTTCACCAGGCGGGCCAGGAAAGCGGTCAGCCCGCCTTCCAGGCGGGTGACGTCGGCCTCCTCCTTGGACAGATCCTTCTCCAGGCCGGCCAGGGTCTGGTGGGCCTGCTGGAGCTGCTCCGCGGTGGCCGCGTGCCGGCGCCGCAGGTGGTCGGCACGGTGCGTTCGGGCGGCCGCCGCACGCAGCCGCTCGTCGAGATCTGAAGAGCTCGTCACACTTCGGATGACGAATGAAAAGCCTCAGACGTTCCAGCCAGGCGGTCACCGAGCCCGGCCCGCGCGGTCGCGATGACGGCGACCGGAGCGTCGGCGGGGCACGCGCGGGACGGCGCCCGAAAAATGCCGGCCTACGGCGAACCTTTGATCCTGATCAAGGGTCGAAGATGGCATGACTGCAAGAGGGCAAGAAAG
This sequence comes from Nonomuraea sp. NPDC049695, assembly GCF_040674955.1. Taxonomy (NCBI): domain Bacteria; kingdom Bacillati; phylum Actinomycetota; class Actinomycetes; order Streptosporangiales; family Streptosporangiaceae; genus Nonomuraea; species Nonomuraea sp. NPDC049695. The sequence goes on along the minus strand of NZ_JBFANV010000109.1, from coordinate 26,849 downwards.
CAGCAGGAACCGCACCCGACAGGCCGCGACACCGTGGACCTCTACTTCTCCAAAAGGCTCGGCGTGGCGCTGATCGGCGCGCCCAAAAACGTGGAAACCCCGCAGGACATCGGGACGCCGGCCCTGGCCACCCCAAGGCGGGCTACCGATTCCGCTCGACCACAACAAGACAACCAGCCCAAAGCGCAGAACGGGAGTCAGCTATGAGAATGGCAATGGTGTCTGGAATGATCGCCGCGACCTTGGCGGTGGTCACGTTGTCGTCCGGAACGGCGAGTGCGTCGTCCTCCGGAACCGCCGGTGCGTCCGGCAGGCACATCCAAAACCGCTTCAGCGGCCTGTGCGTCGGCGTCGGCAGCAAAACTCGGAATTCGGCTCCGGTGATCCAGTGGGGCTGCAACCACGCGCCGGACGAGCTCTGGGACTGGGTATCGACCAAGGACAGTCACGGACGCCAGGCGTTCTTCCTGCGCAACAACTACTCGAAGAAGTGCATAGGCGTGGGGTCCAGCCTCAAAGACGGGACCGGCGCCATCCAGTACAAGTGCAATGGCGCTGTCGATGAGAAGTGGTGGTACCAGGACGGCGCCATCGTCAACGTCTACTCCGGTAAATGCCTCGGTGTGGCCTCGAGCCGCACCGCCGGCAAGCAACTCATTCAGTGGCCCTGCTACCGGGACGCCCGCGACGAAAAATGGCGCCGTTGATGAGAAACGGTGGTACGGCGGCGATGCCATCGTCATCGGTGGATCGCCATCAGGAGGCTCCACAGCGCAGCCGGTGAAGCTGCTACCCCTTCAGGCGCTCCAGCGATCTCGCCCCGCTCCCGTCCGGGCCGGCACTTTCCCGCGCCGGCGGCTGGCGCAGCAGGCGCGCGCGACGGCGCGTACCACCGCGGTGGTGATCGATCTGTACGAGGACGACGCGGGCAACCACGTGGCGGCCGACCTGGAATCGACCCGGGCATCGTGCGCCATGTCACGCTGATTCAGGGCGGCAAGGATCGCAAACTGGCCCCGGGGATGGGCCTGGCCATCCGCTATGACCCGGACCACCCGGACAAGCTGGTCTTCCCTGGCAGGATGACGAGTTCCCGCTACCGGGCGACTGGGTGTTACGCGTCGTGCTCGGCCTGCTGGTGGGGCTCCCCGTCCTGCTGCTGACGAGCAGCACCAGCAAGGGCACCTGGTATGCCGGCTACCTGCGGTTCACCGTGGTGCCCGCCGGCGGAGGGCCTGCGCGACGCTACCTTCAGCGCGTCTACTGGGACCCGGCGCTGGAGCGGATGCGCCCTCGCAAGCGCAGCCAGTACGGCGAGCAGGTGCGGGCCCACGTCGGCGGGTGGCCGTTCCGCCGGGCCGTGGTGGTGCTGGACGACGGCACCCGCCTGTGGCCGGCCGGGAGGCTGCGGCGCCGGTGCCCGTGGGAATGGAGGGAGGAGCCCCGGCCGTCGTACGGCAGGCGACGCCCGCGGCCCGGCGGAGGGCTCGTCGCGGCGGTCGTGGTGACGGTGAGCCTCGGCTCCTTCGCGCTGGGCGGTCCCGCCATCGGGCTCGCCGCGGCGGGGGTCGGCGTCGCGATGATGCACTACATGTGAGGCTGGTACGGCGGTGAGGTCATCTGCGGCTACGACGGCTAGGCGGTCTAACCATCAGCGCCGCTCTCCGCTTCACACCTCCCCTGTACGCCGCCATGCCGACACCGCACATTCCGGCCTGGCAGACCCGCTGAGCGCAACAGCCGTCCATGCAGTCGCGCTCGCTGGTCTCGGCGCGCAGCAAGGCCGCGTCGCCGTGTGATTGCCGCAGCGGGCCGCCTCGCGCGCCTCTGACGGAGCCCGAGGTTGACCGCGACGCCCTGCGCCTCTTCTGCCATCGACTCTCTTGTCTTCCCCACTGCTTTCAGCGTGCAAAGGCGAGGAAATAGTCGTCGCCGCCTACCTGGCCCCCTTTGAGCGCCACTTCCAGCCCGTCGCAGGCAGGGTCGTCCGAGGTCAGCACGCATACCGGGGCGCCAGGGGCCAGCGAGGCGACCACGTCCAGCGAGCGAGCGCCGAGGGCGGACACCACCTGGCCAGAGGTGTCGCCGCCCGCGACCACCAGGCGCCCGACCAGCCCGGCTCGGACGGTCGCCGCGGCGAGCCGGCCGAGGAGGTCGCCGATGGCCGCGGGGTCGCGAGCCGGGCCGCGCGTCGACTGGACGATCGTGTGCCGGCCCTCGCCCAGGCTCTCCGCCACCTGGGCGAAGAGGTCCGCGAAGGAGCCCCAGCCGGTGGTCACGTCCGGTGGTCCGTCAAAGGTCGCGCGCCGAAGGCCGTCCGAGGCGTCGAGCACCCGCCACCCCGCCCGCTCGGCCGTGTCGATCTGGCGGGCCGTGATCGGGGAGCGGCTGCCCGACACGACCAGCACCGGCGCGGCCGGTCCCAGCGTCCCGTACGACCGGCGCTCCCCCATGCCGTCGGGCCGCCCGCCCGACCCCGACCCCACGCCATCGGGCCGCCCGCCCGACCGCGGCCCCGCCCCTGAGGCCCAGGCCGAGGCGAGGGCGTAGCTCAGGCCGCCGGAGCCGACGCAGCACAGCGGGGCGCGGTCGGCGGCGTCGGCGAGCAGGAGGCGGCCGAGCGCCCGGACGTGCTCCTCGGTCAGCGCGTCCGCGACGAAGGCCGCGTCCCCGCCCAGCGCCCGGTACGCCTCCTCCAGTGGGAAAGGCGACGCGGGCAGCCAGCCGACCGGCCCCGCGCCCTGCTCGGCCAGCCGTACCCGGAGGTCGGCTTCCGACGCGGGCGTGACGGGGTGGTCGCGCATCGGCGGGTAGCGGTCCAGCCGGTGGACCTCGTCGCCCGCCCGTACGAAGTGGTTGGCGAACCAGGTGTAGCGGCCCAGCTCGGGCTGGGCGGCGAGCACCGGCACCGGGCCCCGCGCCGTCCCCTCGCGGTGGAGTGCCGCGATGACCGCGCCGATGCTCCCGTGCGCGGGCGAGGAGTCGAACGTCGAGCAGACCTTGTACTGGATGACCAGCGGTTTCAGCGCCGCCACGGCCTCGATCGCGGGCAGCGCCACCGACACCGGGTCCGCGGAGGCCCGGGCGGTGGTGGCGACGCCGATGACGTCGTGCGCGTCGTGCAGGCGGGCCACGTCGGTGACCAGGGAGCCGGTCAGCCCGAACCGCCTGAACTGCCACAACGCGTCGGTCGCCCCCGTGAAGTCATCCGCCACGAACGCGAACAGCGTCACGACGCCGCCCGTTCATCGCGGCGGGCGGAGGTACGCCTCACTTCTGGATCACCCCGCCGAAGTGCTTCAGCGCCGACCGCAGCTCCGGCTCGTCCACCTCGTCCAGCGGGACGCCCGCCTCGGCGGCCACCCACGCCTGGCGGATGCTGGCGATCCCCGCCGCGGGCCCGTCCGGGTGGCCGAGCACCCCGCCCCCGGCCAGTACCAGCAGGTCGGTGGTCCCCGTGCGCTCCAGGGCGACGGGCGCGGTGCCGGCCCACTGGGCGGACGACAGGACGGGCAGGCAGGGGAAGCCGCCGAGCAGCGGCTCGCGGACGGCCGCCACCATGGCGCTCACCTCGTCGTCCGTGACGTAGAACTTGCTGTGGAACCCGCCGCAGTGCAGGTGGTCGACGCCGGTCAGGCGGGCCAGCTTCTGGTACGCGACGTGCCCGATCCCGAGCCCCGGATGCCGGGCCAGCGCCCCGATGCCGGTGACGTGCGCGTGGATCGGCACCCTGGCGTGCCTGCGCAGCATCGCGACCGCGGGGAACCCGACGATGTTGAGGTTGACCATCACGCAGGTGCCGCCCGCCGCCACCACCATGTCGTGGTTGCGCAGCATCCGGTCGGGCTCGTCGCTGATGTTGAACGCGTACATCGGCCGCCGCCCGGTCCGCCGCTCCACCTCGTCGAGGGCGGCCGTGACCGCGCGTACGCGCTGAGGGAGCGGTGCGGGCGGGCAGTCGGCGTTCACCTCGTCGTCCTTGATGAAGTCGACCCCGGCCAGGCCCAGCTCACGTACCAGGTCCACGTAGTCGGCGGGGCGCAGCCCGACGTTCGGCTTGACGATGGTCCCGATCAGCACCCCGGACGGGCGTCCCACCAGCCGCCGGGTGCCCGGGACCGCGAACCGGGCAGGCAGGTACGAGGAGCCGAAGGCCGCGGGCAGCTCCAGGTCGACCAGCTTGAGCCCGGCCAGCTCGCGCAGCTCGTACAGGTTGCCCGCGACCACGGGCAGCAGGTTGGTGAGCGAGGGCCCCGTGTTCTCCAGCGGGAAGCCGATCCTGACCAGACCCGCCGTCACAGGCCCGTCCCCGATCGCCCCAGGCAGGGGCTCGGAAGGGGCAGGGAGCTCCGTGATGGACAGCACCACGGCGCTGTGGCGGGCGCGCAGCTCGTCGGTCTCGCCGCGGACGCTGACGAAGGTGCCGGTGCTCTGCTCCCCCGCGATCGCGCTCACGGCCCGCTCCAGCGGCAGGCGCGTGAGTACGCGGTACGTGGCGACGATCTGCTCGCTCACAGCACGTCTCCCGGCGCCGGAACCGCCGAAGCCGCCATCGGCCCGCTCACAGCACCGCCGCCAGGTGCTCCATGGCGAGCGGCGGGCTGGCCAGGATCGGGACCGGGGCCTCGACCGTACCGGCCACGCGGGCCATCGACGCCTGGGCCAGCACGATCACGTCCACCTCGCCGCCCAGCGCGACCAGCGCCTCGGCCACCTGGGCGTCGTGCGTGGCGGCGTCCCCGCCCATCAGGGCCTCGAAGGCGCCCTCGCACAACCTGGCCGTCAGCGAGATCTCCCTGTTCAGGGCGGTCGCGCGACGGCGTACCAGGTCGGCGGTGGGGTCGAGGGTGGTGGAGAGGGTGGCGAGCACGCCGATCCGGTGGCCGAGCGTCACGGCGCGGTCGGCCATCGGGCGGTCCACCCGCGTCACCGGCACGCCGGTCAGCGGCTCGGCGGCCTCGACGGCGGCGCCGATCGAGGAGCAGGTCACCAGGATGTGGTCGGCCCCGGCCGCCTCGGCCGAGCCGATGTGGCCGGCGACGCGCCGGGCGGTCTGCGGGGTGAGGTGGCCGGCGGCGATGGTGTTCTTGATCAGGCTGTCGTCGACGATGTTGAACGTCTCGACTCCCGGCAGGTGCTCGGCGCAGAGCTTGGCGAACACGTCGACCAGGGTCGCGGAGGTGTGGATCAGTCCTAGCCTCTTCGTCATGGGCCTCACTTCATCCGATGAAATCTCATCTTCATCGGATGAAATGCTATGAAAAATCTGGCGCTGGCGGTAGCGTCCAGGGCGTGGCAATCGATCCCAAACGGGACAGACACGCCCAGGTGGTCCAGGCCCTCGGCCCCCGCATCGTCACCGGCGCCCTGGCCCCCGGCACGTCCATCCCCATCGAGGAGGACCTCGTCGGCGAGCTGGGCATCGGCCGCTCCGCCGTACGCGAGGGCGTGAAGGTGCTGGCCGGCAAGGGCCTGCTGGAGACCAGGCGGAGCGCGGGCACCAGGGTGCGCCCGCGCGAGTCCTGGAACCTGCTCGACCCCGACGTCCTGAGCTGGCGGTTCGAGCCCGAGCCGCGCCCCGAGGACATCCGGATGCTGGCCGACCTGCGCGTCGCCCTGGAGCCCGGCGCGGCCAGGGTGGCGGCGGAACGGGCGGACGCGGTCGCGATCCAGCGCGTCGACGAGGCCCTGGCCGCCCTGTACGCCACGGCCGACGACCCCGAGCCGTTCATCGAGGCCGACCTGGCCTTCCACAAAGCCGTGTTCGCCGCGGCGGGCAACGACCTGCTGCTCTACATCTACGACATGATCAGCATCGCCCTGCGCTCGGTACGGCAGGTGCACACCCGTTCGGTCGCGCACAACAAGGAAACGCTGCCCGGCCACGAGCGCGTGGCCCTGGCGATCAGGCGCCGCCACCACCGCAAGGCCGAGGAGGCCATGCGCGAGGTGGTCGAGGTCGCCCGCGCCGACGCCGAGCAGCACGTACGCCTCTGCTGCTAGAACCCCGCCTCCCTTGCTGGAAACCCTCCGCCGGAAAGAGCCGACCTTGGACGTCCTCATCGACGTGGACGGCCCCGTGGCCGTCATCACCCTCAACAGACCCGCCAAGCTCAACGCGATCACCCCCGACATGGCCGCCGCGCTGCGTGCCTGCCTGAGCCGGGTGGACGCCGACCCCGCCGTCCGCGTGGCGGTGCTCACGGGAGCGGGCGAGCGCTCGTTCTGCGTGGGCAGCGACATCCGCGAGCTGGACGAGTACGCCACACCGTGGGAGTTCCGCAACCGCGGCGACTACGGCGACGCGGTCCGCGCCCTGCGCAAGCCGATCGTCGCGGCCGTCAACGGCTACGCCTACGGCGGCGGCCTGGAGCTGGCCATGGCCTGCGACATCCGCCTGGCGGCCGACACGGCGACGTTCGCCGCGCCGGAGATCAAGCTGGGCTGGATCGGCGGCAGCGGCCAGTCCGCGCTGCTGGCGCACTCCGTCGGGCCGGGCAACGCCGCCACCATGCTGCTGACGGGCGACCCGGTCAACGCCGCCCGCGCCCTGGCCTGGGGGCTGGTCACCGACGTGTTCCCGCAGGACAAGCTGTTGCCGGCGGCTCTGGAGCTGGCCGGGACGATCGCCAAGCGGCCGCCGATCGCCGCGCAGACCGCCAAGGCCAACCTCAAGGCGGCCTACGCGATGCCGCTCGACCAGGCCATCCAGTACGAGCGCGACCTGCAGACCATCTGTTTCGCCACGCAGGACGCCGCCGAGGGCAGGGCCGCCTTCGCCGAGCGCCGCGAGCCGGTCTTCGAGGGGCGCTGATGGGCGTCCTGGACGGTTACCGCGTGGTCGACCTGTCCATCGCGATGGCGGGCCCGCTGGCCGCCATGCGGCTGGGCGACCTGGGCGCGGACGTGGTCAAGGTGGAGCCGGTGAGCGGCGAGTGGCAGCGGCACGCGCCTGCAGGCGGGGCGACGGGCAAGAAGGTCAACGCCTCGTTCCTGTCGCTCAACCGCAACAAGCGCAGCCTCGCCGTCAACCTCAAGTCCGACGAGGGCCGTGCCATCGTGCACAAGCTCGCCGCGACGGCCGACGTGTTCCTGCAGAACTACCGTCCCGGCGTGGCCGAGCGGCTCGGCATGGACCACGCCACGATCAGCGGCATCAACCCCCGCATCGTGTACGTCTCCATGTCCGGCTACGGGGAGACCGGCCCGTACCTGTCGAGGCCGGGCCAGGACCTGCTGCTGCAGGCCATGAGCGGCGCCATGCTGAGCACCGGCCGCGAGGGCGACCCGCCCGCGCCCGCGGGCACGTACGCCATCGACGCCATCACCGCCTACAGCGCGTTCGAGGGCGCGCTGGCCGCGCTGCTCCACCGCGAGCGCACCGGCGAGGGCCAGCGGGTGAGCGTCAACATGCTGGACGCGGCCATCGCCGTGCAGATGCAGGAGCTGTCGATCTTCACGGTCGGCGGGGTGCCGCAGCGGCGCGGCCGCGAGCCGCACGGCCACACCTACATCCGCGCGCCGTACGGGGTGTTCGCCACCAAGGACGGTTACCTCGCGCTCGGCATGCCCCGGCTGGACGCGCTGGCCGTGGCGCTGGACCTGCCGGAGCTGGCCGGCATGGACGGCGACGCCGACGGCCACACCAGGCGCGACGAGATCACCGCGATCGTGGCCCGCAGGCTGCCGGAGCGTACGACCGCCGAGTGGCTGGAGATCTGCGCCCGCCACGACCTGTGGGCAGGCCCGGTGTACGGGTACGCGGAGCTGGTGGCGGACCCGCAGGTCGAGCACAATGGCTCGTTCGTCACCTACGAGCACCGCACCGAGGGCACGGTCACCACGCCCGGCTTCCCGTACGGCTTCAGCGCCACCCCGCCGGAGGTGCGCAGGGGCGCCCCGCTGGTGGGCGAGCACACGAGGGAGCTGCTCGAGGAGCTCGGCTACCCGGCGGAGCGCACGGCCGAGCTGGTGGCGGAGGGCGTGCTGGCATGCGAGGACTGACCTGGGACCATCCCCGGGGGTACGCGCCGCTGGACGAGCTGACCCGGCTCGACCTGGCCGGGGAGAACCCGTACGGGGACGTGCCGGAGCCGATCGGGTGGGACCGGCAGCCCCTGGAGGGCTTCGAGTCGGAGCCGATCGCCAGGCTGTGCGAGACGTACGACGTGCTCGTCATCGACCATCCCGGGCTGGGCGCGGCGACGGACGCGCTGGTGCCGATGGAGGAGCTGTTCGAGCCGGACGAGCTGGCGCGCCTGCGGGCGGGCACGGTCGGCCGCACCTGGGACAGCTACCACCTGGACGGCCGTCAGTGGGCGCTGCCGCTCGACGCCGCCACCCAGGTCGCCGTCGCCCGTCCCGGCGTGGACGCGCCGAGGACCTGGCCGGAGGTGGCGGAGTTCGCCAAGGGGACGCGGACCGCGCTGTGCCTGGGCGGGCCGCACGCCTTCCTGATGTTCTGCGCGCTGTGCTCGGGCGACTTCCTCGACGAGGAGGAGGGGACCCGGGCGCTGGAGCTGATGTCGGAGCTGCTCGCGCTCGCCGATCCGGCGGTGTCGCTGCTCAACCCGATCGGCGTGCTCGACGCCATGACGGCGGACACCTCGGACTACTGCCCCCTGGTGTACCAGTACACCGCGTACCCGCTGGCCTTCTCCGACGCGCCCTGCTGGCCGGGGCGCACGCCGGGAAGCGTGCTGGGCGGCACGGGGCTCGTGGTCTCCAGGCGGCGCGTCGGCGCGATCCGCGCGACCGTACGCGCCCACCTGCGCCGCCTGCTGTCGGAGCCCGTGCAGAGCGGGCTGTTCCCCGCCTTCGGCGGTCAGCCCGCGGCCCGCTCCGCCTGGCGGGACGACCCCGCGATCGCCACCTTGGAGGCCGCCTGGATCAGGCCGCGCTTCCCCGGCTACATCGCCCTTCAGGAGAGGTCGTCCGCGCTGATCCGCGACGGGCTGCTCGCCGGCGTCAAGGCCCGCGATCTCCTCAAGGACCTGCACAAGGAATGGAGGCACGCATGACCACGGCGCTCGTGACAGGAGCGGCCGGAGCGCTCGGCAGGGCGATCGTCCGCCGCCTGGCCGCCGACGGCCACCAGGTGGCGGCGCTCGACCTCGACGCGGGCACGCTGGAAGGCGCGCTCAACCTGAAGACCGACCTGCGCGACCCGGCCGCGATCGAGGCCGCGTTCGCCGAGACGGCGGCGCGGCTCGGCCCGGTCGGGATCCTCGTCAACAACGCGGCCGTCTACCCGGCCAGGCCGTTCCTGGAGGTGCCGCTGGCCGAGTACGAGGACGTGCACGCGGTCAACCAGCGGGCCTACTGGCTGGCGGCCCAGCACGCGGCCAGGCAGATGGGCGAGCTGAAGGGCGGCGCGATCGTCAACATCGCCTCGATCACCATGCACGGCGGCTGGTCCGACCTGGCCGCGTACGTGGCGACCAAGGGCGCGGCGGCGGCCCTGACCAGGGCGCTGGCGCGCGAGCTCGGTCCGCGGGAGATCCGGGTCAACTGCGTCTCCCCCGGGGCCTTCCCGACGGCGGCCGAGGAGATCCACGAGGACCCGGAGGCGTACAACCGGTTCGTCCTGGAGCGGCAGTCGCTCCAGCGGCGCGGCACGCCCGAGGAGCTGGCCGCCGTGGTGTCGTTCCTCACGGGGCCGGACGCGTCGTTCGTCACGGGACAGACCATCGAAGTCAACGGAGGGTGGGTGATGGCATGACGCCCGACCGCAGGCGGCTGGCCGAGCTGACCGGGGACCTGAGCGCGGCCGGCGGGGTCCGGCTGGTGACGCTCGGGGACGGGGTCGAGCGCGGGATCAGGACGCTGGAGTTCCGCACCGGCTCGGGGCTGGCGTTCGACGTGCTGGTGGACAGGTGCATGGACATCGGGCACGCCGAGCACGCCGGGCGCTCGTTCGGCTGGCGCTCGCCCACCGGCTTCCGCCATCCCGGGCTGCACGAGAACGCCGACGAGGACGGGCTGTCCTGGCTGCGCTCGTTCTCCGGGCTCATCGTCACGGCCGGGCTCGACCACACGCTCTTCGGCGGCGACGTGCCCGCGGACGCCTACCGCTACCCGCCCCGCCAGTCCGTGCGGCACGGGCTGCACGGCCGGGTGGGCAACATCCCGGCCCGGCTCACCGGCTACGGCGAGCGCTGGGACGGCGACCGCTGCGTGCTGTGGGCCGAGGGCGAGGTGCGCCAGGCCGCGGTCTTCGCCGAGAACCTGCGCCTCGTCCGCCGCATCGAGGCCGACCTCGGCGGTAACGAGATCAGGCTCGTCGACACCGTCACCAACGCCGGGTTCGAGCCGGCGCCGCACATGTACCTCTACCACATCAATCTGGGCTGGCCGCTGCTCGACGAGGGCGCCCGGCTCGAGGCCGACATCCGCGAGACGCTCTGGCAGAGCGACAGCGTGGCCGAGCAGAAGGCCGACCACGTCACCTTCCCCGGGCCGGCGCCCGGGTTCGTGGAGCAGGTGTACGAGCACGCGCTCAACCCCGGCGCGGACGGGCTGCACCGGGTGGCGGTGGTCAACGACCGGCTCGGCATGAAGGTGAGCGTGGAGTGGCGGGCGGAGGAGTTCCCGTACTTCTTCGAGTGGCTGAACCTGCGCTCGGGCAACTACGCGGTCGGGCTGGAGCCGTCCACCCACCACGTGTCGGGCGACGCGGCGGCCAGGGAGGACGGCAGCATGATCTGGCTCGGCCCGCAGGAGTCGCGGACCTACCGCACGACGTTCCGCGTCTCTTGACGCAGCCGGTACGCGCGGCGGGCCGTACCGGCGAAGACCTCGGCCCGCTCGCCCTCCGACAGCCCCGCGCACAGCTCGTCCGCGGCCTGCGCCACCTGCTCGTATTCGGCCGCGAGCAGGCAGACCGGCCAGTCGGAGCCGAACATCACCCGCTCGGGCCCGAACGCCTCCAGCACGGTCTCGGCGTACGGGCGCAGGTCGGCCACCTGCCAGGACGCCCAGTCGGCCTCGGTGACCATGCCGGACAGCTTGCAGTAGACGTTCGGGTACGCGGCCAGCTCCAGGATCCGGCTCCGCCACGGCTCCAGCTCGCCCGAGGCGATCGGCGGCTTGGACAGGTGGTCGAGCACGAACGTCAGCTCGGGCAGCGCGCCCACCGTGTCGACGGCGGCGGGCAGCTGGTGCGGCAGCGTGAGCAGGTCGTACGTGAGCCCGGCGGCGGACACCGCGGCGAGCCCGCGCCGCACGTCGGGCCGGGTCAGCCAGCTGGGGTCCGGCTCGGACTGCACGCCGTGGCGGACGCCCACCAGCCCGTCCGGCAGCCCGGCCAGGGTGTCGGCGGCGTCGGGCGCGGTGAGGTCGATCCAGCCGACGACGCCCGCGACCAGCTCGGACCCGGCGGCCAGGGCCAGGAACTCCCGTGTCTCCGCGAGGTCGTGCAGCACCTGCACCAGCACGGTCGCGGTGACCCCTGCGGCCGCCGCGGGCCCGGCGAGGTCGTCGAGGGTGAACGTGCGGCGGACGGGCGCCATCGGCTCGGCGTCGAGCCAGCCGTGCGGGCGGGCGGCGAGGTCCCAGACGTGGTGGTGGGCGTCAATGCGGGTCATAGGTCAATCCAACCTCTCCATGATCGGCAAATTAGCAGACCTCCCATCTTTCTGCTAGATCGACGGGAGGTATGGACATCAGATGACCTAGTGGCGTAAAGATACATCCTACGTTCACCGCGTCCGTGGCGTCCCTGTGAGCGGCTTTCACGCCGGACAGGTCGTACGCATCCACGCGCTCCTCTCACTGCCTTCTGGAGTAACTGTGTCCAACGACGGCTACACACGACGAGGCGTACTCAAGACCGGTTTAGGAGCCGCGGCGGGCTCCCTGCTCGTGAGCAACCCGGCATTCGCGTCCGAGCCGAGCGGCAACCCCCTGGTGCTCTGGTACAAGCGCCCGGCGCAGGCGTGGCTCGAGGCGACGCCGATCGGCTGCGGGCGGCTCGGGGCCATGGTGTTCGGCGGGGTCGCCACCGAGCGCCTGCAGCTCAACGAGGACAGCATCTGGGCCGGGGGGCCGCACACCTACGACAATCCCGAGGCGCTGGCCGCACTCCCCCAGATCCGGCAGTGGGTCTGGGAGGACAAGTGGCAGGCCGCGCAGAACCTGGCGGACCAGAAGTTCCTCGGCAAGCCCAGCGAGCAGGCGGCGTACCAGGTGCTGGGCGACCTCGCGCTGACCTACCCGGGCTCGGCCGAGTTCACGGAGTACCGCCGCGAGCTGGACCTGACCCGGGCCGTCAGCACCGTCACGTTCGTCCGGGACGGCGTGCGTCACACGCGCGAGGCCTTCGCCAGCAACCCCGACCAGGTCATCGTCGTACGGCACACGGCCGACAAGCCGGGCTCGGTGAGCTTCCAGGCGACCTTCTCCAGCCCGCAGACGTCCTCGTCCTCCTCGGCCGGTCGCGACTCGATCGCTCTCGACGGCGTGAGCGGCGACACCCAGGGCCTGAAGGGCGAGGTCCGCTTCCGCGCCGTGGCCAAGGCCGAGGGCCGCGGCGGCACGGTCCGCACGGACGGCGGCACGCTGATCGTCGAGGACGCCGACGAGGTCACGCTGCTGATCTCCATGGGCTCCAGCTACCGCAGCTTCAAGGACGTCGGCGGCGACCCGGCCGAGGTGGCGGGGCGGCATCTCGTACGCGCGAGCGGGCAGCCGTACGAGGTGCTGCGGCGCAAGCACGTACGGGACTACCAGGAGCTCTTCGGCCGAGTGGAGATCGATCTCGGCACGTCGGAGGCGGCCGCGCTGCCGACCGACGAGCGGATCGCGCGCAAGCAGCTCGACACCGACCCCGGGCTCGCCGCCCTGTACTTCCAGTTCGGCCGCTACCTGCTCATTTCCTGCTCCCGCGCGCCCGGCTACGCCGCCAACCTGCAGGGCATCTGGAACGACTCGCTCACGCCCTCGTGGGAGTCGAAGTACACCATCAACATCAACTGTGAGATGAACTACTGGCCCGCCGCGCCCGCCAACCTGGTCGAGTGCATGGATCCGCTCTTCGACCTGATCAAGGACCTGGCCGAGTCGGGGGCCAGGACCGCCAAGACGCAGTACGGCGCGAAGGGCTGGGTGGCGCACCACAACACCGACGGCTGGCGCGGCACGGCTCCGGTGGACTTCGCGTTCTACGGCGTGTGGCCGAGCGGCGGGGCGTGGCTGTGCCTGATGCTGTGGGAGCACTATCTCTACACGGGCGACGAGCGGCGGCTGCGCGAGCACTTCCCGCTGATCAAGGGGTCGGTGGAGTTCTTCCTGGACACGCTGCAGACCGATCCCAGGAGCGGCTACCTGGTGACGAACCCGTCGCACTCGCCGGAGGTCGGGCACCACGAGGACGGCGGCGAGAACGTCAGCATCTGCGCCGGGCCGACGATGGACATGCAGATCCTGCGGGACCTCTTCACGGCCTTCGCGGAGGCGTCGTCCGCCCTCGGCGTCGAGGACGGGATGCGGTCCAAGGCCCTTGAGGCCCGAGCCCGGCTCGTTCCCAACCAGATCGGGCACCTGGGGCAGATCCAGGAGTGGCAGGAGGACTACCGGGGCGACGCCGCGCTGTCGCGCAGCCGCCACATCTCGCACCTGTGGGGCCTCTTCCCCGGCCACCAGATCGACCCCCGCCTCTCCCCCGACCTCGCCGCCGCCGCCCGGCGCACCCTGGAGCTGCGCGGCGAGGCGGGGGCCGGGTGGTCGCTGGCCTGGAAGATCAACTTCTGGGCCCGGCTGCTGGACGCCCCTGAGGCGTACAAGCGGCTGTCCAACCTGCTGCTGCCTGCCCGTACGGCGCCGAACATGTTCGACCTGCACCCGCCGTTCCAGATCGACGGCAACTTCGGCGGGGTGTCGGGGATCACGGAGATGCTCCTGCAGAGCCACGGCGACCAGGTGCACCTGCTGCCCGCCCTGCCCGCCGTCTGGCCCACGGGGTCGTACCGGGGGCTGCGGGCGCGGGGCGGCTTCGAGGTGGACGTGTCGTGGAGCGGCGGGGCGCTGTCCCGGGGGCGCATCTGCTCGCACCTGGGGCGCAAGCTCACGCTGCGGACGGCCCAGCCGGTGACGGTGACGTCCCACGGACGCCCGGTCACGGCCGAACGGCCTGAGGCGGGCGTGCTCGTCTTCGACACCCACCGAGGAGCCACCTACGACGTCGCGCCGTCGACCTGAGGGCGCGTGGGACCGCGCCACCGCACCCCGGTGGCGCGGCACGCACGGGCGGGCACCCCTGCGGGAGGACGCGGCGCGGCGCGCTCGGGCTCGCGTCCCTTGGGCGGGCACCGTGCACGGGCGCCGGGCTCCACCGCACCACGTCCCGCCGACGCGGCGCTGCCTTGGAGGCGGCGCCGCTCCGCCCACGCGGCACGCCGGGGTCTCACGGGCGGTCCCCTGTCGCAACGTGCAACGCGCCCCGAGGCGTCGTCTGGGCCGCCACGGTGACGCGGGCGAAGCGCGGGGCGTCCCCAAGCGGGCACAAGACGCGGTGGGCCGTGTCAGGGGGCTGTCTCGGGTGCCGTGTCCGAGAACGTCGGGACGCCGAGGAAGGGCGCGTCGGCCCGCGCACCACGCGACAGGCCAGAGGCAGCGTCCGGGCGGGTGCGGGGCCGGGTGCGGGAGGCTTCGCCGCGGGCGTGGGCGGCGAAGAGGCGAGCCGCCTCGTCCGGATCGCCCGACGCCAGGGCCGCCACCAGGTCGTCGTGGTGACCGGCCATCGCCGTCCAGTCCCCGTTCCACAGCGGGTTGCCCACCACGTGCAGGCTCCACAGGTTGGACTCGATCGTCCGCCACAACCGCAGCAGGAACGAGTTGCCGCAGGCCGCGCAGACCCGCCGGTGGAAGGCCAGGTCGGCGTCGCGGAAGGCGCCGATGTCCCCGTCACGGGCCGCCTGCCGCATGGTGAGCACGTCGGCCGAGAGCTCGCGCAACGTGTCGGCCTGGATGCGGACGGCCGCGCCGCGTGCGGCATACTCCTCCAGCAGCACCCTGATGTCGCGGACCTCGCGGGCCTGCTCGTCCGAGATCTCCGCGACGTAGCTGCCCCGGTTGGGATAGGAGATGACCAGCCCCTCGTGCGCCAACCGCTTGATCGCCTCACGGGCCGGGGCCTGGCTGGTGCCGACGCGGCGGGCGATCTCCGCCTCCACCAGCCGCTGCCCGGCCACCAGCTCCCCCGACACGATCCAGCCGCGCAGCAGCGCGTAGACCCGGTCGGACAGCAGCTCCCTGGGCAGCAGCCGGGCCGCGGGCGGCGCGACCTGCTGCTCCTGCCAGATGCGCGCCACCGTCGACTGCGAGAGCCCGAGCTGGCGGGCCATCGTACGGGTCGAGGGCACGGCAGAGCCGCCGGCCGCGGCGGCGATCACGCGCTCGGCCTCCTGCCGCTCCGCGCTGCGCGGCCGGCCGGGCCGCGGCGCGTCCGCCAGCCCGTCCAGCCCCCGCTCCACGAAGCGGGCCCGCCACTTCGCCACCGTCGCGGTGCTCACGTCCAGCCGGTCGGCGATCTCCTTGCGGGGCAGCCCGTCGGCGCAGGCGAGCACGATACGGCTGCGCAGCCCCAACCCCTCGGAGGAGCCCTCCGCCCACTCGCGAAGAGTGGCGAGCTCCTCCTCGCCCAGCACCAGCCGCTTGTCGTCAGTGCGTCCAGCCACAGCCCCACCTTAACGTATTTATGACTCAGCTACCCGCTTGAAACTTATTTGTAGCGCCGCATAGCCCCTTGACGAGGCTATGTGACCAACGTATTAAATAATCGCTAATCGAGTATCGACCCATTAAAAGGCGTCGTGATCTCGCCCCTTGGAGGTGCGATGCGTTCCCCCCGTCCATTCCTCGCCCCCACCGCACTCGGTTGCTGTCTGCTCCTGCTCGCCGGCTGCGGCGGGGGCGGCTTCGCCGGTGACTCCCAGGCGAAGCAGAGCGAGGGCGGCCAGGTCACGGTGAGGATGCTGGTCAACATCACCCCGAACCTCACCCAGGCGTACTGGGACGGCCTGGTCAAGCCGTTCGAGCAGGCCAACCCCGGCATCGACGTCAAGGTCGAGGCGCCGACCGGCAAGGGCGTGGCGGACACGCTGCCTCAGCAGCTCGCGGCGGGCAACGCGCCCGACGTGGTCGAGACGCTGACGGCGGACGAGACGCTCTCCAAGCAGATGCTCGACCTGACCGACCAGCCGTGGACGAAGGACACGCCGCTGGTCAAGGAGGCGAGCCTGGGCGGCAGAATCTACACGGTCGGCGTCGGCGTCCAGGCGCAGTCGCTGGTCTTCTACAACAAGAGCGCGTTCGAGAAGGCGGGGATCGACAAGCCACCGACCACGCTCGACGAGTTCGACGCCGCGATGGGCAAGCTCAAGGCGGCCGGCTGGCTGCCGCTGCAGACCGGCGGCGAGTTCCTGACCGGGCTCCAGCTCCTGCAGTTCTCCGGCCCGTCGCGCGCCCAGCTCCACCCCACCTGGCAGCAGGACGTCAAGGCGGGCAAGCTCAAGGCGGGCGAGTCGCTCCTGCCGTACCTGGAGCGCTACCGCACCTGGATCGACAAGGGGTACGTCGACAAGAACGCCCTGGGCATGAAGTACGCCGACGCCGAGACCGCGTTCCTGTCCGGCAAGTCGGCCATGTACGTCATGGGGAGCTGGTTCACCGCCGCCGAGGCCAAGGCCAAGAAGGACTTCGAGGTCAGCGTCTTCCCCGCCCCGGTCGACAAGGGCCAGCAGTACCCGGGCCCGCAGGGCGCCACGATGGCGGCCCCGTACATGATCCTCAAGTCGACCCCGAACAAGGACGCGGCGCTCAAGCTCGTGCAGTGGCTCGTCACCGACCCGGCGGCGATCAAGAGCCAGCTCAAGCAGGACGGCAACTTCCGTGCCGGTGTGGAGCGCGAGTTCACCCCGCTGGACAAGCAGGTGCAGCAGATCCTCGACAGCGCCCCCGCCGGCGTCCCGCAGGGTGAGGGGTACGGCGACGCGACCCTGCCCAAGGGCTTCAACGCCGCGTGGAACACCGAGGTCCAGGGCCTGTACGTGGGCAAATCGCCCAAGGAAGTGGCCGAGGGCGTGGACCGCTGGCTGGCCGGCCGCAAATGACGCTCACCCGGGAAGCACCCCCAGCACTCCCTGAAGCACCCGCCCTCCCGAGACGAAAGCGCGGCGACGGCTGGGCCAACGCGATCATGGTCGGCCCCGCCACCGTCCTCTACACCGTGATGCTGGTCATCCCGGTCGGCCTGGCGCTCTACCTGAGCCTCACCGACTGGGACGGCTTCAGCGCCGACCCGGCCTTCGTCGGCGCCGCCAACTACCTCGACCTCCTGGACGACCCCGAACTGCGCCGCGCCGCCGTCGTCACCCTGCTGGTCGCCGTGGCGGGCACGGCCGGGCTCAACCTTCTCGGCCTCGGCTTCGCCCTCCTGGTGAACGGCGCCTCCAAGGCCAACACGTTCTTCCGGATCGTGCTGTTCTACCCGCACGTGCTCAGCGCCCTCGTGGTCGGCTTCCTCTGGTCGGCGATCCTGGGCACCACTGGCGCGGTCAACAACCTGGTGACCAGGTGGGGCGGGCAGGTGCTGCCGTTCCTGTCCGACCCGGCCTGGGCCACCATCACCATGATCGCGGTGCTGGTGTGGGCCGGGTTCGGCGTCAACGTGGTGCTCTACCTGGCCGGCCTGCAGGCCGTGCCGCACTCCCTGATCGAGGCGGCGCGCATCGACGGCGCGACCCGCCGGCAGGTGTTCAGGAACGTCACGCTGCCCGCCCTCGGCCCGTCGGTGACGGTCAACATCGTGCTGTCGCTGGTGACGCTGCTCAAGACGTACGACCTGGTGGTGTCGCTGACGGCGGGCGGCCCGGCCGGGCAGACGCAGACCGTCGCCTACCTCATCCTGTGGAACTCCTTCCACGACGCCCGCCTCGGCTTCGGCTCCGCGCAGTCGGTGCTGCTCATGCTGGTGACGGCGGCGCTGGCGTTCGTGGTGACCAAGCTGCGCAGGCGCGGCGAACTGGCGGTGCACCAGTGAGAAGGACCTTCCTCTGGGCGACCGTCGCCTTCATGCTCATCCCCCTGTACGTGCTGACCGTCAACGCGTTCAAGGGCCAGCAGGACATCCTCGGCAACCCGTTCGGCCTGGGGCACCTCACGCTGGAGCCCCTGGGCAGGGCGCTCACGAACCCGCAGTTCAACGTGGTCAAGGGGTACGCGGTCACGCTGCTGTTCGTGGTGTCGGTGAACGTGCTGTCGGTGGCACTGGCCGCCCCGGCCGCGTACGTCATCGCGCGCAGCCCCAAGCGCCGCTTCCGGATCCTGATGCTGTTCTTCCTGGCCGGGACGTTCATCCCGGGCCAGGTGCTGGTCATCCCCGTCGTGTACGTGCTCAAGACCCTCGGCCTGATGGGCACCATCCGCGGGTTCGTGCTGTTCGAAACCGTGTTGACGCTCCCCTTCTCGATCTTCCTGTACGCCGGCTACATCGCCACCGTCCCGGCCGTCCTCGACCAGGCGGCGGCCGTGGACGGGGCGGGCAGGCTGCGTACGTTCTGGCAGATCGTCTTCCCGCTGATGCGGCCCGCGGTCGCCACGATGGTCATCCTCAACACCTTCTCGGTGTGGAACGACTTCGTGAACCCGCAGATCATCCTGGGCCCGGGCAGCGGCCTCTACACCGTCACGACCGGCGTCTACGCGGCCGTCAGCCAGTACTCCACCGACTACACGGTGGTCTTCCCGACGCTGCTGCTGGCCATCGCGCCGCTGCTGGTCTTCTTCGTCTTCATGCAACGGCACATCATCAGCGGCCTCACCGCGGGTGCAACGAAAGGGTGAAGATGCGAGCAATCACAGCGACCGTCCCGCTCGGCGTGCCACCGGCCTGGGCGGTGCTCGAGCGCAGGCTGTTCGACGCCCTCGACGAGGCCTGGCGGGCCTTCGCCGCCCGCTACTGCGGGCCCGACGGGCGGCTGGTCTACCACGGCCCCGCCGCCGACAGGGACGGCGCCGACGACTTCTACGAGGCGTTCTTCAACTGGCCGACGCTCTACCAGCTCGGCGGCGCCGACGACCTGCTGGACGCGTCGAAGCACCACTGGGAGGGCGTGACCGCGCAGCTCACCGAGCTGGGCTACCTGGTGGACGAGTTCGAACGCGGCTATGACTGGTTCCACCAGGGCGAGTCGCTGCTGCTGTTCTACGGCATCTGCGCGGCCGACCCGCGCGACGAGCGCTTCCGCGACCGCGCCCGCCGCTTCGCCGACCTCTACCTGCCCGGCTCGGCCAACTACGACGCCGAGCACGACATCATCCGCGCCCCGCACAACGGCGGCGGCGGCCCCCGCTACGGCCTGCAGTGGGAGTGGGCCTCCTACCACACGGACCTGATCAGCATGCGGCCGTACGGGCTGCCGCTGCGGGACCTGCCGGGCATCACGAAGTGGGAGGACCTGGCCGACCCGAACAACGCCGCCCGCATGGGCGCGGCCATGAGCGAGCGGCTCGGCCGCGGCGACGTGGCCGTCAACCTGGCCGCGACCAGCCTGGCCGTCAACGCCTGGCTGTACGACGGCGACGACCGCTACCGCGAGTGGGCGCTGCGCTACATCGGCGCCTGGCAGCGGCGGGCCGAGGCCAACGACGGGATCCTGCCCGACAACGTGGGCCCGTCCGGCGAGGTCGGCGAGCTGCACGGCGGCCGCTGGTACGGCGGCAACTACGGCTGGCAGTGGCCGCACGGCCTCTACAGCGTGGGCGCCGCCGCCGCGATCGCCGCGCTCAACGCCCACCTGCTGACCGGCGACGACGCCGCGCTCGACATCGGCCGCGCCCCTCTGGAGGCCGTGTACGACAAGGCCGTCCAGGCCGGCGTGACCGAGACGGAGATGAGCATCAGCGACCGCTGGCTGGCCGAGCTCGGCGACGAGGCGGGCAAGCCCACCATGCTGGTGCCCAACCGCCACGACGACCAGGGCTGGTTCGACTTCCAGCCGCCGCAGCTCGGCCTGCCCGTCTGGCTCTGGCACGCCTCGCTGGGACATCGGGACGCCCAGCGGATCGACCGGCTCCGGGCCGCCTCCGGCTACGACTGGACCACGGTGCGCCCGTTCAGGAACAAGGAGGAGGCCGGGCACGAGGCGCCCTGGCTGGAGTTCCTGCGCGGCGCCAACCCCGGCTTCCCCGAGGCCATGCTGTCCACCGCGCTCAGCCAGGTGCAGCGGCGGATGGCGCTCATCGACGCCGACCACGAGGACCCCGGCGCCATCCACGTGCACCACTGGCAGCGGCTCAACCCGGTGCTCACCGAGGCGCTGCTGCAGCTCGTCACCGGCACCCCGCAGGTGCTCTACAACGGCGGCGTGCTGCCCACCCGGCTGGCCTACTTCGACGCCGACCGCTATCGCCCGGGGCTGCCCCATGACGTGGCCGCGCTGGTCGACTCGGTACGCCCCGACGGCACCGGCGTCGAGCTGGTCAACCTGGGCCTCACCCGCACCCGCAGGGTGGTGGTGCAGGCAGGCGCGTTCGGCGAGCACGACATCGACCGCGCGGTCGTCACCCGGGCCGGCGAGGGCTTCCCCGGCGACCCGCGCTCCTACACCTCTCCCCCCACCACCGAGTCCGAGCAGGAGGTGACGGTGGACGGGCCGCGCCTCCTCGTCGAGCTGCCTCCGGGCCGCCGCATCCGGCTCGACCTGCACACGACCGCGCGCGTCCGCACGCCGTCGCACCAGCACTACTGAGGAGATACATGGACGACGCCATCTGGGATCTGCCTGTTCGCGGGCCGCTGCCCGCCAAACCCGATCCCGTCCTCGTGGACGGGCTGTCCCGGATCAGCTCGGCCACCGCCTGCGCCAAGCTGCACGCCCAGGGCATCCGGCGGACCTTCATCGAGGGACCGCGTCCCCTCGCCCAGGGGCAGAAGATCGCCGGCAGGATCCGCACGCTGCAGTTCATGCCGCAGCGTGAGGACATCGCCTCGGGGCTCGGCCAGGAGTACGTCGAGCGGCACACCGCGCTGTGGGCCGTGCTCGAGACCATCGAGCCCGGCGACGTGCTGGTCGTGCAGGCCTACGGCAGCGCGTACACCGGCTGCTTCGGCGACATGCTGGTGCGCTACTTCAACCGCAAGGGCGGCGCGGGCATCGTCGTGGACGGCCGGATCAGGGACCTGCCCCGGGTGAGCGGCATCGGCCTGCCGATGTGGACCACCGGCGCGACCCCTCATTACGCCTCGCAGGCCGAGCTGTTCCCGTGGGCGTACGACGTGCCGGTGGCCGTGGGCGGGGCGCTCGCGCTGCCCGGCGACCTGTGCGTGGCCGACGACGACGGCGCCGTGGTGGTGCCGCGCCGGCGGGCCGCGTCGGTGCTCGAGGCCGCCGCCGACCACGAGCAGTGGGAGCGCTACAGCCGCGCCCGCATCGAGGAGGGCGGGGCGCTTTCCGACTACTACCCACTCACCCCCGAAACCCGCGCCGAGTACGAGCGGTGGCGGAATGTGAAGGAGAGCCAGTGATCCTCAGGTCTCTGGGCGCGGTCGTCTTACTCCTGGGCGGCTTGACGGCCCCGAGTACGGACGCCGCCAGTGCCAACTGCAACTACTACGTCTCCCCGTCAGGCAGCGACCGCGGCGACGGCAGCGCCCAGCGCCCGTGGAAGTCCATCGAGCAGGCCCGCGACCAGCTCCGGGTCAAGAAGAACCACCAGAACTGCGACATCGTCGTCAACGTCAAGACCGGTGACTACGTCGTCGACAAGACGATCAACTTCACCGAGGCCGACTCGGGCACGAACGGCCACAAGATCATTTACCGCAGCGCCGACGGCCCCGGCAAGGCCAGGCTGCTCGGCGCCAAGCCGCTGACCGGCTGGCAGAAGTACGACGACCACATCTACAAGACCAAGGTCGACCGGAGCTTCTACACGCTCTTCGAGGACGGCAAGCGCGCCACCACCGCCCGCTACCCGAACAGGACCAGCGACGACCTGTGGTCGCCGTACCTGTTCTCGGTGATGCCGGAGGCGGAGTACCAGGCCGTGCACAACTGGCTCTTCTTCGACCCCAAGGACGTCCCGAAGGAGTGGGACGCCGACTTCGACAAGAACGCGCAGATGGTCGTCTGGTCGGGCGGGTCGTGGAGCTGGTTCACCGACACCGTGCCGCTCGGCGGCGCCGACTTCCGCAAGAACTTCTTCACGCTCAACTACGACGCCCGCTTCAGTCTCGTCAACAGCCGCAGCGGCTCGCGTTACTTCCTGCAGAACACGCTGCGCTTCCTCGACCAGCCGGGCGAGTACTACTTCGACTTCGCCAACAGCGAGGTCTACTACTGGCCGAAGACCTCGATCGACAAGGTCATGGCCCCGACGGTGAAGACGATCATCTCGCTGACCGGGTCCTCGCCGGACAAGCGGGTGCAGAACGTCTCCTTCGACGGGCTGGCGCTGCAGTACTCCGACTTCGTCGAGTGGTACCGGTACGGCTGGAACGGCCCGGGCGACTCCGGCTACGAGCACAAGTACCCGATCTACGACCGGCAGATCGAGCTGCCGCGCGACAGGTTCGGCATGATCACGCTGGAGAACACCCGCGACATCGACCTGACCAGGCTGCACATCTCGGACAGCGGCTTCACGGGCGTCTTCCTGAACTTCGCCAACGAACGGGTCAAGGTCGCCGACAGCCTGCTGGACAACCTCGGCGGCGACGGCATCAAGGTGGAGGGCGGCTACCCCGGCGAGGGGGACATCTCCGGACACCACGTGTTCACCAACAACTACATCTACCACGTCGGCGAGCTCGTCCCCGGCGACGCGGCCGGCATCGAGCTGATGAGCACCGGCCACAACGAGGTCAGCAACATCGTCGTCAAGCACAGCGCCCGCTACGGCATCAGCCTGGAGGTCCGCCCCGAGATCAAGAACGAGGACAACTACGCCCGCGGCAACAAGTTCTCCTACATCCGCCTGGAGGAGACCGGCCTCGACAGCGGCGACATGGGCGCCTTCTACACCTACGGCGTGCACAACGTCGAGCCGCACCCGATCGACAACTACGTCACGCAGATGGTGATCGGCGACGTCATCAACGACCCCGCCGGGCAGATGCCGGACTCCGGCACGCGCGGCGTCCACATGGACGCGGGCGGCTGCGGCTTCTCCATCTCCAACGTCGAGGTGGGCAAGGTCAGCGACGACAAGTACCAGGCCTACAAGTGCAACGAGGTCACGAACGCCAACTGGGCGGACGGCTTCGACGCCTCGAAGATGGAGTACGACAAGATCGGCGTGACGAGCGCGTTCCCGTACCCGATCCCGAGCTAGGCGAACCTCCCGGGGCCGGGCTGACTGTCCGGCCCCGCACCCCCTTGGAGCGCACCGTGAACGACCTCACGCGCCGAGGCTTCCTCGTCCTGGGCACCGCCGCCCCGCTCGCCCTCACCGGCTCGCCCGCCTCCGCCGCCTCCGCGGGGGCGGTCTGGTTCGCGCGGCCGCGGCGAGCCGTCCGGCCGATGGTGCGCTGGTGGTGGCCCGACGCCCACGTGGATCCCGCCGAAGTCAGACGCGAGGTGGACCAGCTCGCGGACGCCGGGTTCGGCGGGGCGGAGATCGCGGCGGTGCACCACAGCGTCCGCGACAAGTCCGTGCTGGACCCGGCCGGGCACGGCTGGGGCACTCCCGCGTGGAACGCTGCCGTCGAGGCCGCGCTCGACCAGGCGGCCCGGCGCGGCCTCGCCATCGACCTCACCATCGGGCCCTCCTGGCCCGCCGCCGTCCCCACGATCACGCCCGAGAGCCCGGCCGCGGCCAAGGAGCTGGCGCACGGCTCGGTGACCGTGACCGCGGGCGCCACCTACGCGGGCGAGGCGCCGCCGCCCGCCGTCGACGGGCCTCCTGCCCGCACCCTGCTGCTGGTCCAGGCGGCCAGGATCGACAGCACGAACTCCACCCGCAAGGAGACCGGCCTCGACCCCGGCTCCGTGACGCGGGTGCCCGTGAGTGACGGGCACGTCGACTGGACCGCGCCCGCCGAGGGCGAGTGGGTGCTGATCGCGTACTGGGAGCGTGGGACCGGTCAGCGGCCCGAGTCCGGCCCGCACACCGTGCCCGAGGCGTACGTGGTGGACCACTTCAGCCGCGCCGGCACCCAGGCGGTGCTCGACTACTGGGAGTCCCGCCTGCTCACCCCCGCCGTCCGCAGGCTGCTGCGGAAGTCCGGGGGCGCGCTGTTCGAGGACTCCATCGAGATCGAGGCGGGCGGGCTGCCGTGGACGCCGGGGCTGCTCGCCGAGTTCGAGCGGCGCCGGGGGTACGCCCTGGCGCCGTTCCTGCCGGTGATCGTGCTGGCGGACGAGGACCAGGTCTTCGCCTACGACGCCGCGCTGACGAGGCACGCGCGCAAGGACTACTGGGACACGGTCTCCGAGCTGTTCAACGAGCACCATTTCGGGATGCTGCGCGACTGGGCGCATGCGGTCGGCCTGGAGCTGCGGGCGCAGCCGTACGGGCTGCGGACCGATGCCATCGCGAGCGCGGCGGTCCTCGACGTGGCCGAGGGCGAGTCGCTGGGGTTCAAGAACCTCGACGACTACCGGTGCCTGGCGGGCGGCCGGGACCTGGCGGGGCGCGAGGTGCTGTCCTGCGAGGCCGGGGCGTACCAGGGCGGGGCGTACACCACGACCTGGAAGAAGCTGCTGCGCACGATGGGCGGCGCGTACGCGGCGGGGCTCAACCAGACCGTCCTGCACGGCTTCTCGTACGCCACCGCGCCCGGCGCGGGCTGGCCCGGGTTCGCCGCCTTCACGCCCTACAACGGGACCGCCGGGTACGCCGAGTCCTGGGGGCCGCGCCAGCCCACCTGGCGGCACATCACCGACATATCTGGATATTTCGCAAGAATTCACCTGGTCATGCGGGAAGGTGCGCCGCGTGCCGACGTGGCGGTCCTGCGGCAGACCGGCTACACGAAGACCGGCATCGGCGCCGGCTGGTTCACCGCGAACGGCGTGCCCATCGGGTGGACCCACCAGTTCGTCAGCGGGCCGCTGCTCGACCTGCCGGCCGCCCGGGTCGCGCGCGGCCGGCTGGCGCCGGACGGGCCGGCGTACAAGGCGCTGTTCGTCGAGGGCGACCGCTTCAACGCCAATGAGTGCACGATGACCGTGCGGGTGGCGCGGCGGCTGCTGGAGTACGCCACGGCGGGGCTGCCGATCGTGCTGCTGGGCGACTGGCGGGCGGCCTCGGTGCCCGGCGTCGCGCGCGACGGTGAGAACGAGCGGCTCCGGGAGCTCCTGGCGGAGCTGCTGTCGCGGCCCACCGTGCGCATGGTGACCGCCCAGGACGGCGTCCCCGCCGCGCTCGACGCCCTCGGGGTGCGGCCCGACGTGCGGTACGCCACCGCATCGCCCGCTGGGTCCACACTGCTCACGGCCCGCCGGGTGGCCGACGACGTGGACTTCTACTACCTGTGCAACGGCAAGCACGTCGAGAACCCGAAGCCGCCGGTGGCGGCCATCGACCACGACGTCACGCTGGCGCGCACGGCCCGCGACGGCGTCCCGTACCTCCTGGACCCGTGGACGGGCCGGGCCGAGCGGCTGGCACTCTACGCGGCGGACCGCGACGCGCTCCGGCTGCGGGTAAGGCTACGGCCGGGCGAGTCCATGATCGTGGCCATCGGCCGCCCCGGCCTCTTCGGGACCGGGACGGTGAAGGGTCCTCACGCCGTAGCAACGGACGCCGACCTGGTGAGGTACGACAGGGGCGCGCTGATGGTGCGAGCCTCCCGCGCCGGGACCTACACGACCACGCTGTCCGACGGCCGGACGGTCACCACCGTGATCGGCACGGTGCCCGAGCCGGTGACCCTGTCGTCGTGGCGGCTGGAGGTGGACGACTGGCGGCCAGAGGGCACCGCGACACACCGGCTGGCCCTCGACCGGCTGTCCCCCTGGTCGGACATTCCCGAACTGGCCGATGTGTCCGGCATCGGGGTCTACACCACCGATGTGCGGCTGGAGAGCGGGGCGTACCTGGAGCTCGGCGAGGCGACCGACACCTGCCGGGTGCTCGCCGACGGGCGCCGCCTGGATCCCGTGAACCAGCTCAACCCGGTCGTGGACCTCGGACGGGGCGTCCGAAGACTACAGGTGGAGGTGGCCACGCCGCTCGGCAACCGGCTCAGGGTCGCCGACCCCGCCGTCTACGGCGGACTGGCGCGCCAGGCGTACGGCCTCATCGGCCCGGTCAGGCTGGTGCCGTACGGCGAGGCCCGCGTGGTGGAGGCCGGGTCACCGTGATCGAACGCGGCGCTCGTCATGCCTCTTCCAGCGCGTAGGCGACCGCCCGGGAGAGCGCGAGCCGCGTGCCGTCCCGGAAGGCCGCCGTGTACGCCCGGGCCCCCAGCGCGTGACGGGCCCGCTCGGCGCACTCCTGGTGTGACCTCGCCTGGTACTGCAGCCGCATCGGGGAGGAGGCGACCGCCTCCCACAAGAGGTGGGCGGCGCCCAGCAGCCGGGCCGCCCGCTCGTGCCGGCCGCGCGCCCCGGCCGTCCAGGCCAGCACCTCCAGGCACTGGGGCAGGCCCCACCGGTCGTCGGCCGCGCTCCAGAAGGCGGTGACCTCCCGCATCCTGGCCTCGGTCTGCCGCCAGTCGCCCCGCTCCCAGTGGGCCATGCCGACCGCGTACAGCGCGTACGCGCGGAAGAGCGGCGCGTGGCGATCCTCGCACAGTGCCACGAGCTGCTCGCCGTACGCGGCGGCCCGGTCCGGGCTCATGGAGGCGGCGAAGAGGGCGGCGAGGTACAGGGTGACCCCTACGGCGTGGACGTCCCCTCTCGCCT
>NZ_JBFANV010000108.1:0-31534 GCF_040674955.1 Nonomuraea sp. NPDC049695 | reverse complement strand
AGGGTCTGGCTGCTCGGCCAGGTCAGCTCGGCCCACTGGGCACCGGTGTTGGGCCAGGTGCCCCAGCGCTTGTTGACGGTGTCATTGGAGCTGGGCGGGTCGATGCCGTCGTTGATCGCCGCGATGCTCTCCCACGGCGAGGTGTAGGAGGCCGACGGCGTCGCGCTGCCGGCCACGTTCACGGAGGTCCCGCCGCCGCTGCCCACGGTCAGCTGGAACGTCCTGGTCTGCGGCGTGCTGAGCTTGTCGTAGTCGCGCAGCTGCACGGTGAAGCTGGACGTCCCGGCCGTGGTGGGGGTGCCGCTGATCGTCCCGGTGAACCGGTCGAGGGTCAGCCCCGCGGGCAGGGAGCCGCTGGTGACCTGCCAGTCGTAGAACGGCACGCCGCCCTTGGCCTGCAGTGTCTGGCTGTAGGCGGTGCCGGGCGTGGCCGACGGCAGGGAGGTGGTGACGATGGACGGCGGCAGGAACGGGGTGAGGTTGCGGTTGAGCTTCCACCCGGCGTTCTCCGCGATCAGGAGCGACAGCTTGGTCATCATCCACCGGCGGGTGGGGAACATGTGCGTCCAGCCGCCGTTCTGCCCGCTGATCCGGTCCCAGTACTTCTGGTCGCCCGGGATGTGGTAGCTGCTGTCCAGCGGCACGGGATAGCCCTGGTAGGCGACGACGTCGGGGTCGTTCCCGCCGTTCTGGACGTATGACCGCATGCCGGCCCAGTCGCTGTGGAAGGCGACGGCGTGGCCGTACTCGTGCATGACCAGGCCGTGCACGTCGAGCACCGAGCCCGCGATCTCCGTCTTGTACCAGTCCTCGTCGGCCAGGGAGGTGAACAGCTTCTTGTTCGCCTCGTCGTACTCGAAGATCATCGCGGTCGAGCGGTGCAGCGGGCCCGCGACCTGCTGGCCGTTCCTGGTGCTGTACTTGCCGTTGGCGGCGGGGTAGCCGGTCGAGTACGGCGTCTGGATGCCGCGGAAGAACACGTACATGCCGTTGTAGGCGGCGTTGTTGGTGACCGTGATCTCGTTCTGCCAGTCGTTGCCCGGCAGGTGGTTCGTCTCGGCCCCGGCCGCCACCGTGTCGAACGGCGCCATGTCGAAGAACCTGAACCAGTCCTTCACGGCCTCCTCGGCGGCGGTCCTGAAGTTCGGCTCGTTGAAGTAGCCGGTGATGTTGTCGTAGCGGTAGTCGAACGTGACCGGCAGGCTGGGCTGCAGCGCGGTCTTCTCGTCCTGCTGCACCCGGATCGGCAGCTGCTGCTGGGTCGTGGTGCCGGACGCGTCCCGGATGTTGAGCTTGAGCGTGTAACTTTCATCCTGGCCGGGGCCGCGCTTGGAGTGGATCGCGAGGCGGAACGGCTTCTGGTCGGTGGCGCTGGCGAACGTCAGCGTCTTGGTCGCGCCGGTGGCGGTCAGCTGGCTGGGCAGGTCCATCATGAGCCTGGAGGTGCCCTCGGCCTTGAGATCGATGGTGACCGGGTACCGCGCGTCGGACGGGGGTTTGACGGTGAGCTCGACGTACGGATTGGCCAGGTAGCCCTGCCAGTCGACCAGCTTGACGCCGTAGTCGTTGACGGTCCTGCCGAACATGTCGACCACCGTGGCGGTGGTCGCGGCGTGCGCTTGCTGCGGCACGCCGCTGAGTAAGGAGGCTAGTAAGAGGGCCGCTGCGGTGACTCGCCTGGCGCCCTTAGCGGCCTTCGGGGCGTGGCGGGATCCTCGGTCCATCCGGACTCCTTGTAAGGATTTTGGGAATAGGTTTTCCCAGGCGCACAGTAAGGTGTTACACAGCACCGGTCAACCCCCGCCGCACCGCTCGGCCGCGCAGTGCCGCGTCCCGGCATGCCGCGGCCCGACATGCCGCTGTACCGTCCGCCGAAGCGGGGACGCGGCTGTGGCGCGCACCACGGGCGCAGCCCCTTCGGACGTCGGCGGAGTGCGGGTGGAGCGCCCGGACGTCAGGGAGTGGCGCGGCGGGTGGACTCGCGCAGGACCAGGCTGGCAGGCACGATGGTGACGCCGCCGGTCGTCGGCTCGCCGGCGATGGCGTCCAGCAGGTGGCGGGCCGCCAGGCGCCCGATCTCGCCCAGGTTCATGTCCACGGTCGTCAGCGGCGGCCGGCACCCCAGCGCCATCGGCTCCCAGTTGTCGAACCCCACCAGCGCCACGTCCTCGGGCACCCGCCGCCCCCGCTCGCGCAGCGTCTCCGCCACCCCACGCGCGATCTGGTCGCTCCCGCAGAAGATGGCGTCAACGTCGGGCGTGGCGTGCAGCAGCACGTCGGCTCCCTGCCGCCCCCACTCCTCGCTCCACTGCCCGTAGAGGATCTCGCCCGCGGGCGACAGGCCGGCGGAGGAGAGGGCGGAGGTGAGCCCCTGGGCGCGCCGGCGCGCGGCCTGGAAGCGCTGGGGTCCGGTCACGTGGCCGATGCGGGTGCGTCCCGTCGCCATGAGGTGCCGGGCGGCCAGCGCCCCGCCGCCCTCGTCGTCCGGGATGATCGAGACGTCCGAGTCGTCCGTGGACTGCGTCATCGCGTACACGACGGGAACGGGCAGGTCGCGGCCGATCCCCGGCCGTGGCTCCGTGCGCCGTCCCGTGACGATGATGCCCTCGACGCGCCTGGCCAGCAGGCGCTCGACGTAGTGCCGTTCCCTGATCGGGTCGTCGCGCGTGTCGCACATGAACACCGAGATCTGGCCCGCGCCCAGCGCGTCCTCGGCGCCCAGCATCACCGGGATGCTGAAGCGGCCGAAGCTGTCGCCCGTGACCAGGCCCACGGTGTACGTGCGGCCCGCCAGCAGCCCTTGGGCCAGCGGATTGGGCCGGAAGCCGAGCCGCTCGGCGGCGGCGAGCACCCGGTCGCGGGTCTCGACGCGCATGCGGCCCCGCCCGTTGAGCGCCTTGGACGCGGTGCCGATCGACACGTCGGCAGCCGCCGCGACGTCCCTGATCGTGACGGTTCTCGCTGTCCCATCGGAAGGGCTGGCCAACCGAGTCCCCTTTCGCGTCACACCCTATTGCCCACAAGCATCCCCTTGACCTGTGATGTATCACACCTTACCCTCCGATTGAGAAAACCTATTCCCATAGTTTTCTCACTCAAGGGCAGAGGTTGAGGAGCTAGATGCAGCAGAGTCCTGTCATTCCGTCCGGCCGGACAGTATGGCGGCCGCTCGGGATCCCAGACGTGGTCATCACCGGTGGGCCGCTCGCGCGGTGGCAGCGGATCAACCACGAGGCCAGCATCCCGCTGGGCCTGGAGCAGATGGAGCGCTCGGGCGCCCTGCCCAACCTGCGCCGCGCGGGAGGGGAGGGCGAGGGGCCGTTCCAGGGCTACCGGTTCCAGGACTCCGACCTCTACAAGCAGCTCGAGGCGATCTCCTGGGAGCATGTCCGCGCGCCCGAGCCCGGGTACGGCGAGTTCGCCGACCGGGCGGCGGCCGTCCTGAAGAAGGCGCAGCGGGACGACGGCTACCTCAACTCGCACTACCAGGTCGTCAAGCCGGACAAGATCTACACCGAGCTCGAGTACAGCCACGAGATGTACTGTGCGGGCCACCTGTTCCAGGCGGCGGTGGCGGCCGCCCGCGCCGGGATCGGCGACGGAGTGGTCGAGGTCGCCGGACGCCTCGCCGACCACCTGGTCGACGTCTTCCTGACCGGCGGGAACGACGGCATCGACGGCCACGCGGAGGTCGAGACCGCGCTGGTGGAGCTCTACCGCCTGACCGGCGAGCGGACCTACCTGGACCTGGCGTCCAAGCTGATCGACAACCGCGGCAAGGGCCTCATCAAGGACAGCGGCATGGGCATGCTGTACGCGCAGGACCACCTGCCCATACGCGAGGCCGACACCGCGGTGGGCCACGCCGTGCGCCAGCTCTACCTGGAGTCCGGCATCGTCGACGTCTACCTGGAGACCGGGGACGAGTCGCTGCTGGAGTGCTCGCTGCGCCGCTGGGAGGACATGGTCGCCACCAAGACGTACATCACGGGCGGCCACGGTTCGCGCCACGACGGCGAGGCGTTCGGCGAGCGGTACGAACTGCCGCCCGACCGCGCCTACAGCGAGAGCTGCGCCGCCATCGCCAGCATCCACTGGAACTGGCGGCTGCTCCTGGCCACCGGCCACGGCCGCCACGCCGACCTGATCGAGCGCACGCTCTACAACGCCTTCGCCGCCTCGACCTCGGCCGACGGCCTGCGCTTCTTCTACGTCAACCCGCTCCAGCGCAGGAACGACCTCGTCGAGGACGCCTATCTCGGGCGGCGCAGGGAGTGGTTCGCGTGCGCCTGCTGCCCGCCGAACATTATGCGCCTGGTGGCCTCGCTCGGCGCCTACGTGGCCACCGTCACCGACGCCGGCCTGCAGCTGCACCAGTACGTCCCGGGCACCGTCGCCGGGAGGATCCGGATCGAGACCGACTACCCGTGGGACGGGCTCGTCCGCGTCACGGTCGAGGAGGCGGGCGACTGGGAACTCGCCCTGCGCATCCCGGCCTGGAGCGAGGCCACGTACGTCGACGACCGCCCGGCCCGGGCCGGCGAGGACGGATATTTCCGTCTCCGCCGCGACTGGCAGGCCGGTGACACCGTCGAGCTCCGGCTCGACATGACGCCCAGGATCACCTACCCCCACCGCAAGATCGACGCGGTCAGGGGCTCCGTGGCGCTGGAGCGCGGACCGCTCGTCTACTGCTTCGAGAACGCCGACCAGCCCGACGGCGTGGAGGTCGACGACCTCGCGCTCGACCCGCAGGCTCCGCTGCGGGTCAAGCCCGTCGACGACCTCGAGGGCGTCGGCCGCACCGTACTGATCGAAACCGACGCCGTCGCCGTGCACCAGCCGGGCGACGGCCTGCCGTACACCACGAAACCCCTGGCGACCAGCACCGGCGTGACCGCGACCGCCGTCCCCTACTTCCAGTGGGACAACCGCGACGGCGGCGCGATGCGGCTCTGGATCCCCCTCGCGTAAGGAAAGACGCGGATGAGAAGACGCGACCTGTTGAAGCTGGGCGGGCTCGCCGCCCTCGGCGCCACGGCGTCGGCCTGCGGCGGCTCGGGCTCCGGCTCGGACGGGAAGAACGTGCAGCTGCAGTTCATGTACTGGGGCTCGACGTTCGAGAAGGCGGCCGTCGAGCGCATGCTCAAGCAGTACGAGCAGAAGCACGCGGGGGTGAAGGTCAAGGCGCTCTACACGCCCGACGAGTACGACGTGAAGCTCAACACGCTCGTGGCCAGCAACCGGCTCCCGGACGCCGGGTATGTGCCGCTCGCGATGTCGTACCGCCTGGGCCAGCAGGGCAAGCTGGTCAACCTGTTCCCCTATTTGAAGAAATATCCGCAGCTGGCCGGTTACCTGCCGGACGCGTACCTGTGGAGCGGCCAGGACAACCTGCACGGCGTCGCGACGGCCAACGAGATCGAGCTGCTCTGGTTCAGCAAGTCCGCCGTCGCGGCCGCCGGCGTCACGCCGCCCGCCGACGCCGCCTCCGCCTGGACCTGGGACCAGCTCGTCGAGAACGCCTACAAGCTGACGATCGACCAGAACGGCAAGCACCCGGACGAGTCGGGCTTCGACCCGAAGCAGATCAAGCAGTTCGGCATCTCCAGCAGCATCACCTACGGCGCCGCCTGGTACGGGTTCCTGCGCAGCAACGGCGTGGACTTCGCCGACGAGACCGGCAAGAAGTGCCTGCTCGACACGCCCGAGGCGATCCAGGTCTTCCAGAACCTGCAGGACCTCGTCTACAAGCACCGCGTCGCGCCCGGCCCCGGCCAGCTCGCCGCGACCGGCGACGACGCGCCGGGCACCAACATCCTGCTCAAGACCAAGCGGGTGGCCATGGTGGTGGACGGCCACTGGAGCCTGCTCGACATGAACGAGAGCAAGGTCGACTACGGCATCGGCGTGCTCCCCAAGTACAAGGAGCCGTTCACCGCCAGCCAGGTGGCGGGCGCGTCGGCGGTGTTCGCGGGGAGCAAGCACGAGCAGGAGGCGGTCGAGCTGTTCGCCTTCCACAACGACCCGCGCTACGTCGACCTGTTCGCCAAGGGCCTGTGGATGCCGCAGGAGAAGAAGTACTACGAGGACCAGGCGTCCATCGACTCCTGGACGAAGAACGAGCTGCACCCGGCGGAGTTCCGCACCGCCGTGGTGGACTACGCCCGCGACCACGGCGTGCCCACGTTCGGCAACCGCGTCAAGAACATGTCCACCATCAGCAGTGACGTGCTGGCCCCCGCGCTCCAGGAGATCGAGACCGGCAAGCGCCCGGCCGCGGAGATCCTCAAGGAAGTCACTCCGAAGATCACCAGCATGCTCCAGGGCTGGCAGCACACCCAGGAGCTCTGATGCGCCGCCTCGAGACACGCTGGGGCATCCTGATGGCGCTCCCCGCCATCCTGGGGTTCGTCATCTTCACCATCGGGCCCATGGTGGCCTCGGCGTTCTTCAGCCTGACCGACTGGACGATCGGCGCCTCGCCGAACTTCATCGGCCTGGACAACTACGCCACGATGGTCAAGGACGAGCTGTTCTGGAAGTCGCTGAGCACCACCACGTACTACACGCTCGGCGCGGTCCCGCTGGTGCTGATCGTCAGCTTCGTCGTGGCCCTGCTGCTCAACCAGAAGGTGCGCGGCCTGGCCGTCTGGCGGACGATCTTCTACCTGCCGACGCTCGTCCCGGCCATCGCGAACGTCGTGCTCTGGATCTGGATCTTCAACCCGGACTTCGGCCTGCTGAACTCCCTGCTCCGGGAGGGCGGCCTGCCCGGCTCCCAGTGGATCTACGGCGAGTCGACGGCCGTGCCCTCGATGATCATCATGAGCACCTGGGGCTTCGGCAACACCATGGTGATCTTCCTGGCGGGGCTGCAGGGCGTGCCGAGGCACCTGTACGAGGCCGTGTCGATCGACGGCGGCGGCGTGTGGCGGCGCTTCTGGCACGTCACGCTGCCGATGATGACGCCGACCATCTTCTACAACCTGGTGGTCGGTGTCGTCGGCACCTTCCAGGTCTTCAACCAGGCGTACGTGATGACCGAGGGCGGCCCGAACCACGCCACGCTCTTCTACGTCTACTACCTGTTCCGCAAGGCGTTCACGGAGAGCGAGATGGGCTACGCCAGCGCGCTCGCCTGGACCCTGTTCATGATCATCATGGTGGTGACGTTCCTGATGTTCAGAAACGCCCGCCGCTGGGTCTACTACGAGATGGCAGGCGCACGATGACCGCCGTGGCGACCCCGGACAAGACCCGAGCGGGCCGGGTGGCTCCCACCGAGGGGTTGCGCAAACCCCGCAGGTACGGCCGGGCCCTGCTGTACGTGGCGCTGGTGGCGGGGTCGATCCCGACCCTGCTGCCGTTCGTCTGGCTGGTGCGCAGCGCGCTCATGCAGGACGCGCAGATGTTCGTCTCGCCGCCCCAGTGGATCCCCTCGCCGTTCCAGTGGTCGAACTTCACCGAGGCGCTCACCACTCAGCCCTTCGGCCGGTACTTCGTCAACACGCTGGTGATCGCCGTCATCAGCGTCCTCGGCACGGTGCTGACCTGCGCGATCGCGGCCTTCAGCTTCTCCCGGCTGCGCTGGCGCGGGCGTAACGTGATCTTCGCGCTGCTGCTGAGCGGCGTGATGCTCCCGTACGCGGTGACGCTCATCCCGACGTTCGTCATGTGGCAGGAGCTGGACGCGATCGACACGATCGCGCCCCTCACCGTGCCCAGCTGGTTCGCCGGGGCGGGCGGGGGAGTGTTCAACATCTTCCTGCTCAGGCAGTTCTTCCTGACGATCCCGTTCGAGCTGGACGAGGCCGCCTACATCGACGGGGCCTCCCCGTGGCGGGTGTTCTGGACGATCGTCATGCCGCTGTCCAAGCCGGCGATCATCGTGGTGACCATCTTCACGTTCATCGGCACCTGGAACGACTTCCTGGGGCCGCTGCTGTACCTGCAGAACGAGGAGAACTACACGCTGTCGCTGGGGCTGGCCTCCTTCCAGAGCATGTACATCACCCAGTGGGGCTACCTCATGGCGGCGTCGGCGGCGGTGATCGCCCCGATCATCGCGCTCTTCTTCTTCCTGCAGCGCTACTTCATCGAGGGGGTCACGCTGACCGGCATCAAGAACTAGGCACCACGTCCGCGGGTCCCGTGTGGATCAGCCGGATGATCGCCTGGCTCATCCGGGCGTAGTCGTGGTCGTTGACCAGCTCGCCGCGCAGGCTGAAGTCGTTCATCACCGCGATCCGGTCGGCGAGGGTGACGATCTCCGGCAGATCCGACGAGATCAGCAGCAGCGCCAGCCCGGCTCCCGCCAGCTCGGCGATCAGCTCGTGGAACGCCGCCTTGGTGCGTACGTCGATGCCGACCGTCGGCTCGTCCACGATGAGGATCTCGCATTCGGCGGCGAGCCACTTCGCGAGGCTGACCTTCTGCTGGTTGCCGCCGGAGAGCTGGCCCGCGAGCTGGGACGGCGAGGAGATCCGGATGCCCAGCCGGTCGGCGTACCCGGCCACCAGGCGGCGTTCGGCCCGATCGGTCACCAGCCCGGCCCTGGCCAGGCGCCGCCACACGGTGACGCCGACGTTGCGGGCGATCGGCTGGTCGAGGAAGAGCCCCTCTTCCTTGCGGTTCTCGGTCACGTAGCCGATGCGGTGAGCGCGCAGCGCGTCGCCGACATCGCGGATGCGCACCGGCCGGCCCCGCACCTCCACCGTTCCCGAGGTGATGCGGTCGAGCCCGAGCAGCGCCTTGGCCAGTTCGCTGCGGCCGGCACCGACCAGGCCGTACAGCCCGAGGATCTCTCCTGGGCGCACGGACAGGGAGACGTCGCGGTGGCCCCGCGCGGTGCAGACCTTCTCCAGCCGCAGGGCGGGCGCCGTCGCGGGGTCGACGTGCCGCTCGGCGAGGCGGACGGAGGAGTACGCCCGCCCGACCATGAGGTCGACGATCTGGTCCTGCGTGTAGCCGGCGAGCGGTTCGGCCTCGGCGACGCTGCGCCCGTCGCGCAGCACGGTGACCGTGTCCGCGACCGCGAACACCTCCTCCAGCTTGTGGCTCACCAGCACGACGGCGTGCCCGCTGTCGCGCAGCCTGCGCACGATCCCGTAGAGCCGGTCGGCCTCGTCGCCGGTGAGCGACGCGGTCGGCTCGTCGAGCAGCAGCACCTTGCTGTCGACGCTCAGCGCCTTGGCGATCTCGACCAGCTGCGCCTGCGCCACGGACAGCCGGGAGACCGGGGTGTCCGGGTCGAGGTCCAGATCGAGCAGGTCGAGGCAGCGGCGGGCCTCGGCGCGCATGCGCGCCCGGTCGACGAGGCCGAGGCGCCGCGGCAGGTGGTGCAGCAGGATGTTCTCGGCGACGGAGAACCCGGGGATCAGGTTGCGCTCCTGGTGGACCACGCCGATGCCGGCCCGCTGGGCGTCGAGCGGCCCGTTCATGTGCAGGTCCGTGCCGTCGAGCACGACCCGCCCGCCGTCCGGGCGGTGCACACCGGTCAGGATCTTGATCAGCGTGCTCTTGCCCGCGCCGTTCTCGCCCAGCAGGGCGTGCACGCTGCCCCCGGCGAGCCGCAATGTGGCCCCGTCCAGCGCGCGCACTCCCGGGAACGTCTTCACCAGGTTCTCGGCGGTGAGCATCATGACGACCCCTTCGACAGCTTCTGGCGTACGGTGCCGAGCAGCACCGCACCGAGGACGACCGCGCCGACGATCAGGTCGATCCAGCGCGGGTTGATGCCGAACTGCGCCTGCATGACGTCCACCAGCCGGACCAGGAACGCCGCGAGGCAGGTGCCGGCGACGCTGACCACCCCGCCGGTGAGCGCCACCCCGCCGATGATCGGCGCGGCGAAGCTCGGCAGCAGCAGATCGTCGCCGATGCTGGAGTTGACCGAGCCGGAGGCGGCGACCGTGATGACGGCGGCCACCCCGGCGAGCAGGCCGCTCAGCCCGTGCGCGATGACGATCGACCGGTCGTTGGAGATGCCGGACAGCCGCGCGGCGAACGGGCTGCCGCCGGTCGCCAGCAACTGCCGGCCCATGACCGCGCGGCCGAAGAACAGGGCCACCAGGACGGCCACCGCCAGAGCGAGGACGAGGACGACCGGCAGCCCGAGCACCGAGGCGGTGCCGAGGTCGCGCAGCCCTGGCGAGTAGCCCTGGAAGGTGTCCGGGCCGTTGATCCCGTACCGCAGCCCAGCGATGATCGTCATGGTGGCGAGGGTCACGATGAAGCCGTTGATCCGGGTGAACACGACGAGCAGCCCGTTGACGAGACCGGCGGCGAGGCCGACCCCGAGCGCGGCCGGCACGGCCAGCGGGGCGGGCAGCCCGCCTTCGAGCATGAGCCACGCCGCGACCATGGCGCACAGGCCCGTGAGCGTGCCGACCGCCAGGTTCATCTGGCCGATGGCCAGCACCACCATCTGGGAGAGCCCGATCACGATCGGGACGGCGAGGAAGCGGAAGAACGCGTCCAGCGTGCCGCGTGAGAGCAGGTTGCCGTCCGTGGCGACGGCGAGCGCGACGAAGCCGACGGCGGCGAGCACGGCGAGGGTGAACTCCGGCCGGGCGGTGACCTCCTTCAGCCTCCCGCCGAGCCCGGCGCGGCCGGCCGTCGTGGTGCCGGTGCTCATGCCCGGGCCCCCCTTCGTTCCGCGACGACGTGGCGTACCCGGTCGAGCGAGAGCGCCGCGAGCAGCACCAGGCCGATGTAGAGATTGAGCTGGTCGAGCCGGAACTGCAGCAGGTTCAGGCCCTTGTAGATGACCTGGGTGAGCGTCGCGCCCAGCACCGTGCCGAGCACGCTGACCGCGCCGCCGGCCAGCAGCGTTCCGCCGAGCACCGGGCCGAGGAACGACGGCAGCAGGAACGCGTCGCCGATGCGCGCCGAGAACGCCCCGTTGTTCGCGGCGAGCAGGAAACCGGCCAGCCCGGCGAGCAGCCCGCTGAGCGCGTGGGCCTGCACCACCCGGCTCCGTACGGGGATGCCGGACAGCTCCGCCGCCTTCTCGTTGGCGCCGGTCATCAGGATCTCCCGGCCCAGCCTGCTGAAGCGGAACAGCACTCCCACCACCAGCACCGCGACGAGGGCGAGCGGCACGACGAGCGGGATGTGCGGACCGCACAGGTCGCCCATGCAGTAGTCGGCGAACGTGTCGTTGCGCAGCGCGTCCATGCCGGCGGGCCGGCTGCTGAAGGCGACGCCGTCGGTGAACCTGGTGTAGAGGATCGTGATGAGCCCCACCAGGGCGAAGTCCATCGCCAGCGTGACCACGAACGAGTTGACTCCGGTACGCGAGATGATCAGCCCGGCCAGCGCGCCGAGCGACATGCCCACGATCAGCCCGATCACCAGGCCGGCCACCAGCGGCACGCCGAGCCGGTCATAGGCGAGTCCCATGGCGAACGCGCTCATCGCCGCCATCCGGCCGACGGCCATGTTCATGTGCCCCAGCGACAGGACGGCCAGCTGGGAGAGACCGACGACCGCGTACACGCTGATGTCCGACTGCAGCGGCACGAGCGTGAGCGTGGTGTTCATGAAAGCCGGCCGCAGCACGGTGAAGAGCGCGACCAGGACGACCAGCAGGACGAGCAGCCCGAGTCGGGGGTTCGCCCACAGTGACATCCATGAGGGCATTCCCGACGGCCCGCGCGATCCCGCCGCGGGAGTCTCCGGCGGCGTCGCGGTCCGCGTGCTCACCGGACTCTCCGGTCGTCGATCGCGTCGCGGTCCCACTCGATGCCGAGCCCGGGGGAGGCCGGCGCCAGGGCGTGCCCGTCGGCGACCTCGATCTCCCTCCGCGTGATCGCCCTGAGCTGGGGGATGTGCTCCAGGTAGCGGCTGTTCGGCACCGCACAGCAGAGGCTCACGTGCAGCTCCATAAGGAAATGCGGACAGACCGGCACGTTGTACGCCTCGGCCAGGTGCGCGACCTTGAGCCAGGGCGTGATGCCGCCGATGCGCGCCACGTCCACCTGCACGATGCCGGCCGCCTGCCGGTGCAGGTACTCGCGGAACTGCGCCACGGAGTAGAGCGACTCGCCGACCGCGACCGGGATCGAGGCGGCCGCGGCCAGTGCCTGGTGCCCGGCCACGTCATCGGCCGGCAGCGGCTCCTCGAACCAGTACGGGTCGGACGGTTCGAGGAGCCGGGCCCGCCTGACCGCCTCCGCGGGGGTGAGCGACTGGTTGGCGTCGAGCATCAGGTCGAAGTCCGGCCCGACCGCCGCACGCACCGCGGCCAGCCGCTCCGCGTCCTCCACGGGCGAGCGGCCGATCTTGAGCTTCACGCCGGGCCAGCCCGCGGCCCGGCTCGCCTTGGCGCCCGCGATGAGCTCTTCGGTGGTGAGGTGCAGCCAGCCGCCTTCGGTGTCGTACAGCGGGATGCGGTCCTTCGCGCCTCCCGCCAGGACCCAGAGCGGCTGGCCCGCGTCGCGGCACCGCCAGTCCCACAGGGCCGTGTCGACGGCGGCGAGGGCCAGGGAGGTGATGGCGCCGACCGTGGTCGCCCGGGTCGCGGCGAACAGGTCGTGCCAGACGGCCTCCACCCGGCGGGCGTCCGCGCCCACCAGCCTGGGCAGCAGGTAGTCGCGCAGCAGGGCGAGCACGGCGGTGCCACCGGTGCCGATCGTGTAGGTGTAGCCGGTGCCGGTGCCGCCGTCGTCGGTCCGGACCTCGACGAAGACGGTCTCCTGCTTGATGAACGACTGGACGGCGTCCGTGCGTACGGTCTCGACCTCCAGGTCGACGAGATACGCCTCGGCGTGGGTGATCGCGGGCAAGGGGAGGCTCCTCCTGGGGGTCGTGGACTACTTGCAGGACAGGTACTGGCTGTCGAACGCCTTCTTCAGCTCGTCCGTCTTCGCCTGCCGGTCCGTGTCGTAGGTGTCGATGTCGTCCTTGGTCACGACGAAGGAACCGGAGTCGATGGTCACTCCCGGCTGCGCCATCGTGCAGCCGCCCGCGAGCTTCGTCAGCGCGTACGACCCGACGGACGCCTGGCCCACCGGGTTCTGCAGCACGGTCGCCGCGACCGAACCGTCACCGATGCCGGCCAGGATGGTCTTGTCGTCGTCGATCGCGACGACCTTGATCGGCAGCTTGGCCCGCTTGACGCCCTCCGCGGAGGCGACCGCGGGGTTGTAGGCGGTGTTGACGATGCCCTGGATCCGGTCGCCCTTGGCGGCGAGGAGGTCGGCGACGGCCTTCTGCGCCGTCTGCAGGTCCTTGTCCACGTCGGTCACGGTCTGCAGGAGCTTGACCTTCCCGCCGGTCTCGTCCACCGCCTTCTGCACCCCCGCGATGCGACGCTGGGTGTTGGAGTCGACCTTGTTGCCGGTCAGGTGCACGAGGGCGCCCTGGCCTCCCATGGCCTCGATCGCGGCCTGCGCCGCCTTGTAGGCGGCCAGCCGGACGTCGGTGGACAGGCAGAAGTCCGCCTTGTCGACGTCGCCGGCAGGGCAGGACGCCAGCGAGGCGACCGGGAAACCCTGCCGTTTGAGGTCCTCGAAGGTGGCGTTGATGTTCTCCGGGGAGACGCCGAAGACGCCGAAGGCGTTGTAGCCCTGCGCGGCGAGGGACTTCAGCACGTCGTTCTGCTTGGTCTGGTCCCAGTCGGAGGTCTCGTTGAAGGTGACGTCGCCGACACCCAGCTCGGACTTCGCCTTGGCGGCCGCGTCCTTCCACGGCTGGAAGTAGGGGTGTGCCCCGCCGGGGACCAGGGCGATCTTGACCTGGTCAGGTGTCCGGGCAGGGGTGCCGGCCGTCGCCGTGCCGTCGCTCTTCCTCGTGCAACCGGCGGTGGCGGTGGCGGCGAGCATCAGAGCGGCAGCCAGCCCGCCGAGCCTGACCAGTGGTCGTCCATTCATGGCCGCGCCTCTCGCTGGATTCATAGATCCTATAGGATGTTTCATGGAGGTATAGTCCCTGGTCGTCAGAACGTCAAGAGCTGACGTTCGTGGGAGGATGGGCCCGATGGCATCCACCGAACCGATTCGGCTGAGGCGGTCGACGCTCGGCGACGACGTCTACGACGTGCTCAGGGCGCGGATCCTCGAGCACAGCATGCAGCCCGGCGACCGCGTCAACATCGACGCGCTGGCCCGCGAGCTCGAGGTGTCCCAGACGCCGATTCGCGAGGCCCTGGCCCGTCTCGAGTCCGACGGGCTGGTCCGTAAACGCCCCCTGGTGGGCTACACGGTCAGCCCGCTGCTCACCCGTGCCGAGTTCGACCACATGTTCGAGATGCGGCTGCTGCTGGAGTGCGCCGCCGCACGGCTGGCCGCCGAGCGGGCGACCTCAGAGCAGCGCGCGGCGATCAACGCGGAGGCCGCCACCTCGATCGCGCAGGAGCCGGACGACCCCGGCGGCTGGCACGCCGCCTTCACCATTCACGACGCCCGCTTCCACGACCTCATCGCCGAGGCGTCGGGCAACCCGCTGCTCCGTGACGGTCTCGAGCGCCTGCATGTCCACCTCCACCTGCACCGGAGATACTTCCCCTACGCCCATGCCGGCACGACGATCGACGAGCATCAGCGCGTCGCCGCGGCCATCGGGGCCGGAGACCCGGACGCGGCCGAGGCGGCGATGCGGGGACACGTGACCGAGGCGCGCGAGCGCCAGCTGACGGCGTTCGACTGAGGCCTCCCGTCCGTACGGTTCGGATCAGCCCAGATGAGCTCAGCATCAGCCCAGGACGGCTCGCGCCCGCGCCAGAGTGGCGAGGGCGTGGGGGAGAGCGGGCAGGCGGTCGGCCAGCGCGTCCAGGACGGAGAGCAGCACGCGCGCCGGTATGCCGCGTGCCGCGAGCATCTCCGCCATCCAGCCCACGAAGGAGGCGAAGAGCTCGGGGTCGTCGACGTACAGAGCGGCCCCCAGGAAGTCGACGATGTACGCGACGTCCTCGGCGGGCTGTCCGAGCTGGTGCGCCGCGTAGGCCGCCTCCGCCTCGGGGACGCGCCGGGTCAGCTCTTCCACGACGCTTCCCACCAGGTCCCCGGCGGCACCGGTGAGAGTGGCGTACTCGTGCCCGGCCAGGTGCGGCGGCCCGTCGGCGCTCCGGCCGGACGTGGGCCTGCGCGGCAACGGCCCGCCGGCCAGCAGGTCGGCGGCGGCACACGCGTCGGGGGCCCAGGCGTCGGCTCCGAGCAGACGGGCATAGCGGCCGTCCGGGCCGAAGGCGGCGCCACCGGCCAGCACCGGCGTACCCGCCGCCTGGCACGACGTGATCGCCGCGTGCGCGGTGGGCAGCCGGGTCGCGAGCGAGCCGGACAGCGCCGCCGCGTCCGGGTTCGTCCGATGCAGGTGGGCGACCAGGTGCGGCGTGGGCACCTGCGTGCCCAGGTAGTCGACGTGCCAGCCGCGCAGGCGCAGCACCTCGGCCAGCAATCGCGCCGGGAACGCGTGCCACTCGCCGTGGACGCAGGCCACCGTGACGCGGCCCCTGCTGGGCTCCGGATTCCCCCGTACGGAGGGGTGATGGGCCAGGGTGGCGAGCACGCGCTCGTTGACGGCCGTGGCGGTGTGCTCCTGGGTGACCGTGATGCGGTTGGCCGCCCACTCCTGGCCGACGCGCGACTGCACGGCGGAGACCACGTCCAGCAGGAGGGTCTCCATCGGGACCCCGGCGTCGAGCGCGGCCAGCGCCGCGTCGGTGGCGGCGTACTCGTCGCCGGCCGTCGCCGCCGCCCACAACGTTTCGACGCGTTCCTCGACGTCGTACCTCACGGCGGCCTCCGCCCGGCCGCGGGTTCGGTCGCATCGTGCGACGCCTCGCGGGGCGCGGTGATGGCGACGACCGCCATGTCGTCGTGCTCGCCACCGCCCACCCACTGGCATGCCAGCATCTGGACGCGATCGGCCAAGGCTTCTGGCGGCATGCCGGCGCACTGCCGGAGCTGCTCGCACAGCCGCTCCTCGCCGAAGAACTCATCGCCGAGCGGGCCGCCCCTGGCCTCGACGATGCCGTCGCTGTAGAGCAGGCACGTCTCGCCGGGCTCCAGCGACACCGACTCGGTGACGCTGGTGATGGGCTCCACCAAGCCGATCAGCGTGCCGGCGGTGCGGACCGCCTCCACGCGGCCGTCGTTCCGCACGATCAGCGGCGCAGGGTGCCCGGCGCTGGTCAGCCGCAACACGACCTGCGTCCCGCACCGCTCGATCGAGGCCAGTACGAGCGTCACGTAGCGGGTCGGATCGCCGTCGGTCAGCAGCACGCTGTTCAGCAGTTCCAGCACGCGATGGTGGTCGTCGGCGAGGGGCGCCAGGGCACGCAGGATGTTGCGGATCTTGCCCGTGAGCACGGCGGCCTCCAGGCCTTTGCCGGACACGTCGCCGAGCACCACCAGTGACTCCCGCGCGGAGCCGGCGACGGGATGCACATCGTAGAAGTCGCCGCCGACCCGCTCGCTGTCGCCCGCGGGCCGGTAGCGGGCCGCCAGTTCCACGCCCTCCAGCGGCGGCGCCGCGGGCGGCAGCAGCCCGGCCATCAGGGTTTCGGTGATGGCCGCCTGCTCGGCGTACAGCCGGGCGACGGAGATCGCCGCGCCGGCCCACGCGGTGAACAGCGGCGCGAACACCTGCTCGTCGTCGGAGAACCCGGGCTGACGGGCGCGGCGCAGCAGCACCAGCGCGCCCGCGGGCAGGCCGTGGCCGGGCAGCGCGGTCACCGCCACGGAGCCCACCTCGCCGCCGCTGTCTCGGAGCACCCAGTCGGGGGCCTCGGCTGGATCGATCCAGCGGGTGGGCGTCGGGGGAAAGCCCTGCAGCGCCTCCGTGAGCCCCGGCACCGTACGGGGGTCGATGGAGGCACTCTCGCGGACCACCTCGCCCCACGGATCGCAGGAGACGATCGCGTGCTGGCGAGGGCCCATGGGCATGACCACCAGCGCGGCGTCGGCGAACTGCCGGGCGGCCAGGCGCGCGGTCGCCTCCAGACAGCGCTCGAGGTTCAGGGAGGACAGCAGTTCGACGGACGCCTCGACCATGAACGCGGTCCATGCCCGCTCCGCGTGCAGCGCCTCGACGGCCCGTTGGTGGTCGCCGGCATCGACGAGCCACCACGTGACACGATCGCTGTCGGCGTGTACGGGATGCGCCTCGAACACCGACTGGCCGACCGGACCGCGAGCCGCCTCGCGAGCCGCGCGCCCGCGGTCGGCACTCAGCGCGACCCAGACCTCACGGTGGGCCTGCGACAGCCAGGCCGGGGCGACCCGCGCCAGCGGTACGCCGGCGGCCGCGCCGACGAGCAGCAGGCGAGCCGCCTCGTTCGCCTGCTCGATGATGCCGGCGGCATTGATCGCCAGCATCGGGTAAGGCGCGTCTTCCCACACCATCCCGATCGTGCCTCGCTCCAGGCCCCCTCGTCAGATCCGTCACTCTACGTGGTGCGGTCCGTCACCTTCTTCACGTCATGTGGTTCTTTGCAGTAAATTTCACCCCCGGCAGGCCACCCCTGCCACGCGTTGACCGGCTCAATTCCGGCATGACGGCATTCCCTCCGGCGATCCGAGGTGTTCGGGGCCGGGTCTCGTGAGGATCGATTCCCGTCGGATGCCTTGCCGCACCGTCTGGGCTATGGTCGGCCTTATGGCAGCACCGTGGAGCACACCACGAGGCTCTATCCCGCTGGGCGGCGTGATGGGCCTGGTCCTGCTGTCCTTGCTCATGGCCGGCGCCTCCTTGGGCTGGTGCGGCGGCGATCCAGCCACCCGGTCGGCTCCGGTCTCCAGCCAGACGTGGGGCTCGCAC
Organism: Nonomuraea sp. NPDC049695; assembly: GCF_040674955.1. NCBI lineage: Bacteria > Bacillati > Actinomycetota > Actinomycetes > Streptosporangiales > Streptosporangiaceae > Nonomuraea > Nonomuraea sp. NPDC049695. The sequence continues at coordinate 13,771 of NZ_JBFANV010000108.1, read as the reverse complement.
GCCCTGGATGACGGGCTGTCGAGCCTGCCGCCGCGGGCCGGGAGCGTCCGCGAACACCATGTGCTGTCGCTGTGGCCGCCGCTGCGTGGCATGCGGCACGTCGCGGCCGCCCATCTTGCGCTGCTGCCCGCGCCGGCCCCGGACGGGGATGTGATCGGCGATCCGCAGCAGTTCGGGCACCGCATCGCGGGATCGCGTGGCCCACCGCTGATCTGACGCCACTCCTTTCTCTTCAGGAGCTGCACTCTCCCGGTCGTTGCCGCGCCCCGAGTCCAGGCTGTCCATGCCCGGATGCCCGCCGGCGTGCCATCACCGCTGGAGACGTTGCCCCGGCTGTCCCCGTGTGCGGGGATGCGCCTTCTCTTTCTTCCGCGTTCAGCGAGGAGCCGATCAGCGTCATGGCCGACGACAGATCAGTCCACACCCACCTGCAGCACTACGCCGAGGACATGGCCCGGCTGGAGGAACTGCGCAAGCTGCTGCACGACCAGCTCACCACGGCTGATTCACGCCCGACCAGCGATCCCGCCCTGCAGGACGACGCAAGACGGCGCATCGCCGCCATCCGGGCCGCACTGGAGCGCATGGACCGAGGGCTGTACGGCATCTGCCAGTGCTGCGGCGCCTTCATCGCCTTCGATCAGCTGCGCCGGGCGCCGGACCGGATCGCCTGCGACGGCTGCGCGCATGCCCGCCGCGATGAGGCGGCGGCATGAACGCCGCGCAGCAGGCCGGATGAGTTGGGGCCGGCCATGTAGTGGCGCCCCCTGCTGTTCACCGGCGAATAGGTCAACCAGCCGGAGGCGGCGGCCCCGTCGTGCATCGGGGCCGCGCCGTCCGGGGACACTCAGGCAGCCTCGGACGGCGCGGCCACCGGCTACAGGACCGCGCCCGTCCCCCGCCGCCGGCGTTGCCGCGGTGTGGGTGGCAGGGGCGGGGGCTGCTTGCTGAAGCGTTCGAATTCGATCGCGAGGGGGCCCGCCACGAGTGACGACGACACGGTCCCGACCACGATGCCGACGATGAGCGCGACGGCGAAGTCACGCAGGGTGTCGCCGCCGAAGACGGCCAGCGCGGTGAGGATGAACAGGGCCCCGAGGCCGGTGTTCACGGTACGTGGCACGGTCTGCAGGATCGCCGCGTTGACGACGTCGGCGAAGCGTGCCTGCCGCCGGGCCTGCCACAGTTCGCGTACGCGGTCGAAGACCACCACCTTGTCGTTGATGGAATATCCGATGATGGTCAGCATGGCCGCCAGGAAGACCCCGTCGATGGGTCTGCCCAGCCAGGCGAACAGGCCCAGCACCGCGCAGGTGTCCACGACGAGGGCCAGCACCGCGGCGGCGCCGAACGTCCAGCGGAACCTGACGGCCAAGTAGATCAGCTGCGCCGCCAGCGCCACAGCGAGTGCGATGAGGGCGTTGCGGCGCAGCTCGTCGCCCAGGCTGGGGCCGATGAGCTCGTCGCGTTGCTTGGTCACCTTGCCGAGCCCGGCATCGAGCGCCTGTTCGATGGCGACGACCTCGTCGGCGCTGACCTGGCCGGCCCGCACGGACACGGTGGTCCCGGAGACTTGCACGCTCGCCGCCGGGTGTCCGGCCTCGGCCACCGCCTGCCGCGCGACCTCGATGCCGACCGGCCGTGCGGCCGTGAACTCGACCATCCGGCCGCCGGTGAACTCGATGCCGAAGTTCAGCCCGTGCAGAGCCAACCCGGCGAGGGCGGCGGCGACCAGGGCGGCGGCCGCGGCCAGCCATCGCCGGCCGGCGGCCATGATGTGCGGTTCGTGCTGTGTGACCCAGGTCCTGACCCGGCCTTGCGCCGCCAGCCCGGACAGCCGCGGTGCGGTCCTGCCGATGAGGAGGTGGGCCAGGACACGGGTGATGAGCATGGCGGATGCGAGCGAGGCGAGGACGCCGACGGCGAGCGTCACGCCGAACCCGCGCACCGGCCCCGAGGCCAGCCAGAACAGCAGCCCGGCGGCCAGGAGCGTGGTGATGTTGGAGTCGGCGATGGCGCTCCAGGCGTTGGTGAACCCCCGGTCCAGGGCGGCGCGCAGGCCGCGGCGCGGCACGCGGCCGTACTCTTCGCGCGCCCGCTCGAAGACCAGCACGTTGGCGTCGACCGCCATGCCGATGGCCAGGACGAAGCCGGCCAGGCCGGGCAGGGTGACGGTCGCTCCGAGGGCGAGCAGGGCGGCGTAGGAGATGAGGCCGTAGGCCGCCAGCGCGACGGTCGCCATCAGTCCCGACAGCCGGTAGGTGAGGGCGATGAACAGCGCGGTGAGCAGGACCCCGGCGATGCCGGCCTTGGTGCTGGCCTCAATGGCCTGCGCGCCGAGGGTGGGCCCGACGGTGCGCTGCTCGATCAGGGCGAGCGGAACGGGCAGGGAGCCGCCCTTGATCAGTACGGCCAGATCCTGCGCCTGCTGGTGGGTGAAGGAGCCGGTGATCTGGGTGGATCCGCCGGGGATGCCGACCTGGCAGGCCACGCTCGGATCGACCTGGGGTGAGGAGATGATCTTGTTGTCCAAGACGATGGCGACGCGCCGCTGGGCCTGGCCCGGGCTGTGACAGGCGGCCTCGCCGGTCAGCCGCTGCCAGGCGTCGGCGTCGCGGACATCGACCGTGACGAACCAGCCCGGCCCTTGCTGCGGATCGTTGCGCGCTGCGGCGTCGCTCACCCCGTCGCCGGTGATCGCGGCGGGGCCGAGCCGCAGGCGCTGCCCGGACTCGTCGGGCAGGACCCGCCCGGAGGCGCCGGTGCCGGCCTGGGTTCCCAGCACCGGGTGGAACGTGAGCTGGGCGGTCTTGCCGATGACGTCGGCGGCCTGTCGAGGGTCGAGCACGCCGGGCAGTTCGGCGATGATGCGCCGCTCGCCGGAACGGAGCAGGGTCGGATCGACCACACCGAGCGCGTCGGCGCGCCGGCGCAGCACGTCCACGGCGCGGTCGGTGGCCTCGGAGTCGGCCTTGGCGGTGGGGGAGTCCCGGGTTTCGAAGACGAGTTGCGTGCCGCCGCGCAGGTCCAGGCCCAGTCGTGGCGGTATGGTTACGGAAAGTAGCAGTGCGGTGGCGATCAGAAGGAGCGACGCCACCGCGCGCCAGAAGGGCGCGCGTGACATGAGAGCCTCCACGGGCTGTCGAAGAGGAGAAGGGACGTCAGCGCGTCGTGGAGGGCGGCGCCCGTGCCGGAGCGAGGCCCGCGGTCGTCTGCGGTGCCGCGGCGTGAGGGCTCGTGACGGTGGTGATGGGCGGCGCGTGCGGGTCTGGCTGCCCGCAGGACGGCAGCACGGCCAGCCACACCGGCAGCGCGGGGATGCCGCGGGCCGGATGCAGCCGGAGCAGGGCCGTGTCCTGTTCGGCGTGCACGGTGGGGCTGCTCCACCACGCGGCGGGCGCTCCGGTGACGGACGCCGCGATGGCGGTCGGTGCGGTCGCGGGCGGATGGATGCCGCCGGGCGCGGGGCCCAGCAGGAAGGCCGCCAGCAGGAGCAGGACAGCGGGCACTCTGCTGCGCACGTCTCCTCCTGGCCGGATGCGGGTGGGCATTGGCGGCCACCGTACCCCCAAGCCGGCGCGGGCGCACCATCGCCGGTGATCGCACGACATGCCTTTTCCGTGGGTCTCGGCTATGGTCGGCCCTATGACGGGACCGTGGAGAACACCACAAGGGTCCATCGCGTTCGCCGGCGTGATGGGCCTGGTCCTGCTGTCCCTGATGCTGGTCGGTCTTCCGGGCAGAGCGATGGACGGTCCGGCCGTTACGCAGGTTTCGGCCTCCGGCCCGGCGTGGAGCCTGGGCGGTGAGGACGCCGACCTGTCCGGCCTGCCGCCGCAGGCGAGCGGCGCCCGCGAGCACCACGTGCTGTCGCTGTGGCCGCCGATGCGCGGCGAACGCCACGGCGAACTCGCCCATCTGGCGCTGCTGCCGGCGCCGGGCTCCGACGCGGACACACGTCGCGATCCTCAGCAACTGGCGCACCGCACCGCGGGTTCACGAAGCCCGCCGCTCACTTAGCCGACGTCTTCCCTGCCGGGCTCTGCGGCCACCCGCATCGCGGAGTCCGACAGCGCACGCCCACGCCCGCGTCCAGGCACTGCCTGGCGCCGGCCCATGGTGCCGTTGCATCCCGAAGATGTCTCGCGACCGTCCCCTTGGCCGGGGAAGCGGCAGGCCGTCTTCGTCTGAGCCGCCCGTTGTCCGGGCTGCCTTCTCTTGCCGCCTTTCCCCTTGGAGTCAGCTAGGAGCCGATCATCGTGGCCGTTGTCACGTCAGCCCACGCCCACCCACGGCTGGAGCCTCCGCGCCGGTCCGCCCCCTGCCGGTGCGCCGCTCTGGCCGAGCGGCGTCACCCGGCGGCGCGTGGGAGCGCGAAATGAGCCCGACCCGGCGTCTGATGGCGCTCGACCTGGGCACCGCCCGTACCCGGTCGCTCGCCCTGGGTGGGCGCGCCGTCGCCGACCGGCCGTCGGTCATCGTGAGGCGGACGTCCGCTTCCGGCGGCCCGGAGGTGGTGTGGCCCATCCGGCACGGCATGGTGGCCGACCCGGGCGCCTGTCTGCGGCTGGTGCGCATGGTGTTGCAGGACACCTGTCTCTACGACAGCCGGCCGCTGGAACGGGTCCTGGCCGGGGTGCCGGTGGCCGCCTCGCGGAGCGATCGCAGGGCGGTCCAGGCCGCCGTCGCCGAGATCGCCGGGTGCGAGGTGAGGCTGGTGGAGGAGCCGCTGGCCGCCGCCGTCGGCGTGGGCCTGGACGTCATCGATCCCCGGCCCCGCCTGCTGCTGGACGTCGGGGCAGGCATCGTCGAGGCCGTGGCCATCGAAGGCGGGGCTGTCGTCGAGGCGGTCGCGCTTCAGCTCAGCGCCACCACCGGCGCGGGGCCGGCCGCGTACGCGCTGGAGGGTGTCGTCGACATGACGGCGGGCCTGCTACGCCGCCTGCCCACCGCCTCGCGCCCGGCCGCGCGAGCCCGGGGCCTGGTCGTCACCGGCGGCGGCGCGCACCAGGAGCTGCTGCTGCGCCGGCTGCGCGCCGCACTGCGGCTGCCGGTCAGCGCGGCACCCCAGCCACAGCACGCCACTGTCCGCGGCCTGATGCGGCTGTGCCTGCGGCCGGCCCTGGCAGGCGACCTCGGCCGGCGCGCCCGCTGACGCACCGCGGCGCAAGGAGACCTCGACCCGGGGCCTGTCCCCAACAGCATCGTGATTCGCAGAAAGGACCCACGATCATGACCGACAGTCACGCCATCACCCACCTCAGCAGCGTGCAGCTGCAGTCCCTCCGCCAAGACCTGCAGGAACAGTTGGAGCAGCGCAGGCGGCACCTGGACGCGCTGCGGGAGCAGGAGCGCGACGGCAACGGCGCGGACGACACGTGGCAGGAACTGGTCGTCTCGATCACCGCTGCCGAGCGCGCCGTCGCCGAGCTGTCCCAGGCTTGCGAGAGGCTGGCGGCCGGCACCTACGGCCGCTGCGCCCACTGCCAGGCAGGCATCCCGTTCGAACGGCTCAAGGTCCGGCCGCTGGCCCGCAACTGCATCGACTGCCAGCGACGGCACGAGGCCGCCTGACACCAGTGAGAGGGGCGGGGAGAACTTCGCCCCTCTGAGCAACCGGAGTTCAACATGATCACACTTGACCGTCTGGTGAACGTGCTCGGCGGGTACGGCGTCCGGCTGTGCGGCCATCCCGAGGCACGCTCGGCATGGCTGCGCAGCGTGGCGATGCCAGAGACCGCCGACCGCCACGTCACGGGCGACGTGCTCCTGGCCATCGGCGCCTCCTCAGTCGCCGAGGCGGTGCGGTGGGCGGCCACGGCCCAGGCCACAGCGGTCCTGGTACGCCCAGCCCAGACCGGCCCCGGCGGCGAGAGCGGGAGCGGCGCGGACGCCGAGCGGGAAGCCGCCGCGATCGGCGGCCGGCACGGGGTCGCCGTGTTGCTGGCCGACCCCGCCGTCTCCTGGAGCCAGCTGGCCGGCATGGTGTACGGCCTGGTGCTGGAGAGCCGCGAGACCGCTTCGGGACGTGGTCCGACCGACCTGTTCGCCCTGGCCGACAGCCTGGCCGACGTCATCGGCGGTGCGGTGACCATCGAGGACCGGCACTCGCGGGTGCTGGCCTACTCCCGCTCGCAGCAGGCGGGCGATCCGGCCAGACTGGAGACCGTCCTCGGCCGGCGGGTCCCGGATCGGCTGCGCGAGCTGTTCCAGCAGCAAGGAGTGTTCGCCCGCCTGGCCGTGACGGACGAGCCGGTGTTCGTCCCCGCCGATCCGGAGCACGGCCTGACCGGACGGATGGCGGTGGCGGTGCGGGCCGGCCGCGAGCTGCTCGGCTCGGTGTGGGTGACCTGCGAGCGGCCGCTGACCGGCGCCCACCGCCACGCGCTCGCCGACGGCGCGCGCACCGTCGCACTTCACCTGCTGCGCTCCCGTGCCAGCGCCGATCTGGAGCGGCAGGTGGAATCCGACCTGGTCATCCGGTTGCTGGAGGGCAGCGCCGACGCCGCGACGATGATCAGCCGGCTGGGGCTGGCGCCGCAGGCGATGCGGGTCATCGCGATCCGCGCGCACGCCACCGATGATCGCCATGCCGCGCTGCTGCTGGCCTTCGAGCAGGCCACCACCGGCTTCGGCTGGTCCAGGCCCGGCCGCAGCGCGCTGCTCGACGACACGCTCTACACCATCCTGCCGGCCGAGCAGGCCGAGGCGGCCCGGCAGTGGATCGCGGCCCTGCACTCCGAGCTGCCCGCCCGCGTGCGCGTCACGGCCGGGATCGGCGCACCCGCCGAGGTCACGGAACTGCCTGCCGGCCGTCAGGAAGCCGACGAGTGCCTGGCGTTGCACGAGAGCGCCAGGCCCGGCGCCGTCCCGCCCGCCTACGACGAGTCCTGGGACGGCATCCTGCTGCAGCGGCTGCGCGCGGCCGCGCGTACCGGCCGGACACCGGCCCGCGGACCGGTGAGCACGCTGCTGCGGCACGACACCCGCCACGGCACCTGCTTTGTCGCCACGCTGCGAGCCTGGCTGGAGACCCAGGGCGATCTCACCCTGGCCGCCGAGCAACTCAAGGTGCATCCCAACACCGTTCGCAACCGGCTGCGCAAAATGCGCGAACTCGCACCGTTGGACCCGGACGATGCCCGCCGGCGCCTCGCCATGACCATCATGCTGGCCGCCCTGGACGACGAACGCACCCGATGACTTGCCGCAGATCCGTCAATGGTCCTGGCAGGGGCGTTGTGCTGGATCTACAACGGCGGCGCTGCGATTGTCCCCCGCCCACAACGCCGCCGGGTGCCGCCCGGGCCATGCTGGCTGCGACACCGGCATTCGTACCCGTTGGAGGTTGGGCATGGTCGGCAACTGGCCGCGATCGGTGATCGTGGTGGGCGCGGGGATCGTGGGCCTGTCAACCGCGTGGTTCCTGCAGGAACGCGGCGTCCAGGTCGACGTGGTCGACCGCGGCGGCGTGGCGGCCGGCGCGTCTTGGGGCAACGCCGGATGGATCGCGCCGGGCCTGGCCATCCCGCTGAACGAACCCGCCGTCCTACGCTACGGCCTGCGTTCGGTGCTGAACCCGGCCGCGCCGCTGCACGTGCCGGCGAGCCTCGATCCAGGCCTGTGGAGGTTCCTGGCCCGCTTCGCCGCCAACAGCCACTGGCGGTCGTGGACCCGGGCCGCTCGCGCCAACCTGCCGCTCAACGACGAATGCATCGAGGCCTACGAGGTGCTCGCCGCCAACGGCGTGGCCGCACCAGTCGTCGCGGCGCCGATCACCGCCGCGTTCCGCACGCCGCGCCAGGCCGAGAGCCTGCTGCGCGAGTTGCGCAGGCTCCAGACGGTCGGGCAGCGGGTCGACCACACCGTGCTGGACGGCGGGCGGCTCGCCGAGCACGCCCCGCTCGCCGGCGAGGCGCTGAAGGTGGGAGTGCGGATCGACGGCCAGCGCTACGTCGACCCGGGCGCCTTCGTACACGCCCTGGGCAGAGCCGTCATGCGACGCGGCGCGACCGTGTACGCCGTCGAGGTGGACGAGGTCCGCACCGACGACAGGAAGGTGATCGTCCGCTCGGCCAAGGGCACCGTCCTGTCCGCCGACGCGGTGGTGCTGGCGACCGGCGCCTGGCTGCCCCGCGTGGCCGCGCAGTGGGGCGTGCGCGTCCCCGTGCGGGCGGGCCGCGGCTACTCCTTCACCGTGCCGGTGGACCGGCCCGTACCGGGCCCGCTCTACCTGCCCGACGTACGGGTGGCATGCACTCCCTACCAGGGCGCACTACGCGTGGCGGGCACCATGGAATTCCGCGATCCCGATGCACCCGGCGTCCCGGCCCGGCTGGAGGCGATCATCGCCTCGGCCCGGCCACTGCTGGAAGGGGTGCGCTGGGAGGAACACACCGACGTCTGGGTAGGTCCGCGTCCTGTCACACCCGACGGACGGCCGCTGATCGGCGTGACGGCCCGGCCAGGCATCTACGTGGCCGGCGGACACGGCATGTGGGGCATGGCCCACGGCCCGGCGACCGGGCGGCTGCTGGCCGAACAGATCACCACCGGCAAGCAGCCCGCTGCCCTGCGCGAGTTCGACCCGCTGCGCTGAACGTTCGTGTGGGACCAACGTCCCGCCGGGCCGGGCCGCATGGCCCTACAGGACGGCTCCGCCCGAGCAGAGACTGGCTGCCATGGAGCGCTCGAAGGAGCCTGCGGACATGAACCACATCGTGCTCGGTTACGACGGCTCGGACTTCTCGGTGCAGGCCCTGGACTGGGCGCTGGACGAGGCAGAGCTGAGGAAGCTGCCGCTGACCATCGCGCACGCCTGGCAGTGGCCGTACGGCGAGGCGGAGGAGGACGACAAGGCCCACCTGCGCAAGGCGGCCGAGCACGTGCTGTGGCACGGCGCCGACTGCGCCCGCTCGACCAGCGCGGGCGTACGCGTGGAGACCGACCTGTACGAGGGCCCCGCCGCCCAGCGCCTGGTCGAGCTCTCCAGCGACGCCGCGCTCGTCGTGGTGGGCTCCCGCGGGCTGAGCGCGCTGCCCAGAGCCGTCGTGGGCTCGGTCGCCGGATACGTCGCCGCGCACGCCGACTGCCCGGTGATCGTCGTACGCGGCCCGGGGCCCCTGCCGGCCGAGACGGATCCGGGACCGATCGTGGTTCCCGACAAGGAGCCCGACGCGTCCGTCCTGGAGTTCGCATTCGACGAGGCCGCCCTGCGCCGGGTTCCGGTGTCCGTCTCGGCCGACCTGGCCGAGTGGGCGCACCGCCGCCCCGAGGTCCGCATCCAGCAGGGGGAGACACACGAGCGCTGGACGCTCATGGTCGTCGGGCGCAGACGGTCGGCTCATTTCGGCGCTGCGAGCTTCCTTCTGCAGCATGCTCCCTGCCCGGTCGCGGTCGTGACAGAAGGGCCGTACGTATTGTGATGGAGTGATCACGCACAGCGCTGCCCACTTGATGCGACACTGGCGGGCATGGTCGCGTTCATTCCGTACCGGCGTGAGTGGTTGCGCGGTGACGTGCTGGCCGGAATCACCGTGGCGGCCTACGCGATACCCCAGGTCATGGCCTATGCCATCGTGGCGGGGCTGCCGCCCGTGGTGGGCATCTGGGCCACTTTGGCGCCCTTGGCGGTCTATGCCGTGCTCGGTTCCTCCCGCCAGCTGTCGGTGGGTCCCGAGTCGACGACCGCGCTCATGACCGCCGTCGCGGTCGGGCCGCCGGCGGCGGGCGATCCCGCCAGGTACGCCACACTCGCGGCCGGGCTCGCCGTCACCGTCGGCCTGCTCTGCCTGGTCTGCCGGCTGCTCCGCCTGGGGTTCGTCTCCGACCTCCTGTCCCGGCCGATTCTGGTCGGCTATCTGGCGGGCGTGGCGGTCATCATGATCGTCGGCCAGCTCGGCAAGGTGACCGGCGTCCGGGTGTCCGGGGACGGCGTCATCGCCGAACTGCTCTCGTTCGGGCGGGGTCTGACGGCGGTCCATCCAGCGACGCTGCTGCTCGCCGCCGGGGTGCTGGCCCTGGTGTTCCTCGCGCAATGGCGCCTGCCGTGGATCCCCGCCCCGCTGCTCGCCGTCCTGCTGGCCACCGCCTGTGTGGCGCTGCTCGGGCTGGAGCGGTACGGGATCAAGGTGGTGGGCGAGATCCCCGCCGGACTGCCGGTGCCGGCCCTTCCGGCGCCGGCAGATCTGCGGAACCTGCTGCTGCCCGCTCTCGGCGTGCTGCTGGTGGGCTACAGCGACAACATGCTCACGGCCCGGTCGTTCGCCGCGAAGCACGATCAGCAGATCGACGCCAACCGGGAGCTGCTCGCGCTCGGTGTGGCCAACCTGGGCGCGGGTGTCCTGCACGGGTTCCCGGTCAGCAGCAGCGGCAGCCGTACGGCCCTGGCCGACGCGGCCGGTGGCCGCAGCCAGGTGTATTCGCTCGTCGCTCTGGTCGTCGTCATGAGCATGGCCTTCTTCGCCGGTCCGCTCCTGGCTGATTTCCCCCTGGCCGCGCTGGGCGCCATCGTGATCTACGCCGCCACGCGGCTGATCGATGTGGCGGCTTTCCGCCGTCTTGCGGCCTTCCGCCGCAGCGAGCTGCTGCTCGCCCTGGCCTCGCTCGCCGGGGTGCTGGTCTTCGACATCCTGTACGGCGTGCTCCTCGCGGTGGGGCTGTCGGTCGTGGAGATGCTGGCCCGCGTGGCCCGGCCGCACGACGCGATCCTGGGTGTCGTCCCCGGCCTGGCGGGGATGCACGACGTGGACGACTATCCGGACGCGCGGACCATCCCCGGGCTGGTGATCTATCGCTACGACTCCCCGCTGTTCTTCGCCAACGCCCAGGATTTCCGGCGTCGCGCGCTGGCCTCGGTCGACCAGCAGGAAGGGCCTGTGTCGTGGTTCGTGCTCAACGTCGAGGCCAATGTGGAGGTGGACGCCACGGCTCTGGACGCGGTGGAGTCGCTCCGCTCCGAACTGGCCCGCCGCGGCATCGTGTTCGCCATGGCCAGGGTCAAGCACGATCTGCGTACCGCGCTCGACGCGTTCGGCTTGACGGAGGCCATCGGGGAGGACCTGCTGTTTCCGACCCTCCCGACCGCCGTGGCCGCCTACCGGCGATGGCAGGCTCCGTGACGGAACTATGTGCGCCAATGTCCGTTTCGGGAAGGAGGAGGGCAGGGACAGCTCTGTGAAGGAGGCCCGGTGATGGCCGGACCGATCGTGGTCGGTGTGGACGGCTCCGAGTGCGCGAGAGCGGCGGTGGAGTGGGCAGTGGCCGACGCCCGGCGCAGGCGGCTGCCGCTCAAGGCCGTACACGTGTGTGAACGCACGTCACGCGGCTTCGACACCAGGAAGTACTGCCTCGGTGTCCTGGAGGCCGCGGCTGACAGCGCTCGCGCGGTCGGCGCGGATGTCGAGGTGAGCACCGAGCTGGCCGAGGGAAACGTCGTCGACGTCCTGATCCGCCAGTCGGCGTCGGCCGATTCCCTGGTGCTGGGTGGCCGGGGATCGGGGGGATTCGCCGAACTGGTGCTCGGCTCGGTCGGGCTGGCGGTCGCCGGGCATGCCGGGGGACCGGTCGTCATCGTCCGCGGGCCTGCCGCTGAGGAGTACGGCCGGATCGTGGTCGGCGAAGACGGCTCAGAAAGTGCGCGGGAGGCCATGGCGTACGCCGTCGAGCAGGCCCGTGCTCGCCACGCGCAGCTGCTCGTCGTGCACGCGTGCCGGGAGTCGGTCGTGTCGGCCTACGCCCCGGACTACGGCCTCATGCTGGAGGACGCTTTCCAGGAGGAGGCCCGTAGGGCCCGGGAACGGATGAGCCTGTGGCGCGCGAAGAACCCCGACGTCGAGATCGTCGAACAGCAGGCGAGAGAGCATCCGGTGCCCGCCCTCACCAACGCCTCGGCCACGGCCGATCTGGTCGTGGTCGGCTCGCGCGGGCTGGGCGGTTTCGCCTCCGCGGTGCTCGGCTCGGTCAGCCACGGCGTGCTGCACCATGCCACGTGCCCGGTCGCGGTGGTACGGCCCCGCGCCGAGAGGCCATGACCGCCCCCGGCTGCCGTCGGATGGAGGTGTGACAGAGGAGGGCAAGATGATCATCGTAGGTGTGGACGGCTCCGTGGCCGCACGGGCCGCGGTGCAGTGGGCGGCCGACGACGCGCTCCGCATGAAGGAGCCGCTGCGGATCGTGCACGCCGTGGACCGCTCGCCGTACCAGGTAGGCCGATATTCCGACGTCGCTCTGCCTGACGTGCTGCAGCGCGAAGGACAGAGAGTGCTGCGCGAGGCCGAGGCGCTCGTCCACGAGCGCCAGCCCTCCGTCGAGGTCGCCACGCAGGAGGCCGAGGGCGCGCCGGCCGTGGTCCTGCGCGAGCAGGCCAAGGACGCCACGGAGATCGTGGTCGGCAGCCGCGGGCTGGGCGGGTTCGCCGGTGCGCTGCTGGGCTCGGTCAGCACGCACGTGGCCGGGCACGCCCGCTGCCCGGTCGTGGTGGTGCGCGGCGAGCATCGCCCCGTGCAGGGGGAGGTCGTGGTGGGCGTGGACGACTCGCCGGAGTGCGAGCCCGCGCTCGCCTACGCCTTCCAGCAGGCGAAGCTGCGCGGATCCGCCCTGCGGGTCCTGCACGCCTGGCAGCTGCCGGTGCACGCCTTCGCCCCTGAGATCACGTACGACATGGACGAGATCCGCCGTGCCCAGCACCAGGTCGTCCGCGACCGGGTGGCGGTCTTCGCCGCGGACCATCCCCAGGTGACGATCGTCGAGGACGTGCAGTCCGCGCATCCGGTGGACGCACTGGTCGACGCATCCGAACGCGCGGACCTGCTGGTGGTGGGCTCGCACGGGCGCGGTGCCCTGGGCTCGATGCTGCTCGGCTCGGTCAGCCGGGGCGTGCTGCACCACGCGCGCTGCCCGGTGGCGGTGGTCCGCGCGTAGGGGCCGAAGGTCCCGGCAGAGCGGGACGTACGGCTCTGCAGGCGACGCCGGGAATCGCGTTTCCTGGAGGCAGTCAAGGAACAGGCACCCACCCCCCACGGAGGAACATCATGGCCACCGCATATGCCAAGCCCGCCACGGACCACCACACCCCGGCTCGCCGTCCCGTCGACTACGTCTGGGCGGTCGCCCGGATCTCGATCGGGTGGATCTTCCTGTGGGCGTTCCTGGACAAGACCTTCGGCTGGGGCTTCGCCACTCCGGCCAACCGCGCCTGGATCTCCGGCGGCAGCCCCACCACCGGCTTCCTCAAGGGCACCGGCGAGAACGCGCTGGGCGGCTTCTTCTCCAGCCTGGCCGGGCAGGCGTGGGTGGACTGGCTGTTCATGGCCGGACTGCTCGGCATCGGCCTGGCGCTGATCCTGGGCGTCGGCACCCGGATCGCCGCGGTCGCCGGCAGCCTCATGCTGGTCCTCATGTGGGCGGCCGAACTGCCTCTGGACACCAACCCCTTCATGGACGACCACATCATCTACTCGATCGTCCTCATCGGCCTCGCGCTCGCCGACGCCGGCGCCACCCTCGGGCTCGGCAACCTGCCCATCGTCCAGCGCAACCGCTACCTCAGATAGTGCGCGCCACCCACCTCGCCCACCCTGACTGCCGGGGTGGGCGTCGTACTGTCCGGATGATCACAGGTAGCGGGGCGAGCCCGTCAGTCCCGCCGGTCGGCCTGCAGACGCGCGACCAGCGCGGCCGCCTGGGTGCGGCGCTGCATGTTGAGCTTGGCCAGCAGGTTGGACACGTAGTTCTTGACCGTCTTCTCCGCCAGGAACATCCGCTCGCCGAT
>NZ_JBFANV010000107.1:0-31643 GCF_040674955.1 Nonomuraea sp. NPDC049695 | reverse complement strand
GGGCTTGCCCTTCAGGGTGGCGGTGGCGACCGCGAGGACGGCGCCGGTGTGGCCGGTGAGCGGGGTGCCGATGGGGCGGCCGGTGGTGAGGTCCCACATGCGTACGGTCTTGTCGTCGCTGCCGGTGACCGCGACGGGCTTGCCGTTCACGGTCGTGGTCGCCACCGCGCGCACCCAGTCGCCGTGACCGGGCATCGGCGCGCCGATCGGCTGCGCGGTACGCGCGTCCCACTGCCGGACCGTTCCGTCCTCGCTGGCGGTCACCATGACCGGGCGCCCGGCGACCGTGGCCGTGGCGACGGCGGTGACCGCCGCGAAGTGGCCGGTGGGATGCCAGCCGATCGGGGCGCCGAACCCGGCGGCGACCGTCGTGGAACCAGGAGGCGTCGCCGGAGGCGAGACCAGCCGGGGCACCAGCACCACGCCCGCCGCGGTGAGCGCCGCCAGCACCACTCCCGCGACGGCGAGCCGCCCCACCTTCTTGCGGGAGCGCAAGGTCGGCGGTGCGCCGCCGGTGGGCTGCGAGATCGGGTCGTGGAAGGCCGCGCGGACGGGGCGGATGGGGCCGGGGACCGAGTCGGGCGGCGCGAAGGGCGCGACCACGGGGACGGAGGTCTCGCGTTCGGCGGGCCACGGTGGCGGCTGATCGCCCGTGTTGGGCTGCGTGGAGGGGGCGATCGGGGGAGCGGGCAGCTCGCGTACGGCAGTCCAGGACTGCGGCTGATCGCCCGCGATCAGGGCGTTGAGCACCTGGTGCGCGGTCGGCCGTGCCTCCGGCTGACGCACCAGGCAGGAGGCGATGATCGAGCGCAGCGGCTCGGCGATCTCCCCGAGATCGATCTCGTCCTGGCGCAGGGTGATCGCCATGGCCGCGATGGTGCTGCCGCTGAAGAGCGGCCGCCCCAGCGCCGCGAAAGTCAACGTCAGGCCCCAGCTGAACATGTCGGATGCCGGGCTCACCCGCTCGCCCGCGAGCTGCTCGGGAGACATGTACGCGGGCGTGCCCAGGACCCCCGTGACAGTCACCGTCTTGTCGCCGAACGAGCGGGCCACACCGAAGTCGATCACGTAGGGGCCGTCCGAGCCGAGCAGGACATTGCTGGGCTTGAAGTCCCGGTGGACGATCCCGGCGTTGTGGATGGAGACCAGCGCCGTGGAGGTGTTGACGGCGAGCCGGGTCAGCGCCGAAGCCTCCAGCGGCCCCCTGGCGAGGACATGCTGCTGGAGCGACTCGCCCGCGATGTACTCACTGACCATGTAGAGGCGGTCGTCGTGGACCCCGTGGCCCAGCACGCGCACCGTGCAGAACGAGGCCACCTTGGACGCGACCTCGATCTCGCGCTGGAAACGCAGCCTGGACTCGGTGTCGGAGGCGTCGACGGACGTCATTATCTTGATCGCCACTTGCCGGTCGTCGTCGTCGTCGACCCCGAGCAGGACCGTTCCCTGCCCACCCTCGCCGATCCGGCCCGTGATCCGGTACCGGTCCACGGACCTGGGATCTCCGGGCCTGAGGGGCTGGATGTCCGGCACAAGACTCCTGGGCGGGGACGGATGTGGGTGACTCTGATCATAGGGCCACAAACTCCGCCAAGGCAGAGACGACGCCCTGTGTGGTCGCTGCCTGGTGGCGGCGGGTATGTCCGACAAATGCGATACGCCTGCTCCAGTGCGACAGCTCTCACCAGCCCCGACCGGGCGACCAAAGGTGAACGCTGTGTGCACGTTGTGTTGGGAATCGCGTCATATGACACCTCTAGCCTGCCCGGCATGAAACGCATCCCTTTGGCGGTGGGCTCCGCCGTGCTCGCCCTGAGCCTCGCCGCCTCGGCCGGTCCCGCGTCCTACGCCGACGCCGACCCGGAGGGCTCGGGCCGGGCCACGCTGACCGGGTTCGCCTCGCTCCCGGCGCAGACCTTCGTGCCCGGCAGCGAACCGTCCGGATCGCAGATCGGTACGACCCCCGTCAACGGGGTCACCCCACCCTTCCCCGGCCAGCCGGTCCAGGGGTTCAGCGGCATCGTCCGGCGTGGTGACGGCACCTTCGACGTGCTGTCCGACAACGGGTACGGAGCCAAGAACAACAGCGCCGACTTCCTGCTGCGCGTGCACCGCATCAGGCCGGACTTCCGCGCCGGCACCGTGCGGGTGCTGGGCGGGTTCAACCTGTCCGACCCGGACCGGCGGGTGTCCTGGCCGCTGACCAGGGCCGATCGGATGCTCACCGGCGCCGACTTCGACGTGGAGTCGATCGTGCGGGCGGACGACGGCACGTACTGGCTGGGCGACGAGTTCGGACCGTTCCTGCTGCACTTCTCGGCGAGCGGCACGCTGCTGGAGGCGCCGATCGAGCTGCCCGGCGTCAAGGCGCCCGAGAACCCCACGCTGAACGGCGCCACCCCCAACCTGGCCGGCAGCAAGGGCTTCGAGGGCATGGCCCGCTCCGCGGACGGGCGGCGGCTGTATCCGCTGCTGGAGGGGACGGTCAGCGGCGACCCCGCGGGCACGCTGCGGATGAACGAGTTCGACGTGCGCAAGCGCGCCTACACCGGCAGGCGCTGGACGTACCGGCTGGACAGCCCGGCCAACGCGATCGGCGACGCCATCGCGGTGGACGACCACCGCTTCCTGATCATCGAGCGGGACAACAACCAGGGCGACGCCGCCGCGCTCAAGCGCGTCTACCTGGCCGACACCCGCGACCGCGACCACGACGGCGCGCTGGACAAGACCCTGGCCGCCGATCTGCTGGACCTGGCCAACCCGAAGGGGCTCGGTGGGTTCGGGGAGACGTTCCGCTTCCCGTTCCAGACCATCGAGGACGTGGTCATCCTGGACGACCGCACGATCGGGGTCCTCAACGACAACAACTTCCCGTTCTCGTCGGGACGGACGCCGGGTCAGCCGGACAACGACGAGTTCATCACGGTCCGCCTGCCCTGGCGCCTCCACGCGCGCTGACGCCCCTCGAAGGAATTTTGATGCGAATCGTCCAATTAGTGACTGCCTCGGTCGCGGTCGCCGCCACCGTGGCCGCGCTCGCCGCGCCGGCCATGGCGCGGACAGCGGACCAGGACCCGGCCGTTCAAGGCCGGCAGATCAAGATCGGCCGTGACCACCCCGACGTGCGGGTGCCGTTCGTCGTGAAGAGGTCCGGCGAGGCGCTCGTCGACCTGACCGCCGCCGCGCCCGGCACCGACTGGGCCGTCAAGGGCGCGGAGTCGGCGGTCGTGTCGATCTTCGTCGACAACCGCTACGCCACCGACCTCGTGGTCTCCGGGGACCAGCGGCTGTCCCGGCAGCTCGCCCTCGGCGCGCTGAGGGCAGGTCCGCACCTGCTGCGCCTGCACTTCGCCGACGAACGGTCCGCGGCGGGGAGCGCTTCCGTCCTGCTCGACAGGGTGAAGGTGACGACGTACGCGCCGGGCGGCAGCGACTACCTGGCGCTGCGCTACGCCCCGGTCGTGTACGGCCGCAACCTCTCCGACCTCGGCACCCCCTATCAGAACGCGACGACCGACACGCCGCTCATCGCCTGGCACGAGGCCAAGCCGGGGACGGCGCCGGGCCGTACGAAGCTCACGTACTCCGTCGTGTGGAGCAACGAGGACGGCGGGACGAACACGCCGGCGCTGATGGCGCGCTGGGGCCGTACCACCGACATCGAGTGGGTCTACGACGTGGAGGTCGACGAGCGCGGCAACCGGGTGCCGGGCAGCGACACCTATCAGGCCGCCAACCACCAGACGCTGCGGTTCGCCGGCCGGTACGAGGGCGACCACGCCCTCCTGGAGACCTGCACCAGCAACAACAACATGTGCGACAAGGTCAGCGATCCGATGAGGTTCTTCCTGTCGCCGCTGCGGACGCGCCCGGCCGACCAGCCCCGCGAGCACATGATGGACACCGACCCGTGGACCTACCAGATCATGGCCAAGGAGATGATCAGGGAGGGCAAGATCGAGGCCGCGTCGGAGACGGCGCCCGCCACGCCTGAGGTGAGCGACCAGCGGAACTATCTGTACGTGGCGATCAAGAAGACGACGGACCGGCCCAACACGGGCTCGTCCTGGGTCGGCGTCTCGATCGGCGTGCGCCTCAGGAGCGGCGGCACCGTGTACCTGTCGAACCATGTCGACCCCACCTGGTCCATCCAGCGGGACGACCCGGCGGCGACCACGGTGGAGCTGCCGCCGGGCACGACGGCCGACGACATCCAGGAGATCACCGCCAACCGCGTCGTGGTCGGCACGGACAACGGCGCAGTCGTGCACGTCACCGGCGTCAAGCGGGGCTTCTTCCTGGGGCAGGACTACCTTCCCCAGCAGTCCTTCCTCACCTGGGACGGCGACGTGACCGTCGACGCCGGCACCCCGTCCGCGGTGATCTGGCGCCGCTGACCGGCCACCGGCCGCGCCAGAAAGCACGGTCACTGGCCGCGCTAGACAGGAGTGACGGTCCGCTTGCCGACCGAGCCGCGGACCACGATGTGGGTGCCCAGGACGACGTGCTGCGGCTGGCTGAGGTCCAAGGCCAGCCGCACGGCGGTGCGGCCCAGCTCCTCCGTGGGGATGTGCACCGTGGTCAGCCCGGGCACCAGGTCGGCGGCGAGCGGGATGTCGTCGTAGCCCGCGACCGACACGTCCTCGGGCACCCGCACGCCCGCCTCGCGCAGCGCGGCCAGCACGCCGGCGGCGACCATGTCGGTGCCGGCGAAGATCGCGGTGAACTCCGCCCCGACCGCCAGCAGGCGCTTGGTGGCCTCGTAGCCGGCGCTGCGGGAGAAGTGGCTCGGCAGGATGAGGTCAGGGTCGTACGGCACGCCGTAGTCCTCGTGCGCGCGGCGGAAACCGTGCACGCGGTCGATCTTGGTGGTGTTCTGGTCCTCGGCGGTGGCGGCGCCGAGGTAGACGATCCGGCGGTGCCCGCGGGAGAGCAGGTGGCTGGTCATGGCGTAGGCGCCGGCCTCGTTGTCGTACTCGACCACGGTGGTCGGCACGTCGTCGCCGAGCGGAGGACGACCGCACAGCACCAGCCGCGAGCCGGCCTTGTCCAGGGCGTGCGCGAAGTGCGTCATCCGACGGCGGTAGGCGTCGTCGGCCGAGCCACCGCCGACCAGGATCACCGCGTCGGCCCGCTGCTCGCGCATGGCCTCCACCACCGTCAGCTCGCGCGCCGGGTCGCCATGGGTGGTGCAGACCAGGCACAGCCGGCCTTCGGCGGTGGCCTGCTGTTCGACGCCCTTGGCGACGTAGGCGAAGGACGGGCCGGTGACGTCGTCGAGCACGAACGCGACCATCTTGGTGCTGGCCCCGGACAGGGCGCGGGCGTGCACGTTGAGCACGTAGTCCAGCTCGCGCATGGCACGCAGCACGCGGGTGCGGGTGGCCTGCGCGACCGGGTAGTCGCCCTTGATCACCCGGGAGACGGTGGAGGCGGAGACCCCGGCCCGGGCGGCGACGTCGCGGATGGTGGCGCGCTCGGAGTCATCCACGGCAGCCGCCTTCCGCGGCGTCGCCTCCTGTGCGGCGTGCTGTGGCGTTCCCGGCTTTCGTGGCAAGGCGCACCTTTCCTCGGGCGGAGCAGGGCAGCTCGATTGTCGCGGACGGCGCGCTCCCGCGCCACACGGGGGCGCACCCCCACATCAGGCCACGCGGTCCAGGTCGTCGTGGTTCACGGGGTGGGCCAGCGGCAGCCCGGCGGTCAGCCGTTCCAGCTCGTCCACCACGACGGCGCCCATCCGGGCCAGCTCGTTGCCGTGCGAGCCGGCGATGTGCGGAGTGAGGAAGGCGTTGGGCAGGTCGAACAGCGGCGAGGCGGACGGCAGCGGCTCGGGCTCGGTGACGTCGAGGATCGCCGACAGCCGCCCGGACTTCAGCTCGGCGACCAGCGCGTCGGTGTCGACCAGGGACCCGCGGGCGGTGTTGATCAGTACCGCGCCGTCCGGCATCAGCGCCAGCCGTTCGCGGTCGAGCATGTGCCGGGTCTCGGAGGTGGCGGGGGCGTGCAGGCTGACGATGTCGCTGCTGCGCAGCAGCTCCTCCAGCGACGCCTGGGGTACGCCGGGAACTCGGGTGTAGGGGTCGTACAGACACAGGTCCAGGTCGTACGGTGCCAGCAGGTCGAGCACCTTGCGGCCGATGCGGGAGGCTCCGACGACGCCGACCCGGCGGCCGTTGTTGCCGATCCCCTGTTCGATCTTGGCCAGGGTGAAGGCGCGGTCACGCCGGTAGCGCTCGCTGAGGGCGAAGACCCCCTTGCCGGCCAGCAGGATCATGCCGACGGTGTACTCGGCCACCGGGACGGCGTTGGCCGCGGCGGCCGACGAGACCAGCAGGCCGCGTTCCCAGCAGGCGGGCGTGACGAGGCTCTTCACCGAGCCGGCCGCGTGCAGCACGGCGCGCAGGCGGGGGGCGGCGGCGAGCAGTGCCTCGTCGAGCGGCGGGCAGCCCCAGCCGGTGAGCAGGATCTCGGTGTCGGCCAGGGGCAGCCGCGGGTCGTCGAAGCGCTCGGCCACCAGGGTGACGTCGATGTCGGCCAGCGTGTCCAGCCGCCGCAGCAAGGGCGCGGGGAAGAGCAGGGCGAGATGTTCCTCGCTCATGGCGAACAGCGCCTTCGGGCGTGGGGACACAGGGAGAGCCCTCCATTCGGATAGAGACCGGTTTCTAAAGTAGAAGCACAGCTTCGCACGGTCAACGGTCCGGCTTGACCGATCTCCACGAGCGGACTACCTGGATCTCTGGCTGTCCAGCGAAGATGTGTAACGTCTCCGTAACGCAGCCTTGAACGTGTCCGCCGGTCGGACGTAGCGTTCGCAGCGACCGGTTTCTATCGGATCCACCTGCTGCCGCCTCAGACGGGACTTCGGTGATGAGCACGCTACAGACGAGGCAAGAGCCTCAGACGGGACCGCCCACAGGGCCGCCGCCCAGGCGCCGCGACCGGCGCAAGGCAGCCCGCGTGAGCTGGTCGATCGGGCTGCTCGCGCTCCCGGCGGTCGTCTTCTTCCTGGTTTTCAACTACCTGCCGATGACCGGCCTGGTGGTGGCGTTCAAGCAGTTCGACGTCAACCTGGGGATCTTCGGCAGCCCGTGGAACGGGCTGGAGAACTTCGCCTACTTCCTGGAGTCAGGGGACGCGGCGCGGATCCTGTTCAACACGCTCTTCCTCAACGTCCTGTTCCTGGCCGCGACGCTGGCCGCCGGGATGATCCTGGCGATCATGCTGAACGAGATCCGCAGCACCTTCTTCAAGCGGGTCTCCCAGTCCGTCGTCTTCTTCCCCTACTTCGTCTCCCCGGTCGTGATCAGCATCATCCTGCAGGTGCTCCTGGCCGGGGCCTCCGGCGGCGGCGGGGCGGTCAACGACGCACTCGGGGGCCTCGGCTTCCCCACGGTCGACTGGTACACCGAGCCAGGACCGTGGCCGTGGATCCTCACCGTGGTGAAGGTCTGGCAGCTCGGCGGCTACCTGAGCGTCATCTTCCTCGCCGCGATCACCGGCATCCCCGAGGAGGTCTACGAGGCCGGGATGATCGACGGAGCATCACGGGCGCAGATGGCCTGGCGCATCACCCTCCCGCTGCTGAAGCCCACCGCGGCGGTCCTGCTGGTGCTGGGGGTCGGCCGGATCTTCTACGGCGACTTCGGCACCATCTACGCGATCGTCGGGGACAACGGCACCCTGTTCGACAGCACGGACGTCATCGACACCTACGTCTTCCGCGCCCTGCGCCAGCTCGGCGACTTCGGCACCACGGCCGCGGTCGGCCTGTTCCAGTCGGTCGTGGGTTTCATTCTCGTGCTGATCGCGGTGCTGATCCAGCGCAAGTACTCGAAGGAGACCAGCATCCTATGAGCGGCAAGAAGCTGGAACCGTTCACCGTCGTCAGCATCATCGGCGTCTCCTTCGCCGTGCTGGCCTGCGCGATCCCGTTCTGGATGATCATCTCTGGGTCGTTCACCAGCGAGTCGGAGCTGGCCACCACCGGGTACAGCCTGTTCCCCGCGGCCTTCGACCTCACCGCCTACAAGATGATCTTCACGGGTCCGGCGGTGCTCGACGCCTACTTCGCCAGCGTCTTCATCACGGTCGTGGGCACGGCCCTGTCCCTGGCGGTGACCTCGGGGCTGAGCTGGGTGATCGCCCGCCGGTTGCCCGGCATCAGCCGGCCGCTGACCGTCTTCGCCTACCTGCCGATGCTGTTCTCCGGCGGCCTGGTGCCCCTCTATCTGCTGGTCACGCAGTACCTGAACCTGCAGAACAGCTACTTCTCGGTGATCCTGCCGCTGCTGGTCATGCCGTTCCTGGTCTTCGTCCAGGTCAGCGCCTTCCGCCAGCTGCCGGAGTCGATCTTCGAATCGGCCAAGATCGACGGTGCGGGCGAGCTGCGCATCTTCTTCACGATCGCGATTCCGCTGTCCAAGCCGATCCTCGCCGTCGTCGGCCTCTTCTACGCCGTGCACTACTGGAACGACTGGTTCATGGCGCTGCTGTTCATCGACGACGTGCACAAGTTCCCGCTCCCGCTCGTGCTGCAGAACCTCATCTCCAACATCTCGTTCACGCAGATGCTGCCGCAGCTGGCCGAGGCGGCCACGCCCGTCTACCAGCTCCGGCTGGCTCTCACCGCCGTCACCATCGGCCCGATCCTGCTCGCCTACCCCTTCGCCCAGCGCTACTTCGTCAAGGGCATCACCCTCGGGGCCACCAAGGGCTGATTCCGCTCCCCCCACCTCAGGAGTTACCGTGTCCCACCACCTCATGTCGCGGCGCCGCCTGCTGGCCACCGGCGGCGGCCTGTCCCTCGCCGCCCTGCTCGCCGCCTGCTCGGACGACTCCCAGAAAGCGCAGACCACCGGCGCCGCCGCGAGCGGCGGCGCGCTCGCGCTGAGCCTGCTGCTCCCCGGCGACCTGCCGGCCGGCTGGGACGCCGTCCTGGCCGAGGTCAACAAGAAGCTCCAGGCCGACCTGGGCTTCACCATCAAGCCGCAGTTCATCCCGTGGACCAACTACGGCCAGCAGGCGCTGCTCAAGTTCACCGCGGGGGAGAAGTTCGACACCGCGCTGCAGGCACGCTGGCTCAACATGACCCAGCTGGCGGCCAGCGGCTCGATCGTCGAGCTGAGCAGCCTGCTGTCCAGCGGCAAGTACCCCAACCTGGCCGCCACGATCGACCCGAAGATCATCGAATTGAACCGGTGGAGCGGCAAGCTCTACGGCCTGCCCCAGATCAACTCGGTTGCTCGCTTCCACCACTTCAGCATCCGCCAGGACCTGGCGGAGAAGCTCGGCATGAGTGACATCACGGACTTCGCGGGGCTGGAGAAGTTCTGGTACGACGTCAAGCAGAAGAACAAGGACATCATCCCGATCGGGATCAGCTCCCGGATGCCCAAGCTGCTGGTGGCGTGGAACCCCGTCGGCTGGCTCAACCCCTCTATGTGGGACAACCCCACCATGAGCATCGCCTCCTTCACCGGTGACTCGCTCAACTTCGTCCTGGCCGCCGACGGCAAGCAGACCGGCTCGTCCAACCCGGTCCCGTGGTGGGAGGCCCCGGGCATGGTGGACGCGTTGCGCCTGGTCCGGAAGTACTACCAGGACGGGCTGATCAACAAGAACGCCCTCACCCTGGACTCCAAGGCGCTGGACTCCCAGTTCAAGGCCGGCCGCGTCGCCACCATGTGGGCCATGACCGACGGCCTGTCCTCCACGGCGCTGCCCGAGCTGACCAAGAGCGTGCCGGGCGCGATGATCGCGAACGTGATGCCGCTCAAGGGCGGCGAGAACGCCAAGCCGTACCAGACCTTCCAGAGCGACAACTTCGTCGTGCTCAACGCCAAGGGCCAGAGCAACGAGAAGGCCATGCAACTGCAGGACTGGGTGTCGATCAAGGAGAACCACGACCTGCTCAATTACGGCATCGCCGGCAAGGACTGGAACCCCATCGGCGACGACAAGTACGAGAAGCTGTCCACCTACACCTTCCCCGGCTTCGCCCTCGCCTGGCGAGCCAAGCTGGAGCGCCGGGTCAAGGACATGACCGAGTCCGAGACCAAGTGGTTCGACTGGGCGCAGGACATCGACAACTTCACCGTCGACCCGTACGCCAGCTTCGTTCCCGACCCGGAGCCGATCAAGCGGGAGAACACCCAGGTCACCGCCGCCATGACGCAGTTCGCCAACCCGCTGTTCCTCGGCGCGGTGGACGTCGACCAGGGGCTGGACAAGCTGAAGAAGGCGCTGGACAGGGCGGGCCTGGCCAAGGTCCAGGCGGAGATGGCCAAGCAGGCCGACGCCTACCTGAAGGGCCAGTGACCATGACCCACGGCATCAGCCGGAGGACCGTGCTGGCGTCCTCCGGCGCGCTGGCCGCCGCCACGTGGTTATGGAACGGCGAGGCCGCCGCCGCCACGTCACCCCGTGAGAAGCCGCTCGACGTGGTGGTCTTCGGTGACGAGGCCTCCGAAGCCGCCCACGCGGTGACCGCCGACCGCTCGGAGGTCGTGACGGGCGGGCTCGGTCAGCCCGCCCGCGTGCTCAACCCCCAGGAACCCGCCGGGGTCTGGGGCGGCACCGTCGCCTTCACCGTCAGGTGCGTGCCGCGCGGCACCACGTACGTCACGATCAAGCTCTGGGGCGACGACCACGCCGCGAGCGAGGCCGGCCAGTCCCGGCTGCAGCTCTTCTGCGAGGGCAGGCAGGTCGGCCACTACCACCTGGGCGCGGTCGACCCGCTGGACATCCTCAGCCTGGACGCCCACTCGCCGGGCCGCTTCCACTTCCACACGCTGCCGCTGCCCGAGGCGATGACGCGCGACCGCGAACAGGTCACGCTGGAGATCAGATCGATGGGCCGGATCTGGGGCTACGGGCAGAACGCCACCGAGTTCTACCGCTCGATGGACAAGCCGGGCCGCCCCTTCTACCGGATCTACACCCATGCCGAGCCGTACTTCCCCGGTGACGAACTCCAAGGCCCCGCGCCTGATGCGCCCGCCCGGCCCGCACCGGGACCCGAGGTGCTGGAGCAGATCAAGGCGAGGGTGCTGACCGAGCACCGCAACTGGCTGAACGGCAATCCCGCCTCGCTCGACTCCTGGGCCTTCCAGGGACTGGCCGAGGGTTATCACTGGCCCGAGAGCCCCGCGTACCGCAGCCCCGACGCGATCGACCAGGTGCTGGCCGCCATCGACGCCCGCTACACCAAGTGGCTCACGGACCCGACCGTGCTGACCGCCTCCGACCAGCAGTGGGAGGGCTTCGCCAAGGTCGGCATGGCGCTGCTGCTGCTCCGTGACGTCCTGGGCGACCGGCTGGAACGCCCGGTCGGCGGCCGGGCCGTGGGCGCGCCCAATCCGGGCTTCGAGCGCGGCGGCACCGCCCCCGCCTCCTGGAACACCGCGATCTGGCGCGGCACGGCCACCTGGCTCTGGGACGACACGGTCAAGCGCGGCGGCTCCCGCTCGGTCAAGGTCGCCGCGGCCGCCGGCGCCGCCGCGGGCTGGAACACCGCCCAGAACCGCACCCTCATCGGCCAGGGCAGGCACCGCTACGGCGTCTGGGTCAGGACCGAGGACGTCGTGGCCCCGGGCGCGTACCTCGACGTGCTCTTCTACGACGCCGCCGGGAAGATCGTCGGCACCGACAACAAGTTCTACGCCCCCACCGGCACCCAGGACTGGACACGGATCACCGCCGAGCTGACCACCCCGGCCACCGCGGTCGAGCTCCGGCTCGACGTCCGGGTGGAGGGCGGCGGCACCGCCTGGTTCGACGACGTCGAGGTCACGCCGCTGGACGGGGCCACCCCGCCGGACCAGGGCGACCTCCCGGTACGGCGGGACGCCTACACCAGGATGCTGGCCGATTCCGTCTCGTACTGGCGTCAGCACATGCCGCACTACAGCAACCAGGTGCAGATCTGTGCGCTCGGCATCTACCGCTGCAACCGCGCCCTGATGCTGATAAATCCGGATAAGGCGCCGCTCACTGAGGAGAAGGCCCGCGACTACATCCACCAGGCCGTCGGCCTGAAGCCGTTCCTCGGCCACGAGGACGCCTCCGGCGCCCCCAGCAAGCTCCTCGGCGAGCACTTCTACCAGGTCACCAGGAAGGGGCTGACCAGGGAGCTGGGGTACGTCGGCAACTACGGCGAGGTGACCGACTGGCTCATCCTGCTCTACGAGGCCGTCACCCGCTTCGACGGCCTCGAGGACCCGGAGCTGAAGGCGCAGCTGATCAAGATGATCAACGCGCGGGCCGTCTTCCGCTACCCCGAGGTCGACAACGACGGCTACCGGACCATGCGCATGGAGGCCGCCGTCGGCTGGCGCGACGACCACTATCCGGGCGACGTCGTCTACGCCCAGCGCCTGGCCTGGGACGGCCACCCCGTCATGGCCGCCGCCGTCCTCGGCGACCCGTCGATCGCGGGGCACGCCCAGCGCATGGTCGCGGACAACCAGCTCTTCGGCCACCTCGACCTGCTGCTCACCAACACCTGGCCGCGCGTCGGGCTCAACGCCCTGCGCCTCGTCCAGCGCGACTGGCCCGCCTTCCAGGCGCTTCCCCAGGCCGGCACGCGTTTCCCCATGGACTGGGACGCCCCCGCCTTCGTCTTCTCCGACGAGGAGAACGGCGTCGTCGCCATCAAGAACGGCAAGGAGATCCTCTACGCCTCCCTCTACTGGCGCGCCCGCCAGGCCGTCAACAACCTGGCCCGCGTCCACCACATCACCCCGGACACCCACCGGGTCGCCACCATCCGCCAGCAGTGCCAGGTCACGCCCACCGGCGAAACCTGGACCGAGGCCGACTGGGTCTGCTTCTCCTTCGCCATCAACGACCCCGCCGCCTCCCACATCCCGCCAGGCGGCTTCCCGCCTCCCGGCCCCGGACTGCACCAGGCCTTCGCCGGCGAGGTGCTCAAGGTCGGCCCGCACCCCGCCGACGTGCCCGACCCGGCACTCGGCGTGGACTTCCCCGGCGTCGAGAAGCTCTTCGTCGGCAAGGCGCAGTTCTACCGCTGCTCGTACGGCCGGTACCTCATCGGGATGAACACCTCGGAGGACCGTTCGCGCACCCTGCATGTGACCGGCTCCGGTCACGCCCGTAATCTCGTCACCGGCCGCCGCGTCCCCCTCGGCCGCCCGATCGAGGTGGGACCGCTCAGCACCGTGGTGCTCTACCTGGAGGACTGATGCACTCCTTGCTCGACCTGTCGCCCGCGCTCTCGTGGGAGGACGCGTTCCTCTCGGGCAACGGCGAGGTCGGGATCATGGTGTACGGCGGCCCGCGGGAGGAGCGGGTGGTGGTCAACCACCACCGGTTCGTGCTGCCCAACGGCACCCGCGACCGCCGCCCGCCCGCCATCGCGCACCTGCTGCCCGAGATCCGCTCCCTGCTGCTGGCCGGTCGGCCGGTCGAGGCCCAGGCGCTGGCGGCCGACGGCCGGAGCCTGGAGTGGACCCAGCCGTTCCATCCCGGCTGGGAGCTGGTGATCTCACGGTCCGCGTCGAGCGGGGAGTACCGCCGCACCACCGACTTCGCGACCGGCGAGGTCGTCACCTGTTCGCACTGGGCCTTCGTGTCCCGGGCCGACGCGGTCGTCGTCCAGCGCCTCACCGGTGATGTCACCCTCCGCCTGACCGGCGACCTGCCCGGCAGGCCGGAGACGGTCCGCTACGAGACGGCGGCCGGTGAGCAGGACGGCCAGGTCTTCCTGCGGATCCGCGGCGCCTACCCGCCTGAGGGCCGGGGCGCCGCCGGCTTCGAGGGGCTCACCCTCGTCCGGCCGCGCGGTGGGACCGCCGTGGTGGAGGGCGACACCGTGACGGTGACGGGCGCGGCCGAGGTGCTGCTGCTGACGAAGGCGGCCCGGCACGACGAAAGCCCGCCCGAGCCGCTTCCTGCCGCCGGCATGGGAGGCCTGGCCGACCTGGGAGCTCTGGCCGACCTCGGATACGACGGTCTGCTGCGCAGGCACGTCGCCCGGCATCGCCCGCTGTACGAGCGCGTCACCCTCGACCTGGGCGCGAGCCCGGAGGAGCGCGCCAGGCCGGTCGGCGAGCTGGCCGGCGCCGCGCTGGTGGAGCGGATCTTCCACGCGGGCCGCTACCTCCTGCTGAGCTCGAGCGGGATCCTGCCGCCCCGGCTGACCGGCCTCTGGCTGGGGGCGTGGGGAGCGGCCTGGTCGGGCGACTTCACCACCGACGCCAACCTCAACCTCCAGATGGCGGGCGTCAACATCGGCGCGCTGCCGGAGCTGATCGACGGGTACGCGAACCTCATCCGGGGCCAGATCGACCACTGGCGGACCAACGCCAGACAGATCTACGGCACCAGGGGCATCCTCGCGCCGAGCCGCACGGACGGGGAGAACGGCCACCTGTTCCACCTGAACGCCGACTGGCCGTGGACCATGTGGCTGGCCGGGGCGGACTGGCTGCTGTACCCGCTGGTGGAGCACGCCGAGACCACCGGCGAGCCGGTCCCCGAGCTGGAGGGGTGGCTGGCGGAGTGCCGCCTGTTCTGGGAGGACTTCCTCGCCGGGACGGACGGGAGCGTGGTGCCGTCGTTCTCGCCCGAGGTGGGGCCGGGCGGCGGGCCGTTCGCCTGCGTCAACGCCACCATGGACGTCGCGGCGGCCAGGCACGCGCTCGGCGGCTCCCCGGTGAGCGGGCGGCTCGCGCCGTACCGGATCGACGACAGAGGTGCGCTGGCCGAGTGGATCGCGGACGTGCCGCCGTACGAGGATCATCGGCACGTCAGCCACCTGTACCCGGTCTGGCCGCTGCACGAGATCAACCCCGACGACACGCCCGAGCTGGCGGCGGCCGCTCGCCAGGCCCTCCTGCTCAGGGGCGACGAGGACGGTTCGGCGCACGGGAGCCTGCATCGGGCGCTGGCGGCGGCGCGGCTGAAGGACGGGGAGCTGGCCTGGGCGAATGTCAGGAAAATTCTGGACAACGGGATGTTCTTCGACTCGTTGATGAGCTCCCACAACCCCGGCCGGGAGACCTACAACGCCGACGCGGCCATCAGCCTGCCGGGCGTCCTCCTGGAGCTGCTGGTCCACTCGCGGCCGGGCGTCGTCGAGCTGCTGCCCGCGCTGCCGTCCGCGCTCGGGCGGGGCCGCGTCACAGGTGTCCGCTGCCGGGGCCGGGTGACGGTCGAGGAGCTGACCTGGGGTGACGGCGTACGCGCCAGGCTCACCTCGCCGGTCGGCCAGACTGTCACGGTGATCCATCGTGCCTCGGGTCTGCGCCGAGAAGTTGAGCTGCCAGCTGGAAAGAGTGTGGAGATCGCATGATCCGCAACCCCGTACTGCCCGGTTTCCACCCCGACCCGTCGATCGTGCGGGTGGGGGAGGACTACTACCTGGCCACCTCGACCTTCGAGTGGTACCCGGGCGTGCGCGTCCACCACTCCCGCGACCTGGTGAACTGGCGGCCGCTGGGCGGCATCCTGACCGAGCGCAGGCTGCTCGACCTGTCCGGCGTGCCCGACTCGGGCGGCGTCTGGGCGCCCGACCTGACCTACCACGACGGGCTGTTCCACCTCGTCTACGGCGTGATGGACAACTACGCGCTCGGGTACAAGGACATCGCCAACTACCTGATCACCGCGCCGTCGATCGAAGGGCCGTGGTCCGACCCGGTGCGGCTGCCCGGCCGCGGCTTCGACGCCGCCCTCTACCACGAGGACGGCCGGAGCTGGCTGCTCAACATGGTCTTCGACTCCCGGCCGGGGCGCGGGTTCGCCGGGATCGAGCTGCAGGCCCTCGACGGCGGCAAGCCCGAGCTGATCCTGCCCAACCGCAACATCAGCGAAGGCCCGCACATCTACCGGATCGACGGCTGGTACTACCTGATGGCGGCCGAGGGCGGCACCGGCTACGAGCACCGGGTCACGGTGCTGCGTTCCCGCTCGCTGTCCGGGCCGTACGAGGAGGACCCGGCCGGGCCGATGCTCACCTCGCGGCACGACCCGAGCCTTGAGCTGCAGAAGGCGGGCCACGGCTGCCTGGTGCAGACGCAGACGGGGGAGTGGTACGTCGCTCACCTCGTGGCCCGGCCGTACCACAACCGCAGGTGCGTGCTCGGGCGTGAGACCGCGCTGCAGCGCGTGGTCTGGGAGGACGGCTGGCCGCGCGTGGCGGGCGGCGTGCCCGCCGTCGACGTGATCCCGCCCGCGCTGCCCGCCCATCCGTGGCCGGCGGCCGAGGACGGGACCGGGCTCTGGCCGGACTGGAGCACGCTGCGGCGGCCCGCCGCACCCGACTGGCTGAGCGCCGACGCCGGCGGCTTCACCGTCCAGGGCGGCCAGTCGCCGTACGGCCTGCGCACCCCGAGCCTGGTGGCCCGCCGGGTCACCGCGCAGAAGTGCTCCCTGGAGGCCGTCATGCGGTTCGAGCCGGACAGCGTCCACCAGTCGGCGGGCATCACCGCGTACTACAACTCGCGTAACTGGCACTACCTCGCGCTGACCACCGAGGGCCTGGTGCTGACCACCAGCGACCGGGGCACCCGCACCGAGCACCTGCTCGGCCCGGCGGGACCCGAGGTCAGGCTGCGGGTGGAGTTCGACGGGCCGGTCGTGCGGTTCAACGACGGCCCCGAGTTGGACGCGACGATCGTGTCGGACGAGCACGCCGACGAGTTCGTCGACGGTCACGTGCGCTCGTTCGGCTTCACCGGCGCGTTCGTCGGGTTCTGGGTGCAGGACCTGGCGGGCGAGGGCTGCGCGGCGCGGTTCGAGCAGATCCGATACGGCACATGAACGTGCACGTGGAGACGCGGGGGCACGAAGGGCCTGCGCTGCTCCTGGTCCACGGCTGGGGCGGCGACCACCGGGTGTGGCACGCGCTCGACTTCGGCGAGCGCCGGGTGATCGCCCCCGATCTGCGCGGCCACGGCAGGTCGCCGGCCCCGGCGACCGGATATCGGCCTGCCGACCTGGCCCGTGACCTGCTGCCGCTGCTGGAGGAGCCGGTGGTGGCCATCGGGCACTCCATGGGCGCCCAGGTGGTCACCGCCCTGGCGGTCGAGCATCCGGAGCTGGTCAGCGCGCTGGTCGTCATCGCCCCCGCGTACGGCGCGGACGAGGCGGAGGAGCGGCTCATCCCCGGGCGGCTGGCGGCACTGCGCGCCGACGGTGCGGCCGCGGCGCTGCGTCAGCTCGGGCCGCTACCAGGACCGATCACCGGGCAGCTGCTGGCCACGCCCGGTCATGTGCTGGCCGAGTGCTACGCCGGGATGTACACCGAGCCGGGGGCCTTCGGGGTGCGCCGCGCATCCGAGCGCTACCTGGCCGGACGGACCTGCCCGGTGCTCGCCGTACACAATGTGCCGGAAGCCGCGAAGTGGGAGGCGGGCCTGCCCGGCCACCCGCGATCCACGACCGTGGTGTGGCCGCAGGCCGGGCACTTCCTGCACCTGGAGCACCCCGCGGAGTTCGTGGACCTGGTGCTGTCCGGATGGTGGTGAAACGGCCCGGCTCGTCAGCTCCGTAGCGCGCGGGCCGGGACGATCCCCGTGACGGTGGTCCCCTCGCCGGACACCCTGTTGACCGTGAGCTCCCCGCCGATCTCGGCGAAGCAGGCCTTCATCACGGCCACCTCCCGGTCGGCCTCACCGTCGGCGAGGCCGTGGCCGTCGTCGCTGACGGTGAGGCGCAGGCCGCTCAGGCTCAACGTGACGGCGATCGAGACTGTCCGGGCGCGGCCGTGCCGCTCGATGCCGGTCAGCGCCTCCTGCACCGCGGCGAACACGTTGCGGGCGGCCGGGCCGGGAACGTCGCCCTTGGGCAGGGCCCAGACCTCGACCGCGACACCGGAGCGCGCCGACCAGTCGTCCAGCAGCTTCTCCAACATCCGCGCAAGACCCTCAGCCTCATGCGACTGCTCGTCCAAACGTTCCAAGATCGCCCCATCGTCGTGAATGTCGGCGAAGATGGCCAGACCTGGAGTCTCACGCCGTTTCTG
This sequence comes from Nonomuraea sp. NPDC049695, assembly GCF_040674955.1. Lineage (NCBI taxonomy): Bacteria > Bacillati > Actinomycetota > Actinomycetes > Streptosporangiales > Streptosporangiaceae > Nonomuraea > Nonomuraea sp. NPDC049695. The sequence continues at coordinate 13,654 of NZ_JBFANV010000107.1, read as the reverse complement.
CACGGCAGTCAGACCACCGCCGCCGCGCAGTTTCGTCCCCCTGTGTCCCAGATGCTACACGGATCACCGGGCGAGAGCGGGTCCGTTTACGCGCTCGCCCCAGGGGCCACGAACAGCTCACCGGCCTCATGGCTCGGCTCTGCCGGTGGCCCAGGCCCAGGCGGCGATGCCGACGCGGTTCCTGGCGCCGATCTTGCGCTGGACGGTCGCGATGTGGTTCTTGACCGTGCCCGGCGAGAGGAACAGCTCCGCGGCGATCTCGGCGTTGGTCCTGCCCTGCGCCACCATCACGACGATCTCGTCCTCACGCTCGGTGAGGACGACGTCCGGCCGTTCGTGCGGCAGGCCGCGCTCGCGCAGCAGCCGGACGGTGAGCTGGGGGCTGATGAGCATGTCGCCGTTCATCGCGGCCCGGACGGCCTCGACCAGCAGTGTGGGGCCGGAGCGCTTGAGCACGAACCCGGAGGCGCCGTGCCGCAGCGCCGCGTGCACGTACTCGTCGAGCCCGAACGTGGTGACGATCACCACGTGGATGCCCGTGCCGGCCAGGGCGCGGGCCACCTCGATGCCGTCGGCCCCGGGCATGCGGATGTCGGCGAGCACGACGTCGGGCTTGATCGCCCTGGCGGTGTCGATCGCGGCCCGGCCGTCGGCGGCCTCCGCCACGACGGTCATGTCGGGCTGGGCGTCGAGGATCAGTCGGAAGGCGCCGCGGATGCCTTCCTGGTCGTCGGCGATGAGGATGCGGGTGACCACCCCGGCGATTGTGCCAGCGGCAGGCGGGCGGCCAACGACCACCCGTCCCGTACGGCCTCCGCCACCAGGTCACCGCCCTGCTCCTGGACGAGCGCCGCCAGCCCGGCCAGACCGGACCCGCCGCGCCGCCCGCCGCGGGCTCCGCTCACGCCGTCGTTGGCCATCGTGATCTCGAGCGCCCCGGATCCGGCGCTGACGGCGAGGTCCACCCTGGTGGCCTGGGGAGCGTGCCGCCGTACATTCGTCAGTCCTTCGACCACGATCCGGTACGCCAGCGCTCCGAGCTCCGCGGGAACCGCCACGAGCGGATCCATGCGCAGGCTGACCTGGGCGGCGCCCGCGGCGGAGAAGCGCTCGGCGGCCTCGCGGATGCCGTTCAGGTCGCCCGGGGGTGACAGGGGCCGGTCGTGGTGCAGCATGTCCAGGGTGCGGTCCAGCATCGACAGGGCCCGCTGGCCCGCCGCTTCGACGCGTTCGAGCGCCCCCAGCGGATCGCCCGTGACCGTGCCCGCCTGGGCGTGCGCCACCATCTCGCTGATGTCGTGGGCGACGAAGTCGTGCAGATCCCCGGCCAGCCGCAGTCGCAGGGCGGTACGGGCGTCGGCCACCGCGCGGGTCTCCCGTACCTCGACGTGGCGCAGGTAACCGCCGACGGCGGCGGCCACGATTGCGCCCAGGCCCCAGAACGCGCAGACACCCACCCCTTCCAGCGGCGACGCGGGGGTGAAGGAGCGCAGCAGCCACACGGACGCGGCCAGGCCCGCCGCCGGGGCCGCCGCGGCGGCCTGCCGGGGCGGCGCGTACCGGACGACCAGGCCGGTCAGCGCCATGAGCGCCAGGCTCTCGAACATCCACAGCACGCCGGCGTCCGGCGCGGGCTCGATCGCCCCGAACAGGCAGGCCAGCGTGACGGCCAGGGAGACGGCGACGGCCGGCCAGACCAGCGCGGGCAGCCGCGACCTGAGCCGCCGGCGGAACAGCACGGTCGCCACCGCCGCGACGGGAACCAGCGCCGGCACGAAGGCGGTCACCCACATCAAGCTCACCGCACCGAGGATAGGCCCCACGCGCGGGGATCCACGGGGTGCCGAACGGCACGTTCAGCGGGAGCAGCGGGTGCCGAACGGCATCTCACCCCGGAAGGGGCCGGGCCGCGACGCTGAGCACATGGAAACTCTTACTTCGTCCTGGCGGGGTTACGCGGCGGCGGTGTGGGCGCTGGCCTACGGGGTGCTCGGCGCGGCGTGGGCGCTCGGGGCGCCCGGCTTCCCCTGGGGCGGCTCGGATCCCGATCCGGACGGGGCGCTGTCCGTCCTGGCCGGAACGACGCCGCGCTTCGGCTGGTGGATCGCCGCCTTCGCACTGCTCACCATGGTGACGGCGCTGGCGCTGACCCGCCGGGGCGGCGGCCGGGCTCCGCTGTTCGTGGCCTGGCCGATCGCCGCGCTCCTGGTCCTGGTGATCCCCGACTCCCGGCTCATGATGGGCGTCGCCTACACGCCCCTGCTGCTGGTCGCGCCGGCCTTCGGCTGGAGTCTGGGCGGGGCCACGTTCGCCGACGCCTGGCCGTGGCCCGTGCTCAACCAGCTCCTCTGCGTCCTCGGCGGCCTGCTGCTGGCCGCGGCGGCGCTGGCCTACGGCCGGGGCAGGTCCCACTGGTTCACCCCCGCGCGGGGGCGCACCGCCACGTACGTGGCGGCCGTGGTGCCGCTGGTGTACTGCCTGACCCGGTGGGCCTGGGCGCTGGGCATCCCGCTCGGGGTGAGCCGGGAGTTCCTCGCCGAAGGCGAGGGCGGTCTCTGGCTGGCCGGGGCCTACCTGGCCACGTTCGGCGCGCTCGGTGGCGTGCTCACCCTCGGCCTGGCGCAGCCGTGGGGCGAGATCTTCCCCCGGTGGATCCCCGGCCTGCGCGGCAGGCGGGTGCCGCCGCTGCTGGCGGTCGTCCCGGCCGGGTTCGTCTCGATCATCGTCACCGTGGCCGGGCTGACCTACATCCGGTGGACCATCGCCGGCCGCTTCGCCCTGGCCGAATGGGGCGCGTGGCTCCCGGAGTGCTTCTGGCCGATCTGGGGCGCCGCCCTGGCCGCCGCCGCCGTCTCGTACCGCCTGCGCCGCAGGCGCGCGCCCTACGCCACGTCGTCGCCGCGCACGCTCTTGTAGACCCCGTACAGGGTCTCCAGCCCGCCGAGCACCATGAGGACCACCCCCACCTTCGACGGCGTGAAGATGAAGATCTCCTCGTCGAGCCCGAACAACCACAGCGCCAGCCCCACCACGAAGGTGGCGGAACCGGTGATCAGCGTCTTGCGGGCAGAGGCCATGGGGAATCCCTTTCTAGCGTGTGGAACCTCCGGAAACGCTAGTGAAGGGCACGGTCGCGGTGCTTCCTGCGGACTGAGGAGATCGCGTACATCTTTCGGGTGATGTTCAGGTCAGCGCGTCGGCGGCGCGCTGCCGGAGCAGAGCCTCGTGGGCGGGGTCGGTGCACAGCGTCACGGTCAGCCCGCACTCGGCGGCGTCGGCGAGCACGGCCAGCAGCATGGCGAACTGCTCGGGAGGCTCGGCGCCGAGCAGTTCCTCGGCGTGCTCCACGAACAGGGCGACCGCGCCAGTGTCGCGCAAGGAGTCGGTGAGCGCGTCCCAGTTGCGGCCGAAGTAGCCGGGCAGGCGCAGGGCCCGCGCCACCTCCTCGAAGAAGGCGGCGCGGGTCCGGCAGGCCCGCCCGTCGACCACCGCCGGCGCCGGGCCGGCGGACACCGTCAGCCAGTGCGGCAGTGGGCGTGCGGCAGAGGTCATGGGAGTCCTAGAGCCGGTAGAAGTCGGTGTAGTGGTTGGGTGAGAACCACACCGCGCCGGTGCTGCGGTTGACGACGATCCGGTACGCGTCACGCGCGGCGCCCCGCGCCCGGGAGTACACGTCGTACTCATAGTAGGTGGCGCCGCTGGGGAGCTGCCCCTCGCGGTTGTAGAAGCGCCCGCCGGTGTAGTTGTACTTGCCGTCCGGCCACGAGTACCAGCCGCTCGAGGTGGGGTAGCCCTTGGAGGACCAGATCGAGCTGGCCGAGCGCGCGTCGGCGCACCGCGAGATGGTGCAGGAGTTGTAGACCGTGGCCCCGGCCGGGGCGATGCCGACCAGGCCGATGACGGAGACGATGGCGGCGAGGACGACGGTGAGTCGTACCGCCCAGGACGGTCCAGGGCGTTGCGGAGTGTGCACGAAGCCTCCTTGTGGGGTGCGACGGACACCGCAATGATCACCGCTCAAGCCAGGCTCGACCAAGACAAAGACTCCGAAAGTATGGTGAATTTTCGCAAACGGTCCGCGCGGGTGTCGGCGCGACAGTTGGGTCTTGTCAAGAAGTGGTGTCAGGGCTACGATCTCACCAAATTTTAGGAAACTTTCCTAAATAAGGAGCGTGTCGTGGTCCGTCTCCCTCGTCGCGGCAGCCTGTTATCACTCGGGATCGCGCTGGTCATCACGTTGATCACCGGCGTGACGGCACCGCCCGCGGCCTCGGCCCGGAGGGCGCCCGCCGCCTTCGTCCATCCCGGCGTGCTCGTGAGCAGTGCCCAGCTCGACTTCGTCCGCTCCAAGGTCAACGCCGGCGCCCAGCCGTGGAAGGGCGCCTACGATCAGATGATCGCGAGTTCGCTCGCGTCCTTGTCGCGGACCCCGAAGCCGCGGGCGGTCGTGGAGTGCGGCCCGTACTCCAACCCCAACAACGGCTGCACGGACGAGCGCCAGGACGCGCTGGCCGCGTACACCGCCGCCCTGGCCTGGTACATCTCGCGGGACAGCCGGTACGCGGAGAAGGCGATCCAGATCATGGACGCCTGGTCCGCCGTCATCACCGACCACACCAACAGCAACGCGCCGCTCCAGACGGGCTGGGCGGGGTCGTCCTGGCCCAGGGCGGCCGAGATCATCCGCTACACCTACACCGGGTGGTCCGCCACGGGCGTCAACCGCTTCGCGACCATGCTCAGGAACGTCTACCTCCCCGAGGTCATCAACGGCAGCCTCCGCACCAACGGCAACTGGGAGCTGACGATGATGGACGCGGCCATCGGGATCGCGGTGTTCCTGGAGGACCGGGCCGCCTATGACAAGGCCGTGAGCATCTTCCGGGCTCGCGTGCCCGCCTACATCTACCTCACCGGCGACGGAGCCTTCCCCAGGGGGCCGGCGGGCTCCGGCATCGACACGCGGGCGGAGGTCGTCGACTACTGGCAGGGCCAGGACACCTTCGTGGACGGGTTGGCCCAGGAGACGTGCCGCGACTTCACCCACACCGGGTACGGCCTGGCGGCGACCGCGCACATCGCCGAGACCGCCAGGATCCAGGGGCAGGACCTCTACCCGGAGATCGCCGACCGCCTGCGCCACGCGCTCGGCCTGCACGCCAAGTACCAGCTCGGGGCGGCCGTGCCGGCGTGGCTGTGCGGCGGGAGCCTCACCCTGGGCCTGGGACCGGTCACCGAGGTCGGCTTCAACGCCCTGCACAACCGGATGGGCATCGCGATGAGCAACACGCAGACCCTCACCGAGCGACAGCGTCCGGCGGGCACCAACAGCCTCTTCGTGGCCTGGGAGACCCTCACCCACGCCGGCAACCCGAACTAGGCGAGCACCCGGCCCTCGACATGCCCGCACCACGAGCGGCCCGTCGAGACCGCCGCCTGCCTGTCCGCCTCCCTCCAGACGGACAGGCAGGCGGACAGGCACGCGGGCAACTCTCAGGGTGCCGTCGCGGTCACCCGGTCGAGGGCGGGAGGCGCGACCGTCCCGTTGGCCTGGAGATAGGCGCGGAAGGCGTCGTAGTCGCGCGAGCACCGCACCGGATCGGTGAAGCCGCTCAGCGCGCCGAATCCGTCCGCTCCGATCAGCGTGTACGCCAGAGCGGCCACCCGGTAGGTCCGCCCGGTGTCCAGCGGAGCGCCGCCGATCAGCACGTTCGCGGGATCCACCCGGTCGCCGACCGGCCGCGAGGCGTCATAGGAGAAACGCACGCCGGACGAGACGGCCAGCGGGCTGAACCGCACCGTGCCGTCGGCCTGCGTCTGCCACTGCTGCTCCAGCGCCTGCTCGAGCTGCTGCCCGGTGAGGGAGACGGTGAGCACCGGGTTCGCGTAGCCGAACGTGGCCCAGGACTCTCCGAACAGGACGGTCCCGTCCGCGTCCGCGGCATTGCTCCCCTTGGCGAAGCGCAGATCGCCGCGCAGGCTGTTGGAGCCCTTCAGCGGCGCCGTCGCCACCAGCGCCAGGTCGACGGGTCCGCCCGCGGTGCGCACGGCGTCCGCGTACTCCACGTCGGCGACGAGGTTGCCGAGCGTGCTCTCGCCGTCGGCGGCGCGGGTCCGGGTGATGTCACCGCTGATCCTGCCGACTGGGCGGGCGTACGTCTGCGCGCCCCTGGTCTTCCAGTGGTCGACGAGCCGCGCCGCCGCCGGGTCCGGGGTGACGTCCCGGGTGACCGGGTGGTTCACCGAGGTGGTGGCGGAGCGGATGACGTCTCCCGTGCTCGGGTCGATCTTGAGGTTGATCTCGTTGATCAGGCGTCCGTGGTTGGCCGCCTCCACCACCGGCCGGGGATTGCCCGCCGGGTCCGGGACCACGCAGTTGAACAGCGCGTGCCAGTGGCCGGTGACGATCGCGTCGATGTCGGGGGAGGCCTGCCTGGCGAAGTCGAAGGCCGGCCCCGAGGGGTTGCTGCCGCAGCGGTCGTAGACGTCGCCCGCGGTCCCGCCCTCGTGCATGTTGACCACGATGGCCTCGACACCCCGGCGCTTCAGCTCGGCCGCGTACCTGTTCGCGGTCTCCACCAGCGGCAGGTTGTCCAGCGCCGGCTGGTACGACGTCGAACCGGTGACGGTGGTCGGGGTGGTCAGGTTGATGAAGCCGATCCGGACGTCCTTGCCGCCCGCCGCCTTCGCGTGCTTGATGACGTACGGCTGGAAGATCGGATCGGTGGAGCCCCTGGGGGTGATGTTGGCGGAGGAGATCGGGTAGTCAGCGCCGCGGAAGCGGCGGCCGGTGGAGTCGGTGAAGCAGCTGTCCACGTCCACCTGACCGAAGCAGCGGCCCTTGCCCATGTGGTCGCGCAGGAACTCGAGCGGCCGGTCGAGCTCATGGTTGCCCACCGCCGAGAACTCCACGCCGATCGAGTTGAGGAACTCGACGGTCGGCTCGTCCTCGTGGAAGGCCACCTCGGTGGGCCAGCCGCTGAAGTCGTCGCCGGTGGTGAAAGTGATCGAGTTCTCGTGACCCTGCCTGAGGTTCTTCAGATGCGTGGCGATGTACGGGGCGCCGCCCACCACGATGCTCTTGCCCGCGGCGTCCTTCACGGTGCCGTTCGCGGCGTCGTTCTGCGGGGTCAGGTAGCCGTGGAAGTCGGTGATGGACAGGAGCTGGACGTCCACGGGTAACTGCGCGGCCTCGGCCGTGCCGGTCGGCAGGACCATGGCCGCCGAAATAGCCGTGACCGTCGCCCAGCGCCGGAGGCTGCTCTGCTTCATGAGTACCTTCACTTGCTCTCGCTTGCTGGCCGCGGTATTCGATCACGGGCGGATGACGTACGTCGAGCCCCTGACTGCCGAGCAGGTGAAGAGCTGGGGAAGCCGGGAGGGGGTCAGCGGGCGCGGAGTGCTTCGCGTTGCGCCGGGCTCAGGCGGTCCGGCCTCGTGGTGACGGAGTATGTGCCACGCCCGGTGCGGTGCAGGGCAAGCGGGTCGGCGATGGCCGGACGCTGGTCGATCGCGTCCAGGGCGCCGATGGCGCGCTCCCGGGGCCAGTCCAGCGCTGTGGCGAGCTCGTCCATGGTGAGTGGCCGAGCGGCGTGGAGCAGGGCGGCGATCATCGTCAGCGCATCGCCCAGGACGGCGTCCGTGAGGCGGCTGCCGCCCATCAGGTCGCTGATGCGGGCGAAGAACTGAGCCATCTGGCCCAGCCGGGTCCCGGCGGGCGTGGCGGCGCCGAAGATCTCGATGCCATGCCGCGCGGCCTCCGCGAGGTCGGCGTGCGCCCCGGTGTCGGCCCGCCAGGCCCGAAGCCAGACGTCGTCGTCGATGAAATAGCGCTCGCGGCGCCCGCCCGGATCCGGCCTTCGCCCGACGAGCTCCATCCCTTCCAGGTAGCCGATGGCCTTGGACACCGACGCCGGGCTGACCTGAAGCCTGCGGCCCAGCTCGGCGGCCGTCAGGCTCCCGGCGTCGGTCGTGAGCAGGCAGACGAACACCCGGGCGGGCATCCGGGGAAGGCCGGTCCCGGACAGCAGGATCGCGAACCGGTCCACGAAGCCGCGCACCACCTCGTCGGCCGGCGCCTCCGCGACCTGGATCGGCCCGCGCCGGCGGGCGCGCCGCCCGGCCGCCTGCTGAGCGCGGTCGGCCAGGTAGGCGCCGGGGCCGCCGTTGCGGGCCACCTCGCGGCTGATCGTGGAGGTCGGCCTGCCCAGTCGCCTGGCGATCTCGGCGTACCCCAGCCTCTCGGCCAGCCAGGTCGCGATCCGCAGGCGGTCCTCGTGGGTCAGCCTGCCTCCGGGCATCGGCTCTCCTCTTCCTGCTGTCGACGGGATTTCGGTCCAGTGTGGCGTTAACCGACAGGACATTGCAACGGCAGATTGCATTTTCGGGCATAGCAGTTGCAACGATCGGCGGAAATGCCTAGTAGTGAGGGAATTTACGCGTTGACGCGGTATGAAATGCAACGTAGCCTTTTCGCGTTCTGAAAGGTTTGCCAGCTCTGGAGAGGACATGCGGATGCACGTCATGGCGGTTTCCACGATCTCTGACGAAGACCGGTTCTGGGGTTCCCTGAAGCAGGCGCACGGTCGGCTGCCCAAGGGCGCGAGGTGGATCCTGGCGGTGGCGAGCACCGACGGGACCAGGGCGGTGAACGTCATCGTGCACGACTCGGTCGACGGGGTCAGAGACTTCGTCGAGGGGCACGCGGGCTCCTTCGCCACGACGGAGTACTTCCAAGCCGACGCCGCCAACGCGGTCGGCCTCCCGAAGTAGGCGATCATGGACGTGACGCGCATTCGAGCTCGGCTCTCCGAGCTCCTGGCCGAATACCGGATCCCGAGTGCCGCGGTCGGCATTCTGCGCGACGGAGAGATCACCGACTTCGCCGTCGGCATCAGGAACGTCTCCACGCGGGAGCCCGCGACGACCGACACCATCTACCAGTGCGGCTCCATGACCAAGACGTGGACGGCGCTCGCCTTCATGCAACTCGTCGACGAGGGAAAAGCCGCCCTCGACGAGCCGGTGCGGAAGTACCTCCCCGATTTCCGGGTCGCCGACCCCGGCGTCAGCGCCGAAGTCACGCCCCGTCATCTCCTGAACCACACCAACGGCATCGAGGAGGACTACGGCGACCCCGGCGAAGGCGACGACGTCTATGAGCGCATGCTCGAGAACATCGCGGGCGCACCTCAAGTCCATCCTCTGGGTCACACCCATGGTTACAGCGCGGCCCTGGGCTACGCGATCGTCGCCCGCATCATGGAGGTGATCGACGGCAGAGGCTGGGACGACATCATGAAGGATCGTCTCTTCGGCCCTCTGGGACTGACCGGTACGAGCAGCCGGCCTGAGCACGTGGACCAGGATCGGGCGGCGACGGGGCACCTGATCCGCTCCCTCGACGAGGGGCCCTTCGTCTCACCGCTCGCCTATCTGCCGCGCTCCTTCGGCCCTGGCGGGAACGTCAACTCGACGGCTCGCGACGTGCTCGCGATGGCGCATGTCTTCCTCGACGGGGGAAAGGCGTCGAACGGGAGGCGGATCGTCTCGGCCGAGGCCGTGCGCGAGATGACGCATTCCCGGGTTCCCGTACCCGACCCGTACATGTTCGGGCCTGAATGGGCACTCGGCCTCATCGTGTGCGACTGGCACGGCGAGACCGTCTACGCGCACGACGGCAGCACCATCGGCCAGAACGCCCGCCTGCGGATCCTGCCGGATTCGGGCATCGCCATCACCCTGCTGACCAACGGAGGGCCGCGAGAGAGCTTCTCCAAGAAGGTGCTCAATGAGATCCTGGCCGACCTCGGCGCGGTCACGATCCCGGACCTGCCGAAACCCGATCCGGCGCTGAATCTCGACCTGTCCGCGTACGAAGGCGCCTACGAGCGGCCCGGAGCCCGATACGAAGTGGAGGCCGACGGCGGGAAGCTCCGTCTCACCTTGGCTGTCGATCCCATGCAGGCACGAATTCTCGACAGACCAGAGCGCATCACGTACGAGCTGCTTCCGGTCAGTGAGACGCACTTCTTGATGCCCTCGAACGATCCACTCGAGGACACCCAGACCGTCGCGATCTACGGCTTCGACAACGGAGCGGCGCAGTACCTGCACACCAACTGCCGGGTGAATCCGAGGGCCGGCGGCTAACGGCCCGACGCGTCGTGGACGACGAGGGCGAGCTGGACGCGGTTGTCCAGGCCGGCCTTGGTGAGGATGCGCGAGATGTAGCCCTTCACCGTGCCGACGCTCATGTGCAGCTCGCGCGCGATGACCGCGTTCGGCTTGCCCTGGCCGACGGCCAGCGCCACCTCTCGCTCACGCTCGCTGAGCGTGCCCAGCAGGCGGTGGGCGTCGGCCTGCCGCCGGCTCTCCTCCTCGGGCATCAGGTGAGCGATCAACCTCCGGGTGACGCTCGGCGACAGGGCCGGCTCGCCGTTCACGACCCGTTTGACGGCCTCCACGATCCCCTCGGGCGGCGTGTCCTTCAGCAGGAACCCGCTCGCGCCCGCCCGAAGGGCCCTGAACACGTGCTCGTCGGCGTCGAACGTGGTCAGGATGATGACCTCGGGCGCGTCCCGGCGGCTCCGCAGCCGGCCGGTCGCGTCGATGCCGTCGACGCCGGCCATCCGGATGTCCATCAGCACCACGTCGGGGGAGTGCTCGCCCACCGCGGCCTCGACCTCGCCGCCGTCGGCCACGGCGCCCACCACGAGCAGGTCGGGCGCGCCCTTGAGCATCAGCGTCAGCCCGGCACGGACGAGCGCGTCGTCGTCGACGATCAGCACCCGGATCGGAGCGGCCTCACTCACTGGGCCATGGTAGCCGCGCCAGCAGCCGGAATCCGTCGCCGATGCGCCCGTGCTCCAGGCGTCCGCCCACGAGCGAGACCCGCTCCTCCAGCCCGGCCAGCCCCGCCCCGGCTCCCGTCGAACCGAGTCCCTCCTCCGCTCCGAGCGGGTTGCGCACCTCGATCGTCAGCTCGCCGCCCGCCGCGCCCGACAGGAGCACGGTGACGGGCTCGCCGGGCGCGTGCTTGCGGGCGTTGGTGAGCCCTTCCTGCACCACCCGGTACGCGGTACGCCCCGTCGCCTCCGGCAGGTCGGCGAGCCGTACGCCATGGTCGTGCAGCTCGACCCGCATCCCCGCCCGCCGCGACTCCTCGACCAGCGGCGCCGGCCCCTGATGCGGTTCGGCGGGCTCGGACGTGGAGCCGTCGCGCAGCACGGAGACGACCGTGCGCAGCTCCTCCAGGGCCTGGTGGGCGTTCGACCGGATGACCCCGGCCGCCTCGGCGACCTCGCCCGGCGTCGCCTCCGCGTTGAACTCCAGCGCCCCGGCGTGCACCGCCAGCAGCGAGAGCCGGTGCGCGAGCACGTCGTGCATCTCGCGGGCGAGGCCGAGCCGTTCGGCGCGGCGCGCCTCCTCCGCGCGCAGCCGCTGCTCGGCCTCGGCGCGGCGGGCACGTTCCGCCAGCGACAGCATCAGCTCGCGCCGGGTCCGCGCCAGCATGCCCCAGCCGGTGAGCGCCCCGCCGATCAGCACCGCGACCAGCGCCCACACCGCGTACGGGGCCAGGCCGGGCGGCCGCAGCGCGAATCTGACCAGTGTCGCGGCCACCCACGCCCCGCCCACCACGGCGGCGGCGGGCGGGCGCCGGTAGACCGCCGCGATGAGCGTGGCGATCCCCGCCGCCACCGAGGCCGCGGCGGCCGGCACGGACAGCGCGATGACGCCCAGCCCCGCGGCGACCGGCCACCTGCGGCACAGCCACAACCCGGCGCCGGCCAGGACCCCGCCCGCCACGTCGACCGCCAGGTACCAGCCGGGCACGCCCGGAGCCAGGTCTCCCCAGATGACCGCGGCGGCTCCGGCGAGGGCCATCACGAAGTTGCCTGCGCCGGCCGTCCAGTCGCGCCACGACCGCATCCAGCCGGGTCGCACGTCCTCCACGCGGGCCACGAACACAACCGCAGATCGTAGCCGCCGCCCCCGGCCCCCGGTAGGCAACCAAAGTCACCTCGATAGGTGACCGAAGTGGCCACGGACCGGCTTTTCGGCAGCAGCGGCCGTCCCCTCTCCTCGAGGAGTGTGGACGCATGGTCACCTCCAAGGCACGCGGCCGGTGGGCCGCACTTCTGCTGGCCGTGCTCACCCCGGTCGTCGCCGAGTTCACGTTGGGCAACCCGCCCCTCCGCCAGGCGTATCTGCTGCTCCTGTGGGTGCCGATCTACGGCGCGGGCGCGGTGCTGGTGCGCGAACTGGTGCGCCGTGCAGGCCGGGGCTGGGTGGCGATCCTGCTGCTCGGGGCCGCGTACGGGATCGTCGAGGAAGGGCTGGCGCTGCAGGCGCTCACCAGTCCGACCCTCTACGGCGTGGCCGGCTGGGCGCCCAGGGTCCTGGGCCTGAACAGCGCCTACACCGAGCTGAACATCCCCTACCACGCGGTCTTCAGTGTGGCCCTGCCGATCCTCCTGCTGGACCTGATCTTTCCCGGGCTGCGTCGCCGGCCGTACCTGGGACGGGTGGGACTGGTGATCTCCGGGGTGGTGTTCGTGCTGGGGGCCGTGCTGCTGCGGTTGATGGTGACGGCCGTCATCGACCCCGGCTACCAGGCGCCGCTCGCGGTCGTCGTCGGCTGCCTGCTGGCGGTCGCGCTGCTCGCCGTGATCGCTCTGCGCCTCACCCCGCGACGCACGGGTCCGCCGCCGGTCGCCGCGGGTCCGCCGCCGGGGCCGCTGTTCGTCGGCGGGTTCGGCGGGGTGGTGGTGTTCGGTTATCTGGCACTGCTGTTCCCGTTCGGCGGTGCCGAGCACCCAGCCTTCACGCGGGGCGGTTGGGTGCCGGCGCCGATGGTGGCGGCGGCGGTCCTGGCGGTGGCGGCAGGGTGGCTGCTCAGCCGGTGGACGAGGGGGCAGGCGTGGGGCGACCGGCGCAGCCTCGCCCTGGCGAGCGGCGCGCTGGTGGCGCACACGGCGTTCGGGGTGATCGCCAACGGAGAGACCCTCACCGACCGGCTCTCGCTGACGGCGCTCGGGGTGGTCATGATCGGCCTGCTCGCCCTGCTCGGCCGCCGCACCCGGATCGATATTGACGAATTCGCTGCGCCTGTGAAATAGTGGCCTTGGCAGCGAGGTTGACAGCAATAATAAGTGTGGACATTAGTTTCTCCTTTGCATTATGATGCTCGTCCGCGCTGCCTTTTCACGCCCCGGATTCCACCCGGGGCGTTTGGCGTGCGCGCAGTTCGATTCCATCCGTGCTGCCCGGAAGGACATCTGTTGACAGCCTCGCGCAACGCCTCCGCCGTACCCGCCGGTCCCCGTCGCGTCTCTTTCGCGCGTATCCAGGAGCCCCTCGAAGTTCCTGACCTTCTGGCCCTGCAGACCGAGTCTTTCGACTGGCTGCTCGGAAACGAGAAGTGGAAGGCCCGGGTAGAGGCGGCTCGCCAGGCCGGGCGCAAGGACGTCCCGACCCAGTCGGGCCTCGAAGAGATCTTCGAAGAGATCAGTCCGATCGAGGACTTCTCGGGGACCATGTCCTTGTCGTTCCGCGACCACCGGTTCGAGCCGCCGAAGTACTCAGTCGATGAGTGCAAAGACAAGGACATGACCTTCTCCGCCCCGATGTTCGTGACGGCGGAGTTCATCAA
>NZ_JBFANV010000106.1:0-32600 GCF_040674955.1 Nonomuraea sp. NPDC049695 | reverse complement strand
GTCAGCTGATGAAGAATTCGTTGCTGCGTGCGGTGGATACGCTGCCGTCGCCGAGGCGCAGTACGGCGACGAGCTCGTACAGGCCGTTGGCCTGGAAGTCGGCCGCGTTGATCCGGTAGGTCGACTGCTTGACGTAGCCGTTGTTGTTCGCCTGCGGGCCCACCGAGCTCCAGTCGTTGCCGGGGACGCCGGCCTGCTCGTCGAGGACTCTGGTAGCGAAGGTGGTGGTGTTGCCCGAGGTCGAACGGGCGCTGATGATGAGCTTGTAGTTGACCTTGTTATCGCCCGCCGAGTCGCTCGCGTCGGCCTGCAGCATCAGATGGAACGGCGAACGCGGGTTCCCGCCGACCTCGTTGGGGGTGTCGTCCACCGTGCCGTTGGCGACGCTGGAGACATAGAGTCGTACGATCTTCACATTCATGGCCATACCGGCCTCCTCCGGGCTGGAGCGTCAAGCCTCGTGTCTCATTTGCCGGCAGGAAGCTCAGAAAAGCCATTCAGAGACCCGACCGCTTCGGTCGAGGCTGCCTTCCTCTAGCCAAAGAAAGGCATGGCAAATCCGTCAAGAGCCAAGCCATTAAATGAATCGGCAGACCGTCGGGATCTGCTTGGCTCTGGGACCTACCGCCCTCGCAAGGCCGATCGATTCCAGTGGTCGAGTCAAAACGCGTGCCTTGCCGCCCGTAGTTTGCAGGACACCCTCTATGCATACACCCTTGACAACAGATATGCCAACACACGACCAAACCCCTACGCCGCGACATCACCACCTTGCGCACCACTCCCCCGCCCATTCCGCGACGACAGGATCACACCAGGTCAGACCCGCACAGCATAATCATGGCCCAATGTGGCCAGAAATTCTCACGCCGCGTTCAAGGGGCGATCCTATTCGATATGACCGCGTCCCGGAAATTCGAATACGATCAGGGCCGTCTGCTGCTCGCGGACGCGCGTCACCCGAAAAGCACCCCGCGCCGACGACTCCCAACGACCGTGCCGCTGATCCAATGAGAGAAAACCCCATATCGACCCGCAGGATGCGCACGTACAAGATCTGGTCGCGGCGGTTGAAAACGACGACGCTGTGACATCGGCGCCGTGCGTTTGCCGGCAGTCGTCGCTCATATCTGCCGCCATCGACCCATCCCTTACCTCATGTCCTGCGCCGTTCAGGATCGGGTGCGCTCACCTTTACTGAACGGCGGGATGCTGTGGTTGATGCGGAAAAGGTGGTTCGGGTCGTACTTCGCCTTCAGCGCGGCCAGCCGCCGGTAGTCCGCCTCGGCGTAGGCCCGCCTGACCCGCTCGGGAGCCGAGTCGTGGTCGAACAGAAACCCTGGAAGCATGGCGCCGGTGTCCCAGCGCCGGAGCCGGTCCAGCGCCTGGTCGGCGGCCTTGCGTACCGCGTCGGCCTGCCCAGGCGGGGCCGGCATCCGCAGCCACAGGTGGAAGGCCGCGCCCTGGGTGCTGACCGCGTGCGAGCGGACGGGCGGGCGGTTCAGCGCCCCGCCCAGGTGACGTAGCTCGATGCCGGGGAACGGGCCCCCGGGCTCCGACGGGTCGACGAACGAGACCAGTTCCTCCACGGCCTCGTCGTCCAGTTCGTGCAGCAACGCGCTGCGCAGGTGCGCCATGACCGGGTTCTTGGGGTCCTGGTAGATCTCGGTGATCTGCGCGTACGGCATCGCGCGGCAGGTGTCCTTCTCCGGGCCGAGCGCACGCAACGGCTCCACCAGTCGAGCGCCCTGCTCCTCCTCCCCCGTGTAGACGACCCGGACCTGCACGAACGAGCGGCCACGGAACTCCTCGGGCAGCTGCGGCGCGTCGGGCAAACGCAGCAGCGTCACAGATGAGGACATCTGGTCGGGCTGCTCCTTGACCCAGGCCAGGTACGAGCCGAGCACGTGGGCGGCGTGCCTGGGGTCTTCGCCGGGGTAGTAAAGCTCGCCACCGTAGACGGTGCGCAGCGGCAGCAGCTCGATCTCGGCCGCGACCACGACACCGAAGTTGCTCTTGCCACCCCGCACCGCCCAGAACAGGTCGGGCTCCTGGTCGGGCGAGACGGTGCGGAGCAGGCCGTCGGCGGTGACGACGTCGAGCGAGCGGACGTGGTCGGCGGCGAAGCCGTACGTACGGCCGGCCAGCGGGAGACCGCCGCCGGTCAGGTAGCCCATCACCCCGACCTGGCCGGAGGAGCCGCACAGCGGCGCGAGGCCGTGCTCGGCCGCCGCGGCGAGCACCTCGCCCCACCGCAGCCCGGCTCCGATCCTTGCGGTGCCGGCACGTGGGTCCACCGACAGCTCTCGCAGCTCCCCGGTGGCGATGAACACGGCTCCATCCGCAGGCACCGACTTGCCGTGCCCGGTGGACTGCACCGCGACCGGGCGTCCCGCCTCCGCCGCGAACCGGACGGCGGCGGCCACGTCATCCGCGTCGGCGGCGACCACGATCGCCGCGGGCCGGTGCTCGACCGTCAGCAACCAGCCGGAGCAGGCCTCCTCAAAGCCCTCGTCACCGGGGTAGAGCGTGCGCCCCCGGATCGACGCGCCCAGGCTCACCACGTCGTGCCAGGCCGCGGAGTTCGTATCGAACATGTCAGGTATCCGCCTTTACACGATGAAAATGTTGGGTCGGCCAACGTTGGTTGAGCCAACAATACTCCTAATCGTGGGTAGAGCCAACAATTTGCTAGATTGTCCCCGTGGACGCCGCAGAGGGAACGCCGCCGCAGCGGCTGCGCACGCTGCCGAGCAGGTTGACGAACCAGGCAGCACAGATCGCCAACCGGATCGTCGATCAAGCGTTCGCCCAGGTCGGCGTTCGGCGCTACCACTACTCCCTGCTCGCCGCGCTGGAGGAGTACGGACCGGCCAGCCAGGCCGCCCTCGGCCGCCGCACCGGCATCGACCGCAGCGACATGGTGGCCACCGTCAACGACCTCGCCGAACGGCAACTCCTCAAGCGCGCACCCGACCTGGAAGACCGCCGGCGCAACATCATCACCATCACCGAGGCAGGCCGACGGCAACTCACCCACCTCGACCGGCTGCTCGCCGCCGCCCAGGACGAGTTCCTCGCGCCGCTGCCCGCGGCCGACCGGCGGAACCTGATCGACCTGCTCACCCGCCTCGCCGATCATCACGGGGACAGGCACAACTGATGTGTCGTCGGGTGGTCGGGAGCGAGCCAACCCCTCATGGCCCCAAGGCGAAGGTGTGAGGCGGGGACGCGTCGTGTGTGACGGACCGGCCAGAAGGCACTCTTGCCAACCATGCTCGCGAGGGTGTCGCGGTCCGCGAGGCGGACCGGACCCCTCTGCGGACGATCCGCCTAGCTGATCGGGACGGTGAGGCGGCGTCTGGTGGGTGGTGCCTCCTTGCGCTCCCCGAGAAGGGTCATGAGCTGGTCCATGGCCACCTCCCCGAGCTTCTCGCCGTCCACGTCGATCGAGGGAACGTCACCCAGTCCGAGGCTCTCCACGATCATGCGTTCCGAGCTGACCACGACATCGCGGATTCCGCGGCGGAGCAGGACGAACATGAGGCCAAGGCCGATCGAGGTCGCGTAGGGCACCACGGCGGTGGCGCGGGCGGCCACCACGGCCTCTGCCGTCTCCACCCCGGCGGCGAACGTCGAGGGGTAGGGGCCGAGCATGGTCAGCGTCGCGCCGCTCGACTCGGCCGCGGCGCGGATGGCCGCCTGGCGCTGGCGATCCTGCCAGGAGCCCGCCGGGCCGCCGATGTAGACGATGCGCTCGTGGCCCTTCGCGACGAACCAGCTGACGAGCGCGCCGAATGCGGTGGCCGTGTCGGCGACCGCCGAGGTCATGCCCTCGATCTCGCGGTCGATGAGCACCGTCGGCTTGAACGACGCGGCGGCGCGGACGATCTCGTCCGAACCTCGGGGCGCGGCGAGCAGGAAGCCGTCGACCTGATGCGCCAGCTGCTCGACCGCGGCGAGCTGGGTCGCGTGCTCCAGGGAGTGCACCGCGATGGTCAGCTGCATGCCCGAGTCGGCCGCGCGTGCCTGGGCGCCGCTGATGATCGGGGTGAAGAAGGTGTTGTCGAGCGTGGGCACCACGACGGCGACCACCCCGGTCCGCCCGCGGGCCAGCTGGGTGGCTGCCCGGTTGGGGACGAATCCGAGCTGCTCGGCGGCTGCGCGGACGCGGGCCACCGTTTCCGGGGCGGCCAGGTCCGGCCGGCCCAGGGCCCGGGAGGCCGTCGCCTTGGAGACCCCGGCCAGTGCGGCGACGTCCGCGAGTGTCGGCACCGATCCTCCTTGAGTTGTCGTTGTCACACGGATTTCACACGGGGGGTTTGTGCGCGAGGCCGCTCATAATCTATGGTCAGGCTCATGCAACCGGTTCCGCAACCGGTTCCATCCAAGCGTACGCCACTGAGAAAGGACGCCGACATCTCCCGCACATCGGCCCTTCTGCTGGTGCCTGGTCTCGTCCTTCTCGTCGCAGGCTTCCTCATCCCCTCCGCCGCGATGCTCTTCGCGCCGCCGGACGTGGCGACCAGCGAGATCTTCGCGCGCCTGGGCGAGATGCTCAAGGATCCCTACGACCTGGAGGTGATCGGGCGCACGGTCGGGCTGGCCCTGGCTGTCACGATCATCTGCGTCGTCCTCGGCTTTCCCATCGCCTACTGGCTCGCCCGCTCGCCGTCGCGCTGGAGCGGGGTCTTCCTGGCAGTGGCGATCTTCCCATTGATGCTGAGCAACGTGGTGCGGACGTTCGGCTGGCTGGTGATCCTTGGCTCCAAGGGGGCGCTCGGCCAGCTGCTCGTCCAGCTCGGTGTCGTCGACGTGGCGCCGCAGCTGCTTTACACCAAGCTGGCGATCGTCCTCGGCCTCACGCAGCTGTTCCTGCCGCTGGCGATCATCTCCTGCTACTCGGCCGTCGCGCAGGTCGATCCCGGCCTGGACGACGCCTCGCGCGGGCTCGGCGCGAGCAGGATCCGGACGATGTGGAACGTCGTCATCCCGCTCACCATGCCGGGCATCGTGGTGGCCGCCACCCTGGTCTTCGCCGGATCCGTCACCGCCTACACCACGCCCTATCTGCTCGGCGGGTCCAGCCAGCGGATGCTCTCCACGCAGCTCTTCAACTACGCGAGCACCACGGTCGACTGGGCCTCCGCCTCGGCGACGGCGCTCATCATGACGGTCCTGGTCTTCCTGGTCTCCGGGCTGTCCTCGCTGATCGGGCGGAAGGGGGCCACCTCATGAAGCGGCCGATCACAGCGGCGCTCGCGGTCATCGGCTACGTCATCATGATCGTGCCTATCATGTTCGTGGTCGCCACCGCCTTCACGGCGGGAAGCACCCTGAGGTTCCCGCCCGACGGGATCTCGCTGCGCTGGTTCGACGAGGCGCTCGGCTACGAGCCGTTCATCGGGGCCGCGATCTCCAGCCTGGAGCTCGCCGTCCTCGCCACCGCGCTCGCCCTGCTGATCGGCGTGCCAGTCACGCTCGCCGTCCACCGTGGCAAGCTCCCTGGCAAGGGCCTGGTCGAGGGGTTGTTCCTGTCGCCGCTCATCGTCCCTGAGCTGGTCGTGGGTCTGGCGCTGTTCCAGCAGCTGATGATCGGCCTGGACCTGGACAACTTCAGCACCCTGCTGGTCGGGCACACGGCGCTGATGCTGCCTTACGCGGTGCGCGTGACCGGGGCCTCGCTCGCGCTGGCCGACCCCACGCTCGAGGAGGCCGCCCGGGGTCTGGGCGCCTCGCCGTTGCGTGCGTTCTTCAACGTGACGTTGCCCGTCCTGCGTCCGGGGATCTTCTCTGCCGGGCTGCTCAGCGTGGTCACGTCGTTCAACAACGTGCCGCTCTCGCTCCTGCTGCAGGGACGCGACTTCCGGACGCTGCCGGTGACGATGCTCGATTACGTACAGCAGTCCTATGACCCGATGGTCGCCGCCGCTTCCACCCTCATCCTGGCCGCCACCGTGGTCATCGCGGTGATCGCCGAGCGCACGGTCGGATTCGCCAAGATCTTCGGAGGGATCAACCAATGACCGCCGCCGCCGAGTTGATCGGAGTCACCCAGAGGTTCGGCTCCTTCACCGCCGTCGACGACATCGACCTCGCCGTGCCGTCAGGGAAGCTGACGACGCTGCTGGGCCCGAGCGGCTGCGGCAAGACCACCACGCTCAGGATGGTCGCGGGCTACTCCGTACCGACGTCGGGGACGATCCGCATCGACGGGGTCGACAGCACGCGCACGCCGCCGGAGAAGCGGGATCTGGGGATGGTCTTCCAGTCGTACGCGCTGTTCCCGCACATGACGGTGGCCGACAACGTCGGTTACGGGCTCAAGCTGCGCAAGGTGCCGTCCGCGGAAAGACGGTCGCGGGTCATGGAGACGCTCGAGCTCGTCGGGCTCGCGCACCTGGCCGACCGCAAGCCGAAAAAGCTCTCCGGCGGGCAGCAGCAGCGGGTGGCACTGGCCAGGGCGATCGCGATCAGGCCCAAGCTCCTGCTGCTCGACGAGCCGCTGTCCAACCTCGACGCGCGCCTGCGCGTCCAGATGCGGGCCGAGCTCAGGCGCATCCAGGCGGAGACCGAGCTGACCGTCGTCCTCGTCACCCATGACCAGGACGAGGCGCTGGAGATGTCCGACGAGATGGTCGTCATGAACGAGGGCAGAATCGTGCAGCAGGGCTCTCCTCAGCAGGTCTTCCCCCGTCCGGCCGACCGCTTCGTCGCCGAGTTCCTCGGCTACGAGAACTTCCTCACCGCGGCAGACGGCACGCCTCTGACCATCCGGCCCGAGCATCTGCGCATCGCCGAGGACGGTCACGGGCTGGACGCGACGGTGGTCGACGTGGCCTTCCGCGGCGTCGACCTGCTGGTCTCGCTGGACGCGATCGACCCGTCGGGTGCGACCGTCAGGCTGCTCGCCGACGTACGCAGCGGCGCTAAGCCCCTGACACCTGGATCGAGCGTCACGGTGCTCGCGCCGGACGACCATCTCGTCCCACTCCCCCGCTGAAGCCGCTGAAAGCCCGTCGAAAGAAGGAACGACCCATGCCCACGCGCCGCGCCGTACTGGCCGCTGCTCTGACCGTGCTCGCCGCAGCCGGATGTTCCGGCTCCGGCTCCGGTGAGAAGCAGGCCGATCAGAACACCATCGTCGTCAGCACCTTCCCCTTCGGGGTGAAGGAGTTCGAGCAGGCGGTCGTCGCGCCGTTCACCAAGCAGACGGGGATCAAGGTCGAGCTGGACACCGGCTCCAACTCCGACCGGCTGTCGAAGCTGAAGCTCGCCAAGGGCGAGCCGGACGCGGACGTGGTGCTGATCTCCGACTACTTCGCCGCGCTCGGGCAGAAGGACGGCCTCTTCCAGAAAGTCGACGTGCCCAACATGAAGCACCTCGCGCCGTTCGCGACCGAGGGCGCCTACGACGGGCCGGCCTACACGCACCAGCTCAACGGGATCATCTACAACACCGGCAAGCTCAGCCAGAAGCAGGCCGCCGACTGGGCGCTGTTCGCGGACCCGGCGAACAAGAAGAAAGTCGCACTCCCCGATATTTCGGTGACCGCCGGACAACTCATGGTCTCGGGGGTGGGTGAGTCGTACGGCAAGGGCCCCTACGACATCGACACCTCGTTCAAGACCCTGGCCGGCTGGGCGCCGAACGTCCTGCAGTTCTACACCTCCTCGACCGAGGTCACGAACCTGCTGACCCAGGGCGAGATCGTCGCCGCCGACGCGCTGAGCGGCTTCGCCACCAAGCTCGTCACCTCGGGCGAGCCGATCGCCTGGACGGCTCCCGCCAAGGGCCGCTACATGGCCACCAACCGGGCGATGATCCCCAAGGGCGCACGCAACCAGCAGGGGGCGGCGAAGTTCATCGACTACATGCTGTCGGCCGAGGCGCAGAGCGCCATGGCGAAGGCCGTCGGTGACCTGCCCACGAACCCGAAGGCCGAGATCCCGGCCGACATCGCCAAGGTGACGGGCGAGGCGGCGAAGGACCCCGTGGCCGCCGGGTTCAAGACCCTCGACCCCGCCCAGCTCGTCGACACCCGCGCCACCTGGGTCGACCGCTTCACCCGCGAGGTGGCCGGCAAGTGAACCTGGACCTGATGCCCAAGGTCGATCTGCACTGCCACCTCATCGGCACCGTGCGCGCCTCGACCTTCGCCGAGCTGGCCAGGCGGGAGGGGCTCGACCTGCCCGACACGCCGGAGCGGATCTACGCGGACGTGAACTCGCTCCCGCCGGACCCGGCCCTCTACCTGAACACCCGGATCCCGGTGCCGCAGGGCAGGAGCGCGGACGAGCCCGAGGTCTCCTACTCCCTGTTCCAGGTCTCCTCGTGGGTTCTGCAGGTGCTGCGCGAGGCCGACGACCTCACCAGGATCACCTACGAGGCGTTCGAGGCCGCCCACCGGACCAGCGCGACCAGGCATCTCGAGCTCTCCTTCGACACGCTGACCGAACATCAGGAGAAGCTCGGCTACGCCACGGTGATCGAGGCGTACGCCGAGGGCATCAGGATGGCGGAACGCGACTTCGGCATGTCGGGCAGGCTCATCGCGGCCATCGACCGGAGCACGTCGGGCGAGGAGGCGCTCTCCTGGGTACGCACGGTGGTGGACCACCCGCACGACTACGTGGCGGGGATCGGGCTGGACAACCTGGAGACCGCCGGGCCGCCTGAGCGGTTCGAGGCCGCCTTCCGGCTCGCCGGTGAGGCCGGGCTCCGCCGTACCGCTCACTCCTCCGAGCACGCGCCCGTCGCCGCGAACACGATCACCTGCCTCGACGTGCTCGGGTGCGACCGGATCGACCACGGCTACTTCGTCCTCGAGGACGACGAGGTGGTCGCGAGGGTCAGGGACGAGCAGATCCCGTTCACCGTCATCTCGACCACCTCGCGGCGCTCGTGGCGGCCGTGGCGGCGGGCGTCGATCGCGGCGATGCTCGAGGCCGGGCTCAACGTCATCCCCGCTTCGGACGACCCCGGGATGTTCCCGACGTCGCTGGCGAACGAGTACCGGATCCTCTCCGACCAGCTCGCCGTGACGGACGAGCGGTTGCGTGCGATGGCGCTGGCCGGGGTGGAGGCGTGCTGGCTGCCGGAGCCCGAGAAGGCCGCGCTGCGCGAGCGCTTCGAGAGAGAGCTCGCGAGCGTGGAGTGAGCACCCGGCCGGCCGGGTGGCCGAGACGTGCCGCGCCGTCTCGGCTCAGCCTCGGGTGCGGTCGGCGGGTGGCTGGATCCGGACCCGCTCGGTCTCAGGCCTGCTGTCGAGGTCGTCGAGCTGCTGGAGAATGGTCTGCCGCAGGTCGCCGTAATCGCGGAAGGCGTAGTCGTGGAAGAGCGTGTAGCCCGTCCACATCAGGTTGGCGCACACGCGGGGCGGCACCTGCCCCGTCGCCGCGCCCATGCCCACCAGCGCCACCGACTCGATGCTGCCCGGCTCCTTCTCGTTCTGCATGTGGATGGCCTGGAACGCGGCGGCGCAGGCCAGAGCGACGTTCAGCGTCTCGCTCACGTTCTGCGCCGACTGCACCATCGTCGGCGTCGAGATCAGGAACTTCGGATTGGTGGCCCCGGACGGCACGCACACGGCGCTGCCCACCGGGAGCGACCCGTCGAACTGGTCGCGGATCGCCCGCTGGACCTTCAGCTGGATGCCCGCGCCGAGGTGCCGCTTGATCACCGCGTCGACCCCGCCGTCCATCCGGCCGCGGGCGTTGGTGGGGCTGACCCAGGCGTCGACGTGCCGGCCGAGGATCGACCCCTTGTGGATCTCCACCTCAGGCGTGTCGGCGAACGCCGCCAGCCAGGACTCCACCACCTTGGCGTTGACATCCACCAGGACGACTTTGAGCGCTTGCTTGACGGTCACGGGCCACTCCGGGACTGGAAAGGTGATCTTCTAGGGTCACGAAGATAGCGGGCCCCACCGACATTCCCGCGAATCATGGCAAGAGATCGCATCACGGGCTTTCTCACGGCACAATTCCTCCTCGATCACCCCTCGCCGAATCGGGAGCCCGCGATGAGCAACACCCCCACCCCGCCCGACCCCAACGACCCGCTTGCCCTGGCCGAGCTCTTCGCGGGCGGCGGCGAGCCGTGGCTGCCACTGCTGAAGCCGGTCATCGAGGCGCAGCCGGACGCGGCCACGTTCATCGGCCCGGGCCGGGGCCCGGACGTCGTGCCCGTACGGGAGCTGACCTTCCAGGCACTCAAGCCGAACCCGCCGCACAAGTGGAAGGTCGTGGTGTTCGGCCAGAACCCGTACCCGCGGGTTGAGAGCGCCACCGGCATCGCGATGTTCGACAACACCTTCCACGACTGGGCGGACAGCACGTTCGGCAAGGTCGTGAGCATCCGCTGCATCATCAAGGCGGCGGCGATGTGGAAGCACGGCATCCCCAAGAAGACGCCGATCGCCGACATCCGCGCGCTGCTGAAGGAGCACGACACCGTACAGCCGCCCGAGTGGTTCCAGGCGATGCTCACGCAGGGCGTGCTGCTCCTGAACGCGGCGCTCACCGCCAGCGGCGACCGCTCGATGGGCGCCGACCGGCACACCGCGTTCTGGCGGCCGGTCGTCGAGCGGCTCGTCGAGGAGATCCTGAAGGCCAAGCAGAACGCCGCCGAGGAGGATCGCGGCGTGGTGTTCGCCTGGTGGGGTGCGCACGCGCGGAACCTGAAGGAGGTCGTGCTCCGGCTGCAGAAGAAGTACCCGGAGGTGGAGGTCAGGCACATCGACCATCCCAACCCCGCGGCACAGGGCGACATCTTCTGCGACGGCGACCACTTCGCCCTGGTGAACGCGGCGCTCAGGGCGCTGGGCGCCGATGAGATCGACTGGCTGCCCAGCAAGGGCTGGAACCAGGCGGGCGGGGCCGACGCCGACCGCATGGGGGCGTTCATCAACTCCACGATGGAGTTGCACAAGCTCTACCTCGAACGCCTCGCCAGCGTCAAAGACGAAGGCCTGGTGCTGCCGGCGATCACTGGGGTGTTCGACACGCCGCTCATGGACTTCCGCGAGGCGGTCGCCCCGGTGGCCAAGCTGCTGTCCGGTCTCGACTGGCACGTGGAGCAGTCGTGCCGGTTCGGTGAGAACCTGGCGGGCGCGAACCTGTCCGTCGACGAGATCGCGGCGCTCCACCTCTACACCTGTGAGTCGGCGTTCTACCGGCAGATCAACGCCACCCTGCGCAATCCCGACCGCAGCCGGATCGTCCCGTACCTCCCGTACCTCCGCCTGCTGTTCTCGGCCGTCTCGCGGCTGCCGGCCCGCAAGGAGCCGCTGTGGCGCGGGGTCTCGCTGGACCTGCGGGCGCAGTACCCGCTCGGCCGGACGGTGACGTGGTGGGGCGTCTCCTCGTGCACCTCCAAGCTGAGCGTGGCCGAGGCGTTCCTCGGGCGGCGCGGCAAGCGGACGCTGTTCGAGGTGCACCCCGTACGGGCGGTCGGGATCCGGAGCTTCTCCGCGTTCACCGGCGAGGAGGAGTTCATCCTGGCGCCCGGCACGCAGTTCGAGGTGACCGGCGTGAAGACCGAGCGCGGCGGGCTGTGCACCGTACAGCTGACCGAACTGGCCGAGCAGCCGCTGGTGGCGTGAGCAGCTCGGCAGGACTGTCCGATATGTTCTTTTCGGTCATGTCTTTGCCTGGTCTTGGGGGGGTCGGTGCCGGTGCGCGGAAGGCTGCTGATCATGGCTCTTGTCTTGAGCCTGTCCGGCTGCGGTGCGGTTCAGCGGCTGGCGCCCCGGCCTGCCGGCGCGCCCACGCCCACCCCCGAGGCGTCTTCCACGAGCGCCATCCCCACTCCCTCCGCCACCAAGGCGGCGCTGACCGCCCCCCAGGCGAGCCAGGCCGTGCGGGAGTGGGTGGGCAGGTACAACGCGACGCTCAAGAAGCGCAAGTGGTGGCGGCAGAACGCCCGGCTCGAAGCGCTGTTCGTCGAGGGGGCGCTGCACGAGGGCGTTCTCGAACGCAACCATGAGACCTTCGGGTGGAAGCCGGGACATAAGCCGATCAACCTGACCGGCGCCCCGACGGTCTACCTGCCCAGGCCGGAGCGGCAGCCGTCGATCGGTGACTGGTTCATCGCGCAGGCGACCTATGCGGACACCAAGGGCCATGCCCGCCCGCACGTGCTCGCGTTCTTCCGCTCCCCCGGGCAGTCCTTCAAGCTGGCCGTCGCGACCCCGGTGCACTGGGGGCAGCGAATGCCCAAGCCCCTGCTCGACGCCGACGGCTATGTCACCGACATGGACAACGCCGTGGCGCGCGATGTGGCCGAGGAGTACCTGAACTTCTGGAACGGCAAGAAGAAAGAGGGCGCTTCCGGCTACCGCCTGGCCAGGAACAGCTACAGCCGCAAGGCGTTCCGCGCGGTGCAGAAGGGGCTGTACGTCGCGTTCGCCGGCCACGGTTCGGTCTTCGGCTTCCGTACGGCGGATGGCGGCTCGTTCTTCCTGTTCGCCATGGTCAATGACGCCAAGAGCGTCAACCAGGTGCTGAGCGAGGCGCTGCTGGTGCCCAAAGGCAGCAGGACCATCCAGGAGCTCGGCGCCAACTGGTTCTCCTAGCACGTGGCGTCCCGATCACGGGCGGACGGGAGTGCCGTCCGCCCGTGACCGGTTGAGCGAGCGGGCGCCGGCCTACCGGAACCGGCGCGCGTTGAACGGGGCCAGCATGGGGTGCGCCCGGCCCGTGCTGATCTCGTACGCCAGCAGCTCACCCGCGATCAGCGCGAGCGTGGCGCCGCTGTGGGTGAAGGCGACCCAGAGGCCGCCGATCTCGTCGACCCGGCCGAGCACCGGATCGCCGTCGCCGGGGATCGGTTTGGGCCCCATCGCCAAGCGCTCCGGCTCCAGCCGCGGGTTGCCGGCCAGCAGCCGGGAAGCCTCCGCCAGCAGCTCCGCCACGATCTCCTCGGCGATCTCGAAGCCGCCTTCGGCGGTCGGGCGGATGCCGGCGGTGGTCCAGTCCGAGTCGACCGCGAGGGCGCCGTGCGGGGCCGGGCGGACCGCGGCCCGGGGTGTGTTGAGGACCGCGCGCAGCGGCGTGTCGACCGGCTTGGTCGTCACGAGCAGAGAGATCGGCGTCTGGTCCGGGATGGCGACGCCGAGCTCGGCGGCCATCGCCGGCACCGCCGGGCCGGTGGCCAGCACCACCGTGTCGGCGGCGTACGACTCGCCGTCGGCGGTGCGGACCCCGGACACCGACCCGCCCGCGGTCTCGATCCGGGCCTGTCCGGCGTTGGTCACCAGACGGCCGCCGTGCTCGGCGAACTCCTTGATCAGGTGCTGGGCGAGGTTGGGCAGGTCCACCCAGCCTTCGCCCGGATTCCAGATGGCACCGGCCGGTGAGACGGCCGCCGGGTCGATGCCGGGGGTGTGGTCGGCCACCCGGCCCGGCTCGATCAGGTGGCTGTCGTAGCCGTGCGCCAGCTCGTGCTCGTGGACGCGGTGCAGGTCGTCGGTGTTCTCCGGGGCCTGCCAGGTCAGGCCGCCGTCGAAACGCAGCCAGCTGAGGCCCGGGTGCCGGGCCGCCAGGGTCCGGTAGCGGTCGATCCCGGCCATCCGCAACCGGTGGTACTCCTCGCTGCGCATCCCCGCGGAGTTGAGCCACGACAACGAGCGGCCGGAGGCGTTGCTGGTCAGCTCCCCCTCGGTGATCAATGTGACGTCGGCACCGGCCCGGGCGAGGTGGCGGGCGGTGGAGACCCCGATGATGCCGCCGCCGACGACGACGGTCCGGGGTTGGGTGCTGCTCATGAAGGTCCTTTCGTGGGCCACCGAACGGGAGGTCAGCGACCCCGGCGGAGGTCGGTGGTGGTGTAGATCTGCTCGATCAGCTCGATGACCGCCAGCGCGTCACCGGCGGCGATCGGGGGTGGGCCGCCCTCGGTCAGGGCGACGGCCAGCTCGTCGTAGAACGACGGGTAGCCGCCCGGCTCGGTCGGCACCGGGGACTGTCCGTCCCGTCCGCCCAGCCGTCCCCAGCGCTCCTCGGGCTCCCGGCCGTACGACGCGTCGCCGGGACCGAGGCCGGAGGCCAGCTGCTGCTCCTGGCAGTCGAGTCCCCACTTGACGAAGCCCGCCGCCGATCCGGCGATCGTGAACCGGGGCCGCTCGAGAGGGGCCAGTGAACTCATCGCGAGGTGGGTGCGTACCCCACTCTCATGCACCAGGGACACGAACGCCTCATCGTCGCCACCCGGGCCAGGCCGGTGGCGGGTCAGCTCGGCGTGCACGGAGCCGACCGGTCCGAACAGCTGCAACGCCTGGTCGAGCAGGTGCGGCCCGAGGTCGAACAGCATCCCGCCGCCGTCCGCGGGCAGGGCCTGAGCCTTCCACGCCTTGGGCTCGTCCGGCTTCCACCATTCGAAACGGGACTCGAAGGTACGGATCTCGCCGAGCGCCCCGTCCCCGACAAGCCGGCGTACCGTGCGGAAGTCGCCGTCGTAGCGGCGGTTGTGGAACACCGTGAGGAGCAGCCCCCGCCGCTCGGCTTCGGCGATCAGCTCTCGTCCCTGCTCGGCCCGTACCGTGAAGGGCTTGTCCACCACCACGGCCAGCCCGCGGGTGAGTGCGGCCAGCGCCAGGTCGTAGTGCGAGTCGGGCGGTGTGGTGACCACGACCAGATCGAGCCGGCCGGCCTCGGCGAACAGCTCGTCGGCGGTCCGCAGCACGACGGCCCCCGGATGGTCCTTCGCCGCCTGTGCCCGGCGATCCGGGTCGGCGGTGACCACCGCCGTCACCTCGAACCCGGGATTCGCCGCCAGGAGCGGGCCGTGGAACACCTGCCCGCCGGTGCCGAAGCCGATGATCCCCGTCCGGATCGGCCGGCCGCCGTCCTGCCTGCTCACAACACCTCCGAAAGAAACCGCTGCAACCGCGGGCTCTGGGGACGATCGAACAGCTCCTCCGGGCTGCCCCGCTCGACCACCTCGCCCTCATCCATGAAGACCACCTGGTCGGCCGCCCGGCGGGCGAAGCCCATCTCATGGGTGACCACGACCATGGTCATGCCCCGCCCGCCCAGGCCGGCCATCAGGCTGAGCACCCCCTTGACCAGCTCGGGGTCCAACGCGCTGGTGGCCTCGTCGAACAGCATGACCTCCGGCTCCATGGCCAGGGCCCGGGCGATCGCCACCCGCTGCTGCTGACCGCCGGACAGGTCGCGGGGCCGATGGTCGGCGCGCTCCGCGAGCCCCACCTCGGCCAGCGCCCGACCGGCCCGCTCCCGCGCCGCCGCGCGGGGCATGCCCTTGACCTTCCACAGCGCCAGGGCCACGTTGTCCAGGGCCGTGTGGTCGGGGAACAGGTTGAAGTGCTGGAACACCAGCCCGATCCGCTGCCGCAACTGCTCCGGCACCATGCTCGAGGCCTTCTCGCCGGCCAGCAGCACCTCGCCGCCCTTGGGCTCGTGCAGCCGGTTGATGCCGCGCAGCAGAGTCGACTTGCCCGACCCCGAGGGTCCGATGACGCAGGTGGTGCTGCCCGGCCGGACCTCGAAGCTGACGTTGCGGACCACGTCGAAGCTGCCGTACGCCATCGACAGGCCGATCAGCTCCAAGCTGGAGCCGTGAAAGGTCGACGTCTCCGAGGAATCAGCGTGGTTCATGCCTTGCTCCCTGTGGCGCTCCCTGTGGCGCTTCCTGTGGTGAGAGGGCTGCCGCTGTCGAGCTCGTCGAGCTCCTTGAGGCCGCTCACCGGTCCGGCCTTGCGCCGGCCGGTGCGGAAGCGTTGATCGAAGTAGTTCACCAGGTGGGTCAGCGGCACCGTGATGACCAGGTAGAACACTCCGGCCAGCAGCAGCGGGGACAGGTTGCCCGACAGGATCGCGGCGTCCTGGCCGACCCGGAAGAGCTCTCGTTCGCTGGCCAGCAGGCCGAGGAAGTAGACCAGGCTCGAGTCCTTGACGATCGCGATGAACTGGTTGACCAGGGCCGGCAGCACCCGTCGCACGCCCTGCGGCACGACCACCAGACGCATGGCCCTGGCGTAGTTCATCCCCAGCGCCCGGCAGGCTTCGAGCTGGCCCTTGTCGACGCTCTGGATGCCGGCTCGGAAGATCTCGCCGATGTACGCACTGGCGATGAGGCTCAGCGCGATGATCCCCAGCGGGTAGGGCGAAGGGCCGAAGATCGACTGGCTCAGCTTGGCGAACCCCTGACCGATGAGCAGGATGGTCAGGATCGCCGGCACCCCCCGGAAGAGGTCGGTGTAGACCCGGGCCGGGATCCGCAGCCACGGCGCGGTCGAGATGCCCGCGACCGCGACGAGCATGCCGAGCACCAGGCCGATCACCGTGGCCGCGACCGAGATGATCAGCGTGTTGGCCAGGCCGACCGCCAGCATCTGCGGCAGGACCTCGGCCATCGCCGAGAAGTCGAAGAACGTGCGGATCAGGTCGTCCAGCCAGTCCACGTCAGCTCCTTTCTGCGTGTTCGGGCGGCCCGATCATTTGGCGGCGGCCGGCGCGCCGGTGTGGTCACCGCCGGGCAGGTACTGCTTGGGCATCGGCGAGCCGGGGAACCACTTCTCGTACAGCCGCTTCCAGGTGCCGTCCTCCATCGCCGCGATCAGCGCCTTGTCCAGCGCCGCCTTCAGCGCGGAGTTGCCCTGCTTGATCGCGAACCCGGCCGGAGCGTCGAAGGAGGGGATGTCGGCGGCGCTGACCAGACCGAACTGCGCGATGTAGGACTTCGCGGCCTCGTAGTCGAGGAAGTGGGCGTCGACCGATCCGCGGTTGAGCGCGGAGATGGCCGCGTTGTTGTCCGGGAAGCGGACCAGGTCGGCCTTCGGGAAGTTCTTGACCGCGTACGCCTCCTGCAACGTGCCCTGGACGACGCCCAGCCGCTTGCCGGCGAGCCCGTCGGCGGAGGTGATGCCGGAGTCCTTCTTCGTGATCACGGTGAGGTAGCCGGCCAGGTAACCGGTGCTGAAGTCGACCGTCTTCTTGCGCGCGTCGGTGATGCCGATGGCGGCGACGCCGGCGTCGAACTGGCCGTTGGCCACCGCCGGCAGGATGGCCGAGAAGTCCTGGCCGGTGTACACGACGTCGGTGATGCCCATCCGCTTGGCGACGTCGCGGAAGAGCTCGACGTCGAAGCCGCTGAACTGGCCGTTGGCATCGGTGAAGGTGTAGGGCTTGGCGTCGCCGAGGCTGGCGACCCGCAACTGCCCGGGCTTGATCAGCCCGTAGGGGTTGTCGGCGCTGCTCTCGGTGCTGCCGCCGCCGCACGCGGCGAGGCCCAGCATGGAGATGAGCGCCAGCAGCGCCACCAGTACGGATGTGCGAGGGGTTGGAGACACGGGGACCGCCCAAGGGTGGTGGTTCAGTGAGACCGGTCTCACCCGTGTATGCTGATTGAGACCGGTCTCAGTGGGATTTCCCGAAGACTAGGAGACGCCTCCCGCGCACGTCAAGCGTCGATGTCCCGGAACATCCGTCCGCCGTCGCCGGCGCTGAGGCGACCCGAGCAAGGCAGGATTTATGGCGAAGGCAGGCAATAACCGCGAAATCACCGTCGCCGATGTCGCCCGCGAGGCCGGTGTCTCCAAGGCTCAGGCGGCTCGCGCGCTCGGAGCGTACGGCGCCGTGAGCGACGCCGTACGCGAACGGGTGCTGGCCGCCGCGGCCCGGTTGAACTACCGCCCCAACCAGCCGGCCCGGACCCTGAACACCGGTCGCTCGCACAGCGTCGGCGTGGTCGTCGGCGACATCGAGAACCCCTACTTCTCGCTGGCGACGCGGGGCATCTCCGACGCGGTCGAGCGTTCCGGCTTCACCGTGGTGCTCGCGAACACCAGCGAACGCGTGATGGCCGAGCGCGCCGCCGTGGACATGCTGATGGACAAGCGGGTCGACGGGCTGATCGTCGCTCCGGCCTCGACGGGCGATGCGGCCCATCTGCAGGCCGTGGTCGACGCCGGGCGCCCGCTCGTGCTGCTCGACCGCACCGTCCCCGGGCTCGCCGCCGACGCCGCCCGGGCCGAGATCGAGCCCGCGGCACGCGAGGCGGCCGACCATCTGCTGGCCCTGGGGCATCGCCGGATCGGCTACATCACCACCGCCGACGGCAGCGACGTCCGCACGGACGGGCCCCACCCGCTGCCGTCCCCGGTGGCCGCCCGCGTCGCCGGCCTGGTCGGCGGATTCACCGAGCGCGGCCTGACCTGGGATTCCGACCTGCTGCGGTCCTGCCGCCACGACGAGGCGGCGATCCGCAAGGCCGTGGTCGATCTCGTCCGCGACCCGAGCCCGGCGACGGCCCTGATCGCCTCCGACAGCCTGATCGGCCTGGTCGTCGTCGGGGCGTTGCAGGAGGAGGGCCTGCGGATCCCCGACGACGTCTCGGTCCTGATGTACGACGACCAGCCGTGGGCGCGGCTGGTCACGCCACCGATCACGGTGGTGGCGCAGCCGACGTACGACATCGGGCACGCGGCCGGATCCCGGCTCGCCGCGCTGATCGGTGGCGCAACGAACTCCCCGCCCCTCGTGCCCCTCCCCGCCACCCTGATCCGGCGCGGCTCGATCGGGCCGGTGGGCGGCGCATCGCCGGCGCGCTCATGAGCGAACAGCACTCTTGAACCGGCGTGCCCCGAGCAGTGGAGTGACCTCGTCGGTCAGTGCGGGTCGCCGTCCAGCAGGCGTTCGAGACGGGCGGTCGCCTCGGCCGGGTCGTAACCGGGGAGGGCCGCGCGCATGAGGTCGTGGGTCTGGCGCTGGGCGTCGGCGGCGGCCTCGCGCAGCGCGGCCAGCGTCTCCTCGGCCAGCTCGTGGCTGTTCAGCTTCATGGCGCGGGCGCTGTAGGAGACGTCGAGCACGCGGCCGTTCGGGTCCACGCTCGCCTTGACGTGGCCGCCCGCCCCCGCTCCCGTGCCGACGATCTTGTTGAGCTCTTCCTGCGCCGTCTCCAGCCAGGCCAGCATGCGCTCGCCCTGGCGGCCGGCCTCGTCCAGGTCCTCATCCCTGATGTTGCCCGGATCGATCAGCGGGCCGAACATGCTTGCCTCCCCCTCAGATATAGAGATCGCGGGCGGCCTGCTCGACCCGCTGGCGTACGAAGGTCTCGTCGAGCGGCTCCGGCAGGGTCCTGCCCTTGACCTTGTCCGCGATCTCCAGGGCCTGCCGTTCGGCGTTCGCCTGCGCCTCCTGGAGCACGGCCGTGACCTTCCTGCCGAACTCCCGCTCGCTCAGCCGCATTGCCCGCGGGTCGATGCGGAGGCGGGTCAGGCCGCCCTGGCCGTCGGCGGCGGCCTCGACCAGGCCGTCGTCGCTCCCGGCCCGGCCCTCCACCTGCTGGATCGCGGCCCTGGCGGCCCGCAGGTCACGCATGATCTGCCGGCTCTGGTCGAGGTAGGCGGCCAGGTAGTCGGCGTCGTTTTCCGGCGCGGGTGTCGGCATGTCAGGACTCCGGCGATCAGATGGCGTACTGGCCGACCAGTCTAGACAAATCCCGACTCGATCTTGACGTGAGATGTGGATCTCATGAACACGAAATCTTGCCTATTAACCGACATGTAACGATATGGTGCTGCGGCATGACGGGACTTGAGATCGCCCTGGGGGCGGTGGGGCGGAACGCCTCGGAGATCAGGACCCTCGGGGAGGACTACGACGCCGCGATCCAGCGGCTCAGGGAACGCGCGAACGGCGCCGCGGCGTGGGGTGACGACGGCCTGTTCGGCGTGATCACCGCCGCGTACGCCGAGTGCACCCAGATGGGACTCGCCGCGCTCACCGGGGTGTCGTCGGAGATCACGGGCACCGGCGAAGGACTGGACGCCGTCGGCAGGAACACGCAGGCCGCCGAGGACGCGAACGTCCGCAACCTCGGAAACAGCACATGGGCGTGATGCTTCCGCCGGAGGTGGCGGGGTTCGTGCAGATGCTCGGCATCCTCTGGCCGAACATCGACGAGGACGAGATCAGGAAGGACGCCACCGCCTGGCGTACCGTGACGGCCGGCACCGACCGCTCGGGCGCGGAGGCCGACACGTCGGTCCGCCGAACGCAGGCCGGCTACCGCGGCGAGTCCGCGACGGCCATGGCCGGCCGCTGGAACGCCACCGGAGGCAACGGCGGCCATCTCTCCCAGGCGGCGGCCGCGGCGAGAGTGGTGCCCGTGGTCCTGGACGGCACGGCGAACGTGGTGACCGCGGTGAAGCTGGTCGTGGGCACCCAGGCCGCCGGCGCGATGGTCAATGTCGCTCAGCTGGTGGCATTCGGGGGCGCGGCCGGCGTGACGGCCGCGTACGCGCGCATGCTCCTCGCCCGTCAGGCGGCGGGGAGGGGACTGCGCGAGGCCGGCGAGGGCACCGCCAAGGTGCTGGCTCCGGGACTCAGTGCCAGGGCCACGGCGACCTGGCACCGCATTTTCGGCGACCTGCGTGGACTGGGCCGACCGGGCGGCACCCCGGCGCTGGCCGGGGCCGGCGGCCGCACCGTGGGCCCGAGGGCGATGACCGGCCCCCGCCACGCGCGCGACTACCTGGCCACCATGGGCCGCAACAACAACAATGCTCGAAGAGGCGGCGGCGGCCGTCGCGGCGGCGGAGGCCGCCGCGGAGGCGGCGGAGGCGGCGGAGGCGGCATATTCCGCCGTGACCAGTCAGGAAAGGTGCACGGCGACCTTCCCCGCGACACCAGGGGCATGACGAAAGAGCAGGCGGAGCGGGTTCAGCGGGAACTGATGAAGAGCATCAGCAAAAGAGAGACGGAGCAGAGGGTGCTCGGCGAGGAGGCCGGGCACAGGACCCGAATCAATATGGAGAGGGAAGCCCTCAGAAAGGTCCAAGAGGACATGCAGAGGAGATGGGGGAGACAGTAGGAGATGCAGACGCAAGCAGGCGATGACCTCATTGAGCGCATCCGCACGCATTCGGCCGACGACGACGTCGTGGGCCCGGCGGCCAACGACCTGCTGAGTGAGCTGTATGCCGGATACCCCGTCGAGAACCTCGGCAGGCTCCTCCACAGCGGCGACGACGCGGCCGTGGGGACGGGCATCTGGCTGCTGTCGGAGCTGGGAGAGCGTGCCGCCCCGATGATGGACGAGGTCCCGGCCCTGCTCGCGCACCCGCTCCGCCGCGTTCGGTACTTCGCGATCGAGGTCGTGCTGTTGAGCGCCGACGCCCGACACGGGGCCGTCATCGCCCAGGTCATGAACCTGAGCCGGGATTTCGACAGCGCCGTCCGCTGGAAGGTGCTCGAGTTCCTGGCCGAGGCCACGGACGACCAGCTCGCGGCCGGGGCGGCAGCGCTGGAGCCCGGCCAGGTCAAGGAGCTGGCCGAGTGGTTGATCCGCCTGGACGAGGAGGAGGAGCCCGACCCGCGGGACGTCGTCGCCCGGCTCGAAGGGCTTGACCCGCTGGCCCGGCTGTTCGCCGCGGCGGCCGCCGCGCACCTGTCCGACGAGGACGACCCGAACCTCCTGCAGCATGCGGCCACCGCCGATGACGAGGAGATCAGCTCGTTCGCCCGGCAGCGGCTCGAGGAACTGGCGGAGTAGCGCGGGCGGAGCCGGCCCAGGCCCTACTGGGGAACGCGGCCGACGCCGCCCAGGATGCCGCCCTTGTCCAGCCCGGGGGGAATGAACGGGTCGTCGTTGCGCCAGTCCTGCACCGGCACAAGGCCGGGTTCGAGCAGCTCCAGCCCGTCGAAATAGGTGCGCACCACGTCGTGGTCCCGCAGGTGCAGCACGCCGGAGGTGGTGCGCCGGTAGACGTCCTGGGTCTCGCTCCTCAGGTCCGGGGTGCTCTGGCCCTTCTCCACGTACGCGTGCGAGATGATCAGGTGGCTCCCCGGCGCCAGCGGCTCGCGCAGGGCTCGGACGATGCCGGCCACCTCGTCGTCGTCGCCGAAGAAGTGGAAGAGCGCGACGGCCAGGACCGCCACGGGCCGGCTGAAGTCGAGGTGGTGGGCGGCGGCGGCCATGAGCGCCTTGGGGTCGTGCGCGTCGCCGTCGATGATCACCGTGTCGGGGTTGTCGGCCAGCAGCGCCCGGGCGTGGACCAGCACGATCGGGTCGTTGTCCGAGTAGACGACCTTGGCGTCGGGGATGATCCGGTGCGCGACCTGGTGCACGTTGTCCTGAGTGGGCAGGCCGGTGCCGATGTCGAGGAACTGCCGCACGCCGGCCCTGGCCATCGCCTCCACGGCGCGGACCAGGAAGCCGCGGTTCGCCCGGGCCATCTCCCGTACGTTCGCGCCGCGCTGCCTGCTCAGCTCGAGGATCTTCTCGGCGGCCTCGCGGTCAGCGGGGAAGTTGTCCTTCCCGCCCAGGAAATAGTCGTACATGCGGGCGACGGTGGGGACGGTCGGATCGATCTTCCCCGGAAGCCGGTCACGCTCGGTCACGCTACACCCTTCCTCCCCTTTGATCGCATCTTATGGGGAATCACCAGATCTGTGATCAGAATCAGTGAGGTGCCCGGTATTCAAGCGACTCACTCGTAAGAGGGAGTGCGGAAATAGGTAGCACCGGCGATCCGCGGCGGCATCGTTGATCGACAGGATGGGCGCATCGCAGAAGCAACCCCCTCACCTGGAGATACTCCGATGAAGCTGTCCGTCGCCTGCCTCGCCCTGGCCACCCTCGTCGCGGCGGCGCCCGCCTACGCGGCCACGCCGGCCCCGACCTCCACGCCGGCCCCGGCCTCCACGCCGAGCGCCTGCCCGCCACCGGCCGTCGTCCAGCCCGATCCGGACGCGGCCGTCCCGCCCGTCGACGCCGCCGCGCTGCGGCAGTCCATCGCGGGCCTGCCCGCGGCCGACGCCACCGCCGCGATCGTCCGGGTGGGCGGCACCAAGGGCTCGTGGACGGGCGTGACCGGCGTGGCGGATCTCGTCACCAAGCGCAAGGCGTCGCAGCACGTACGCTTCCGGGTGGGCAGCGTGACCAAGATGTTCACCACCGCGGTGGTGCTGCAGCTCGTGGCCGAGGGCAAGATCTCGCTCAACGGGACGGTCCAGGACTACCTGCCCGGCCTGCTGCCCGACGCCTACCCCGACGTCCGCGTCGGCCAGCTGCTCAACCACACCAGCGGCCTGCCGTCGCCCGACGTGCCGGACACGTTCGACTGGGTGTATCAGACCCGGTTCAGGACGTGGACGCCGAAGGAGTACGTCGCGCTGGCCGTGCGCAACCCGATCGAGTTCGCGCCCGGCACCCGGCAGCACTACGTCAACACCAACACCTTCGTGGCCGGCCTGCTGATCGAGAAGGTCACCGGACGCTCGTACGAGCACGAGGTCACCTCCAGGGTCCTGCGCCCGGTCGGCCTGCACGACAGCTACCTGCCCGGCGTCTCTCCCCGCATCCGCGGCCCGCACCACAAGGGCTACCAGTCCGTGCCCGCGGGCTTCGACGACGCCATCCCCTACGGTGCTGGCCAGGTGGTCGACATGACCGAGACCAGCGTCACCTCCACCTGGGCCTCCGGCGATCTCATCTCCACCGCCGCGGACCTGGAGAAGTTCCTCAAGGCGCTGTTCTCGGGGAAGGTCGTGCCGCCCGCGCAGCTGGAGCCGATGTTCACGGTCCCGGACGTGATGATGTACGACAAGTGCGGCAACCAGCCGGCCGTCTACACCTCGGGCATGGCGAAGATGGTGCTGCCTGGCGGCATCGTGGCCTACGGCAAGACCGGCGCCCGCTACGGCTACGCCGCCGGGGTCGGCGCGACCCGTGACCTGAGCCGGACCCTCGTCTACTCGGTCAACTCCACCGACGCCAAGGCCTCCGGCCAGAACCAGCGGACCCTGCGCATCGCGCTGGCCGCCTTCACGGGATGATCCCGCGGGGGTGCTCCCGGCTGCGGTCTACCCGCGTGGGGCGTACATGATGACCAGGACGCCGATGATGCAGATGGCCGATCCGATGACGTCCCACCGGTCGGGCTGGAACCTGTCCACCACCACACCCCAGATCAGCGACCCCGCGACGAACACACCTCCGTAGGCGGCGAGGATGCGGCCGAAGTGGGGATCCGACTGGAACGTGGCGACGAACCCGTACAGGCCCAGAGCGATCACGCCGGCGCCGACCCAGAGCAGCCCACGCTGCTCTCTCACCCCCTGCCAGACCAGCCAGGCCCCGCCGATCTCGGCGAGCGCGGCGACCACGAACAGCAGGAGGGAGCGCGCGACAGTCACGGTTGCGACTGTAGAGGACCGCCTTCGGCTGACGCCGGCAGGCGGATCCCCTGCTCAGGCCGGCCATGACGATGGCCGGCCGGCTCGCCCAGGTCCGCGACCTCGTCCAGGGTCTGAGCGTTGACCCCCGCCGCCTCGGCGACCTCTCCGGTCCGCAGCCATTGCGCGCTCATGACACGACCCCGGGAGCCGCTTCCTCGGCGCGGGCCTGGAGACCGTCGAGCACTCCCACGTGCGCGGCAGGCACCTCCACGTCCACAACCAGCCGCGCGTCACCGGGTGTGAGGGAGAAGGCGAAGAACGAGCAGCATCTCGTCTCCCTGGCTGTCAGGTCCCGCGCGGTCTCCTCCACCTGGGATCCGCCGTCCAGCATGAGCCTCAGGTGAGTCGGTCCCACGCGTTCCAGCCCGCGCAGCGCCGCCGCGAACAGCTCGTCGAACTCCGCCACACGCAGCGGCCGTTCCGCGGTCGGCAGCGTGCATTCAGCCGGCGCCCATTCCATGGTCTCTCCTTGAGCCGAGGCCGTCCCCGTACGGACGTCGCCCATGGCTCGACGGTAACCCTGTACCCGGATGCAACCCCCCATTCGCGCCCCGACGCGGACGGACCCCCTGAACCTTTCGTGAATGACCTGAAAGGCCTGCACCCCAACGCAGCCTGGCCATTATTCTCGACGGCCCCATATCGGCGCCATAAATTCTCCATAAGTTCCCTACAAGCTCCTACGACCTGCGCGAACGCGCGAATAGGTGGCAGCCCGAGATATAGCTTCATCGGCGATTTGAACACCGTTCCAGGGAAATGTCCAGCTCTTGTGGCGCGATTTACCATCACTTACTCTCCAGGTGATCAAATCACTTCCCGCTTTCCCCGGAGGCACCACTTGCGCCGATTAGCGCTGCCCATCGCCCTCACGGCGATGCTCTTCCCCTTCCTCGCCCCGGAAGTCGCCACCGCCGCCTCCACCGCCGCGTCCGCCACCGCACTCGCGGACCCGCCGCTGGCTGACGTACAGGAGATCGGCCCCGGCCAGTACTCCGCCGACACCAAAACCTTCCAGCTCACCGAACTGGACGTGTCCGCCGGCGCGATCAGCCGCAAGCATGGTGTGGCTCTGACCACCGGCGACCTGGCCCGGCCGCAGTCGGCCCCGGCCACCCGCCCCGAATTGGCGGTCTTCGGGCCGGGCTGGCAGGCCGAGTTCGCCGGTGGGCAGATCAACCGGAAACTGGAGAACCAGAACGGCACGTTCGTCGTCACGGACCTCGA
Organism: Nonomuraea sp. NPDC049695; assembly: GCF_040674955.1. Taxonomy (NCBI): domain Bacteria; kingdom Bacillati; phylum Actinomycetota; class Actinomycetes; order Streptosporangiales; family Streptosporangiaceae; genus Nonomuraea; species Nonomuraea sp. NPDC049695. The sequence continues at coordinate 7,166 of NZ_JBFANV010000106.1, read as the reverse complement.
GGAAGGGACGTCGACCAGCTACCCCCTGAAGAGCAGCATCTCCTACCCCGACGGCGGCGGCGTCCAGACGTACGAGGCCGGCGACGGATCCAAGATCACCCAAACCACCAAGTGGGACGCGGTCATCGGAGCGATGCGCACCACGACGACCGAGACGTTCGCGACGAATCTGGGTTCCCTGGACCCGGGCAAGGAGCCCTTGACCAACCCCGACGGCACCCCCGTCAGCGACGCCGACCTCCAGTTCACCTACACCTGGTCACGCCAGTCCGGCGCGCCGAGCGCCGACCCCTGGCGGGTGGTCAGCGTGGGCACCACCGCCTTGGGCAAGTCCACGGTCTCCTACGACGCCCAGGGCCGAGTCAGCACCGTCAAGGAACCGGCGCGCGGCGAGAACCCCGGGTCCCTCACCAAGTTCACCTACGCCACGACCACCACGGCCGCCGGCACCTCCTTCGGCGACTACACGGGCCGGCTCAAGGAAGTCACCGTCGCCTACGGAACCGAGGCGCCGCAGACCGAGGCCAGCTACGCCTACGACCCGAACGGACTCCTGCGCACCGTGACCGACCCCAGCGTCGGCGCCACCCAGGGGACCTATGCCTACGACTCGGTGGGACGCCTGTCATCGATCGAGTCCGCCGGCAACGGCGCATGGCAGCTCACCTTCCCGGCGGGCGTCGCCGCTCCCCAGGTGACCGCCATCGGCACCGACATGCCGGCCAACGGCGGGCCGACCGAGGGCGCGGCCGGGAGCGAAGACCCCAACGCCACCGAGCCGCCGGCCGGCGACTTCCTGCCGGACGGCGTGGACGCCCCGCAGTCCTACCCGAAGAAGTGCGACACGGCCAAGACCTGGATGTGGTACACGAAGTCGGGCTGCTCGGCCTGGGCATACCACGGCGGCAAATGGCGGCAGCCGGGCTGGAAGCGGACTGCCAGCGGCTTCAATGTCAGGGGCATCACCTACGACCACTGCACGAAGCCGGGAGTGGACCGCCCCCTCGGGTTCGACTTCCGACCGGCCTGTGACTCCCACGACTACGGGTACGGCCTGATGACCAACCAGAAGAAGCACTACAAGTACTACCTCGACCGCACGTGGTGGCGGAAGGCCGACGTGGACACCCGCTTCTTCATCACCTTGAAGGACAAGGTGTGCGGGGGCTACTTCTTCCTGGTGCGGCCCAGCTGCAGAAGGATCGCGGCCGTCTATTACGCGGCCGTCCTGACCTTCGGCATGCCCGGCTAACGGCGCGAGCAGAACCCAAACCTGCGCTGTGACCTTTCCTCGGGGACCTTTCCTCGGGACTCTTCCTCGGGCCGGATGGCGGCATCGGCCGCCGTCCGGCCACCCCTCATGCCGGCGTCGTTCCCCTGCACCTCCTTTATGTAAGGCGCGGTACGTCATGAAATTACGAGTCTTAACCTGTCTCATCGTGGCGCTGGCGGCCACGGCGATCGCGACCGGGCCGGCCTACGCGGTGCAGGCCCCTTCAGCGGCTTCCACAGCGACCCCCACAGCCGCCGCTTCGGCCGCGCAGCAGACCACTTCGGCGGCCCCCTATATCGAGCCCCAGCTGAGCGCGCGGGTGGCCGCCGCAGGCAAGATCAGAGTGAACGTGGTCAGCAGAACCCGCGCCGACATGCCGGACGCGGCCGCCAGCGGCCAGGTCGTCCAGCAACTGTCCCGCTTCCCCTTGAGCACCCTGCACGTCGACCAGGCCGGGCTGGACCGGCTGGCCAAACTGCCCAGCGTGCTCAGCGTGACCGAGGACCGGCCGATGCGGCCGTCCCTGGCCGAGAGCATCCCGCTGATCGGCGCGGACAAGACCAGGGCCGCGGGCAAGACGGGCGCCGGCAGCGTGGTGGCCGTGCTGGACACCGGCGTCGCGGTCAACCACCCCTTCCTCAAGGACCGGGTGCTGGAGGAGGCCTGCTTCTCCCCCATCGACGCCGACTACTCCGCCACCAGCCTGTGTCCCGACGGCACCGCCGAGCAGGAAGGGCCCGGCTCCGCCGACGCCGACCAGGGCCCGTGCGCCGACGTCGCGCTGGACTGCGACCACGGCACCCACGTGGCCGGCATCGCGGTCGGCGACGGCACGGGCGTGGCCGGCGCCCCGCCGGCCGGCGTCGCGCCCGGTGCCGAGCTGGTCGCCATCCAGGTGTTCAGCAAGTTCAGCTCCGAAGACGTGTGCGGGCCGGGCGCCGCCCCGTGCGTGCTCAGCTTCACCAGCGCCCAGCTCGCCGGCCTGGAGAAGGTGCTGGAACTGAAGAACGCGGGCGTGCCGCTGGTGGCCGCCAACCTCAGCCTGGGGAGCGGCCAGTACACCGCCGCCTGCGACGACGTCCTGTACAAGACGGTCATCGACAGCCTGCGCACCGCCGGCGTGGCCACCGTGGTCGCGGCCGGCAACGACGGCTTCGGCGCCGCCGTAGCCGCCCCCGCCTGCGTGTCCTCGGCCATCGCCGTCGGCGCCACCACCGACCAGGACGGCGTGGCCGCCTTCAGCAACCGCGGCGCGCTGCTGGACCTCTTCGCCCCCGGCGTCTCCATCGTCTCCTCCGTCCCCGGCGGCAAGTGGGCCTCCTTGAGCGGCACCTCGATGGCCGCTCCGCACGTCACCGGAGCCCTGGCCGTACTGCGCCAGGCCCTGCCCAACGCCACGCTGGACCAGCTCGAAACCGCTCTGAAGAGCACCGGGAAATCCATCGCCTACAACGGCGTGACCACCCCTCGGATCCAGGTCGACGCCGCCGTACTGGGGAAGGCCCCTGACCCCGGCGCCTGGCCCATCCCGTACTTCCAGAACATGAAGGACACGGCGATCCCCGACCACGGCACCGTGACGTCCTCCATCCCGGTCACCGGCCTGATGGGCACCGCGCCCGCCACCACCGAGGTGTACGTCGACATCCACCACACCTGGCGCGGCGAACTGAAGATCGACCTGATCGCCCCGGACGGCAAGGTCTACCCGCTGCAGGCCAACGACCCCAACGACAGCGGCGACATCATCCACGAGACCTACACCGTCAACGCCAGCGCCTCCCCGGCCAGCGGCACCTGGAAACTCCGCGTGCAGGACGTCGAATACCTCGACACCGGCTTCATCGACGGCTGGTGGATCCGGCTGCCCTGCTTCGGCAACTGGGACGACACCGCCATCCCCGATCCCGGCGTCGCCGAGTCCAGCATCGTCCTGGCCTGGATCAACGGCAACGCCCCCACCCGCACGCGGGTCCACGTCGAGATCGACCACACCTGGCGCGGCGACCTGAAGATCGACCTGGTCGCGCCGGACGGCAAGGTGTACCCGCTGCGCGCCGCCGATCCCAAGGACGGCACCGACAACATCGACGAGAACTACTGGGTGAACGCCAACGTCTCACCAGCCAGCGGCACCTGGAAACTCCGGGTGGAAGATCTCGTCAAGGGCGACAAGGGCTTCATCAACGGATGGACCCTGACGCTGTAGAGGCACCCACAGGATGGCTGCCCGCGCACCTGTCGCGGGCAGCCTGGCCCTTTCCCGGTGTCGCACCGCGAACACTATGGCCGTCACGAGCGTCAAAGCATGTATGAAAGCTGACAGAAGGCGCACCGCCGCCGTAACGGCCATGCTGCTGCTGGCGGTCACCGGCTGGGGCGCTGAGGCCCACGCAACCTCTTCGTCGGAAACCGCGGCCCAGCGATGCGTGACGGGACAGTTGAAGGCGAGCCTCGGCCGGATCGACCCGGGGGCGGGCCAGCGCAACACCGACCTGTTGCTCACCAACAGGTCGGCCAGGACGTGCTCGGTCTACGGGTTCGTCGGGCTCATCATGATCGACGGCAAGGGCGACGCGCTTCGTACGAGGGTCCGCAGAAACGGCGTCACGCCACACCGCGTGACGCTCAAGCCAGGACATAGCGCAAAAGCCGGGCTCCACTGGGGTGTGATCGAGACGGGCGGCGAGAAGACCTGCCCGACGGCCGCCCGCCTCATGATCATCCCTCCGGACGAGACCGCCCACCTGGAGATCCCCTTCAACGCGCAGGTGTGCGACGACGGCCGCATCGACGTCGCGCCCTTGCGCTGACCAGGTCAGAGCGGGCGGCCGCCCGACAGATGTTCGCGCAACAGCGCGAAGAACGTGTCGCCGCGGACGATCTCGAACGGATCCTCGAGGAGGCCGGCGAGCTCGGCGATGTCGGTCGGCGTCCAGTTCCAGGCGTTGACCGCACCGGCGATGAACAGCGGCCGGCCTCCGTCCCATCCTTCGATCCGCCGCACCAGCGTGTCCCGGTACTCCTGCGCCTTGCCCTGCGGCGAGAAGTTCCCGATCACGGGCAGGCCCGCCGGGTCGATCAGCAGGTCGCCGGTCTCCCATGACTGGATGATGCCGCGTAATGGGGTGTCGCGCCGGTACGCGGCGACGACGCGCTCGTCGAAGGCCGCCCAGCCGTCGCCCTCGGGCTTTGGGTGGGACGGCCGAAGTTCGGAAGGAGGGGGCGGTGGGGCGATCTCTCGCGGCGGCGGGGCTCTGGAACGTCAGGCCGAGACCGCCGGCCGCGAGGACCACGCCGTTCGCCCGGAGGAAACTGCGTCGTGACACCATCAACGATCTCCGCTCCTCGTGGGGGGACAAGGATTGACACCGCTGTCAACTGGATCTGCCATGGCGTGCGACGGCGCGGCCGGTGCTACCGTGCGCGGAACGCCTTGTACTCCCCCAGCAGCGCGTCGAGGCGCCGCACCATGAAGGTGTAGTACTCGTGCATCTCCCGCAGGCGGGCGCGCTGCCGCTCGGGGAGGTCGGCCGGGATGCGTTTCCGCCTCCCGGCCACCGTGTACCCCAACGACCCGGCGGCCCCGGGCGCCTGACGCGCCGGACGGCACACCGCCGTCCGCGTACGGCCCACCGGGCACCTCACCGGGCACCTCACCGGCACCTCACCGTCGCGTTCGTCTGCCGCGCGGGTCGCGCTCGCGGCGGACGATCGCCTTCCTTCCCTTGATCGTGGTCCGCCGGAGCGCGGCGATCACCTCGTCGGCCGCGGCCTGCGGCACCTCCACCAGCGAGAACCGGTCGGCGATCTCGATCGCGCCGATGTCGCGTCCGCTCAGGCTCGACTCTCCGGCTATCGCGCCGACCAGATCCTGCGGCCGGATCCCCGCGCTGCGGCCCAGGCCGAAGAAGAGGCGTGCCATTCCACCCGCAGGGCCGCGGGCGTACCGCCCGCCGTCCGGGGCGGCCTCCCTCCGCCCCCGCCGATCGTCCGCGGCCCGCGGGGCCACCTCGGGAATCTCCTGCTCGTCGGGCGTGGTCCCGCTTGCCTCGTGCGCGAGCTTGACGGCGGCGAGCGCCACTTCCATGAGGTCGAACTCGTCGGTGAGCGACTCGACCACGACGTGGAACGGCTCGAGGTCGTCCTGGAGCAGGGATTCCTCCAGCGCGGCACGGGTCAGCTCCATCCGGCGCGCGCGCAGGTCGGCGACGGTCGGCAGCCGCTCCACCGCGATCCGCTGGTTGGTCACCCGTTCGATCGCCTTGAGCATGCGGTGCTCGCGCGGCTCCACCAGGGTCAGCGCAACGCCTTCGCGGCCGGCGCGGCCGACCCTGCCGATGCGGTGCACATACGCCTCAGGGGCTGACGGGACGTTGTAGTTGACGACGTGGGTGAGTTGTTCGACGTCGAGCCCTCGCGCGGCCACGTCGGTCGCGATGAGCAGGTCAGCGGTCCCCGCCCGCAGCCGTGACATCACCCGGTCGCGCTGCTCCTGCTCCATCCCGCCGTGCAGGGCCTCGGCACGGTAGCCGCGCCCGTTCATGGTCTCCGTGAGCTGATCGACCTCTTCGCGGGTGCGGCAGAAGACGATCGCGGCCGACGGCGCCTCGATGTCGAGAAGGCGCCCGAGCGCCGCCGGTTTGTGCGACCTGGCGACCAGGTACGCGCTCTGCTCCACCAACGGCGTCGCCTCGCGCCCCGTCGCGGCCGCGTGCCCCATCTCTATCCGGACCGGGTCGCGCAGGTGACGACGGGCGATCCCATCGATGCGCGGCGGAAGCGTGGCGGAGAACAGCACGGTCTGACGATCCTCGGGGGTCTCCGCGAGGATCGCCTCGATGTCGTCGGCGAACCCCATGTCGAGCATCTCGTCCGCCTCGTCGAGGACGACGGTACGCAGCAGCTCCAGGTCGAGCGTTCCCCGGCCGATGTGGTCGAGCGCCCGTCCCGGTGTCGCGACCACGACGTCCACCCCGCGCTTGAGCGCCTGCAACTGCCGGCCGATGGGCGCTCCGCCGTAGATCGGCAAGACGCGGGCACCCAGGATGCGGCCGTACCGGTGGAACGCCTCCGAGACCTGAATGGCCAGCTCCCGCGTGGGCACCAGCACCAGCGTCGTCGGACCCGTGCCATCACCGGGGGGCGGCATGCGCTGGAGCACGGGCAGCGCGAACGCCGCGGTCTTGCCCGTGCCCGTCGCCGCCTGCCCGAGCAGATCACTCCCCTGGGCCAACGGCGGGATCGCCGCTCTCTGGATCGGCGTGGGCTCTTCGTACCCCAGATCGGACAGCACGTCCAGGAGCTCGGCTCTGAGCCCCAGATCGGCGAAGGTGACCTCGCCATCGGTCGCATTCATGGTCATGCATCCCCACCGTACGCAATAACGCAGGTCTACCCTTGCCAGGGGTCAGGGAACATCAGGCGGAGATCAGCGGGAAGCCGTCCCCGCCGCGTCCTGGCTGGACGCCACCGGGCTGTGGGGCAGGGCGATAGTGGCCACGCTCGACGCGCTCCGCGCCCGGGAGGCCGGGGACGAGACCAAGGCCGGGGCGCTGCTCGCCGAGTCGCGGGAGCTGCAGCGGCAGGCCCGCGCCGTCCGGGTCAGCCCGCCGCGCAACCGCTGGGGGTCGGCCCAGCCCCAGGTCGGCGACGGGGTGCTCGACGTCTTCCCGGCCGACGCCGAGGCCCGGCTCCAAGGGTGATCAGCCGGGCGTGGGAGGCGTCCGCCGGCGTTTCGCCGCGTAACGGACAGGGGCGGGGGGGGGGGGCGGGCCGCCACCCCCCCCCCCCGGACGAAAATGGTGGGCCCCACAGAAAATTTTTTTAAAAAAAAAAAAAAAAAAAAAAAAAAACAAAAAAAAAAAAGGTAGGGGTGGTGGGTGGGGTGGTA
>NZ_JBFANV010000105.1:0-32735 GCF_040674955.1 Nonomuraea sp. NPDC049695 | reverse complement strand
TCGAACGTCACATGATCGAGAAGAGACAAGCCTCATCGGCCCTGCTGAGGACCGCTGTGGCATAGAACCGTCTCCACGTTTTCAGGGGATTGACAACGGCTTGTAAGCATCCAGCAGTGTGGTGCGGTGGGTGGCCGCCACCAGCAGTTCCTCCAGGCCGGCCGCGCGGGCGTAGCGGCGTACGGCGTAGTAGTCGAGGTTCAGGTCCCGGCTGATGCCCTTGAGCGAGCGACCTTCGGCCACCAGCTCCTGTACCTCGGCGTATCGTCTGGTCGTCCGGGCCACCAGGGCGCGTTCGCGGCCGTGGACGTCCAGGTGGCCGTCCGGTGGCTGGGGAGGGGTCGCAAGCTCGCCGCGGTTGCCGGGCAACTCGGCATACGCTTGCTTGACGCAGCCGTGGTGCGCGCCGACCGTCTTCTCGACGGCTTCGGTCAGGTTGTTCCAGACGTGCCAGCGATCGACCACTTGCCGGGCTTGAGGTGCTCCGATACGGGCGGCCTCGGCGTAGGCGCGGGCACGGTCACGGGTGATGATCTCTACCTCAGGGTGCAGGGCCAGCCACGCGGCCACTGGGCGCGCCTCCCGGGTCGGGAGCACCTCCACGGGACGCCGGGCCTCCAAGTCGACCACGATCGTGGCGTAGACGTCGCCTTTGCGCAGGGCGAAGTCGTCCACCGCCACGGCCCGGACCGCGCCGACCACCGGTTCGGGGTGCGATCGGACCAGCCGCAGCAGGGTGTCCTTGGCGACCGGCATTCCGAGCCGAGCCGCCAGCCGGGCGCCTGCCCGGGCCGCCATGCTCACCGCCACCGACGTCAGCATCTCCCGTAACAGCGGCGTGAAGCGGGCGTGCGGGCTGGTCAGCCCCTCGACCTGTTCGGCGAACGTCGCCGCCGCGCACCTGGTATTCACGCACTTGAAGCGCCGTATCGTCACCGCCAGCACGGTCTTGATCCCGCTCAGCGCGGCGTCGGCCAGCCGCCGGACGTACCGGTCATGCACCCGGCCCGACGCTACACCGCAGTGCGGGCAGACCCCTTCATCTGCTCGGCACCGGGCGTGCAAGGTCACCATCCCCGCGACCCGCTCCACGACCTCGACCACGATCCCCGCCCAATGCGGGAGCAACTCCTCAACCCATCCCGGAACGCACTCCGAATATGATCAACTACAAGATCGCTACACGTCCCAAGATCAGCGACAGAGCCTGCCGATCCGTACGCGCCTCTGCACGTTCGGGAGTACGCCCGACAGGTGTCACGACCATCAGGTCAGAGGCCATATGGCCATGCCGCGGGTTCGCCCTTGGTCCGCAGACGTTCCCGGTCCGCGAGGCGGCGGAGCCGCCGCTGTCGGCTCGTAGAGCGACAGCAGATCCTCAACGTCACCGGCCTGCAGGTAGTCCATGAACACGGGCCCCACCCGCTGAGGTGTCTCGGCACGGCGCCGGGCGGTGAGGCCGACCTGCTTGTCGCCCCGGTCGGCCGCAGCAAGCAGGTCTGGCGGGGTGCGTATCACCGCGGGAGGGTCGGGCCTCGGCCTCGGCCTCGCGCTGTCACGCGGCGGGGCGTCCCGCGGGTGATCGTGGACGAAGTCGTTTTTCAGGCTGGTGCGAAGGCCGTGATTGCGTCGACGAGGTCGGCCGGAGCTTCCAGCGGGATCAGGTGACCCGTGTTCGGAATCACCGTGAAGTCGGCTCCGGAGAGGTAGGGCACCAGGTTGTTGGCGAGCACGTCGACGGGCTCGACTTGGTCGTTCTCTCCGGCGACGACGAGGGCGGGGACGTTGATCATGCGGGTGTGCTCGCAGACGTCCTCCGCGATGCCGCGCAGCGGCCACTCCGTGCGGGCGGCGTCGGTGCTGGCCCGCGAGTCGGTCGCGATCTGCGACCTGATCGCTTCGGGCAGCTCTGTCGCGGTGAGGATGTGATCCCGTGCGCCAGCGACGGACTCGTCGGAGTCGTAGGCGTGGGAAAGGCCTTCCCGGTACTCGGGAGTGATCTCTACGGCGGGCTTCGCCGGAGCGGAACCGACGAGGATGATCCCGCGAAGGCCGGCGGGCCGGGTCGCCGCTATGAGCTGCGCGATCTTGCCACCCATGGAATGTCCGACGAGGACGTATTCGGTGACGCCCGCGTCGGCGATCACGGCGAGCGTGTCGTCGGCGAGTTGGCGGAGGGTGTAGGGGCCGGCCAGGTTGCTCGAGCGGCTCCACCCGCGGAAGTCGACAGTGAGCATGTCGCGTCCCGCGAGGCGGTCGACGACGAGGTCCCAGGTGCGGGCGGATCCACCCCAGTAGTGCAGAAACACCAGGGTCGGTCCGGTCCCCGGCCGGTGGTCATAAGCGGGCAGTAGCGGCTGCTGCGTCGTGTTCATCGAGACTCTCTAGATCAAGGTTCTGAGGCGGTTGTTCTGTGTGTTCATCCAATCTCTTCCGCTGCGCCAGGGCATCGGCACGACTGGTCACCTGATGGTGGAAACTGGACAGATGACCGTGATCCGGCAGATGACCTACCAGCCCGTCGGGCGCCGTGCCGCCACTGTCGAAACCATGACGTTCGACCGCCTTCGCGAGCTGAATGACGGCGGGACACAGCGTGCCGACTTCCACGTCCTCGCCGTCGTCGATGCCGGGCACGGATCCGTCACCGTGGACTTCCTCCGACACCCGCTCCAGGAGCGGTCCGCGGTGTGGGTCGCTCCTGGGGCTGTGCACCGATGGGATGACATCGCTGGCGTGGCTGGGCACGTCGTGCTGTTCGTGCCGACCGCGCCGGTCACCCACGCCACCCGGGAGCTCGTCGCGTCCCCGGACCTGGTCGCACACTGGTGCATTTCCGACGCGGACTGGCCGTTCGTCGACACCGCGCGCGACCATCTCCTCCTCGAAGCATCCGCCCCACCCGGGGATATCTCGACGGAGCTGCCCGAGATCCTGCTCTCCGCGCTCATCGCCCGGCTACGGCCCCCCCACGCCGAAGCACGGTCGATCAATCCGGTGTTCCGACTGTTCCGGTCCAGCGTCGACGCGCACTTCCGGGAACATCACGACGCCGGCTACTACGCCCGGACACTGGGATACGCGCCCCGCACCCTCACAAGAGCGGTGCAGCAGGTCACCGGCCGCAGCGCGAAGGCGTACATCGTTGATCGGATCGTCCTGGAAGCCAAACGGCTCCTCGCACACGACCGCCTCACCGCGGCCGCCTGCGCCAACACGCTCGGCTTCTCCGACGCGTCCAACTTCTCGGTGTTCTTCCGGAAGGCGACAGGCATGCGCCCGGGCGCGTGGCAGGCGACGGTGGCCGCCGAGTGAGCGGGTGTACTTAAAAAGGCACCATCCGTGATCAAAGAGCGTCGCAACTCCATGATCGTCAGGGCTCTGTACCTGCCTCGCTGCTTGGGTATCACCGTGCCTATCTGTGCGACCTCTTAACAGTGTGAATCTGGCGATCGTCTCGGCTCCGTCAGGGTACTTCTCCCTAGTTACACGGGTGAGCGGCGGATGCTCTCAAGGACCTGCAGATGCACCGGACGCTACGAGTCCAGCTGATCACCAAGCTTCATGAGCGCTCGGCGCGTCTCTTCGGACGAGACTTCGCTGTACACGTTCATGGTCACGGATATCTGTGAGTGGCGGAGGATCTGCATGGCGACGCGCGGGTGGACGTCGAGGGCGACGAGCAAGGATGCGCAGGTCTTACGGGTCGCGTGTACATAGGCTGCGCCACTTGCGCCCGCACCGCAAGATCCTTACCAGTGAGGCCGGCCTCCCGCCGAAGCCTCCGCAGCAACTCACCCAGCGCCCTCAACCGATCCCGCCGCTCATCCACACGCAGCGTTCTACCATCAGCCCCGCTCGAAGCGCCGACACATGTACGGATGAGCGATATCTACACGGAGCCCAAGCCGGCGCCCGCTGGATGGCGTGCTGCCGGACGGGCCTAACGGGCGGACCTCTTAGCTCTAGCGTGAGACCAAGACAGAGTTGGTCATGTTAGTGATGGTAAGCCACTACTGGGTCCACTATTGCTGACTTGTGGAATCTCGGCCGTCCGACGGTTGGTCGAGATTCTGTTCTCTCTGCCTTTGCTCGGCTTTGATTCTTTCAGCTTCCTCAACAAAATCAGCGAGCGCTTCCTCTGGCTTGAGGCGCTTGTAGCGGCCTATGCCTAGGTCGTAAATACTCCACTCATGCTCTAGCGCATCAGCTGTTTGCTGAAGATAGAACCCTCTATCTTTGAATTTGAAGTATCCAGTGAAGCCTGCCGATATGCCAACTAGGAATGTCGCAACGACGGTGGCCCATCGAAAGCTTTCTTGCTCAACAGCAAGGCTGCTCATAGAGGCTGCGAACAGAGAGCCTACAATAACAAGCGATTGAAACACGTTATTGATTCTTCTGTAGCGCCTACTGTCTCGCCTAAAGGATTCAATATCCCGGTTGGTGTCATCTTTATAGATGGATCGACGCTGGGAGAGTGTCAGCATGAGATTGATCGCCATAAATCTCTTGCGCTCACGTAGGACGGTTAGGTCGAGCTCGACGTCCCCCACCAACTTGAGGGCCTCGATGTTCCCAGCTCTACGGTTGGCGTAATAGACGATCGCGCCACCGATGAGCAGAATATCTATCGGGATCGCAATCGTGTTGATCAGCATCATGTCAAACTTGCCATATGTCGCTGCAGTGGATATGTAGATTGCGAAGAACATAGTGGGACCAAGTACAAGGCCAGCCCGAAATGCCAGTCGCTGTCTCTTGGTGCGTTGCAACTCGAGTTCCTTCAGAAGGATCTCGCGATTAATCTCCAAAAGCTGCTCAACGGGTCCTGTGTATTCGGGCGTCGCCACCGGTTGAACCTCGCTACTCTCGGATGGAAGTACTTCATTTTTGTGGGGCGATGTATGGGTAGGGTCAATAATTGCTCGGATTAGAACGTAGGTTACAGTTGCGCCGAGAGCAATCTGTATAAATAGCCCGAGATGATCTGGCGGCATAAAAGTTCGACAGGCATCTAATATCCACTTGGCAGGGTTGGTTGTTGATGCAAATTCGTGGATCAATCTCTCCATCGATGCCCGCGTGAAGTCGCGACTGTATTGCCGACCTTATCGACGAGCCCGCCTCGCTATCACTGGAAAATGCAAGTCACATCTTGATTGGCTGCTCATCTCCCCAGCCCGTCATTCCGGCCGCAGTAGATGCGTGCGTTCCCATTCCTTCTGTATCGCGTAAGCAGAAAGAAGTGTTACCTGGCGCAACTCTTGCTAACAGGCCGGGGTCTGCCCGACGGACCTTAAGACAGGTCTGTCTGCCGAGGACCTGTCCTGGATGCAGGACAGTCGGTCTTGCTGATACAGGTGCTAAGGGGCAAGTCTGGCGGCGATCGCTGGTGAGGCCTCCTGCTTTTGGCCTTGCCCGCGCGCGGCTGCCGGAGGTGACATCGTCACTGGTTGGAGCCCTGCCGAATTGCTCTCATATAGATCAAGCGGCGGCGCGGCGCGCCGCCGTACCCCCGGCCCTCCGCCCGCCCGCCGTCCGGGCTGCGGCCTGGGGGCCGGTCCCGGACGGCGGCGGGACACCGGGCCGGGCACCGCACACCCGCCACACCGTACGGATCAAACGCTCCGATTGGGCTTGCCACGCCGCCGCACAAATACAGCCCTCGCGATCGCCTGAGAGTGGCTGATCCTGAAACGGGGCTGGGGGCGATCGACGGTCCGGGACTTCGTTCCTCAGCCCCGGCCCACCGAGCACCGGAGTGATCTCGGCGGGCAAACGCGAACCAGAGTCAGACGCACGTGATGCGACCTACACCAGCCACGCCGGACAGACAATCGCTGAGAGCCGCCTCGGTCAGTGAGCATGCGGGCAATCGACTCGAACCCTTGATTTCATCGCGGACTCCGTCGGCCCCCTACGGCCCCGCCTTGCATCTGTCCACGGAAAGTCCCAAACTGTAACCTGTGGTTCAGCGATAATCCACCCAACCCTAAGACGGGTCCATGGCCAGGACCAATCACCCGCTTGCTAGAAAGAGGATTTTCTGCCGGCCGCAGCCTCCAATTGAACCGTTTTGCTAATGCTCTCTATCGAATACTAGGGATTTGGCCATGCGGACATCGACCTTAGCACTCGTAGCGATCGCGGGAATGGTGATCATCGTGATCGCGGCTGCCATTGCAGCCGTCGCCCCCGTCTTGTCGCTGTCATCCAGCGAAACCAGCATAGCGACCACGCCAGCTCCCGCCGCCTCCCGGCAAGCCAGCGACCAGGACGAAGAAGGCGGGGACCGGGTAGCTCCCGGAATCGCATGGTCGCTGCAACTTGACGAGGAGACACGCCGAAGCCTCGTCGATGCCGCTCGTAGAACAGGTGCATCCGTAGCGGTCAGTGTGGCTGCGAGCGGGACCGTGTACTACGGCGCCGTATATGGGCAGACCGAAGCCCAGGATAATTTCTATGCGATCGCCATTACCGACAAGATCCACTTCTGGTGGAAACAGGGCAGCAACGCATGGCACTATGGGGGGGAATTCCAAACAGCGGGCTGTATACCCCCCGTGCCGATCCGGTTGTACACTGCGTGGGGCCTGAGTCTCTCGACAGAACGACCGACCGATCAACCACCCTGTCCTGTCCGTCAATAGGCAGATTCATTCTTCTCATTCCGCGTTGTGTCGCCGAGCGTGCAAATGGCGGCGGGCCTGGGCTTTGGCAAGCCCACTTTTGGGAGCCACCTTGGGAGCCACCCGGACGGACGATCATGAACTGCGGCGGACGGAGACGTACGGCGAGGATGTCGCCAGACGAGGTGGAGAACGCCGGCGAACGCCCATGAAGATCGTTTGGGGCCTTGTAAACAGAAGGCCAGGCATCGGTGCCCTTGGCTCTACAGCCACAAGTACAGCCAAGAGGGCGAACACCGGCGGAACTCAGCGAACATCCACGGACACCGAATGCCGAGGTCAGAGCCGCAGAGCTTGATCGAATCGTCTTCTTTTAATCCGCAGGTTGATCGTCGTCGTCGATTGGCAGCGCACTGCACGCGCTTTCAAGCTCTCCAATCGCGATCATGTCTCGTACGGCGTCAACCATCGAGACGAAGCCAGGCTTGCGGATGATGACCAGATCCGAGCACCAGAAGTACCGACCGTTGAGGCATTCGCCCGTCCTCTGCCAACGATCCATGATCTCGGAGATGACCCCGGGGGTCATGAAGGTGGCATGGCGCTGGGTGCCGTCAGGAAGCGTGATAATCGCGTCGGCCTGATCGACGGTCTCGGGATCATGCCCTTCCCAGCAGGGGATCAGCATCTCGAAGCCAGGGCCGCTGATGCGACAGAAAGGGCCGTCGATCTCGATCATGCGGTGAGTCTGCCAGCCGTGCCCGTCGCGTGCCCGATGGGACGGGAAACGAGGGGGAACAGCGGGGAGTCACGGGGAACGCGATCAGGGCGCCGAGCTGCGTCTTCGCAGGTGGGGCAAGATTGGCATGCGTCTTTGCAAGCAGGATGTCAGGAGTTCGAATCTCCTAGGCTCCACTCCTTCTGCGGTACGTGTAGGTGGGCAGGGCTCCACCCGCCCGTTGCCCCGCTGGATGGTGGGCCTGCTGGAGCCCGCCCCAAAGGTCTTCCCTACGGGAGCGCTTCGCGCACGAGGCTCAGGCGTTACTCCCAGTCGGGCCCAGCCCCGACCCCTGGAGGGCTTCGCTTCGCTCAGACGCCCTCATTCGCCTTGCGTAATCCGGTCAGCTCGCCTGTGAAGAGCTCTTCAAGGGTCGCGCAGAAGTAGGAGTAGGCGGCGAATTCGAGAGCAGGCCCGTCCAAAGGGCGGTCCAGCAGGCTTTGCACGAGCTCGCGGGGTGTGCGGTCAGAGCGGCGATGGGTCAGGTCGTGGAGCAGGCCGAGGACGTCGCCGGGCAGGTCGATGGCTGCTTCCATGAGGGCGTGTGCCTTCTTACGTATCTCGTCCTTCAGGATGGCGAGGCAGATCGGGGTCAGAGCCGGGGAGGGGAGCGCGGACGCGGTGCGGATGACGGCGCGGGCGGCGCGCAGGAGATCACGGGAGAGCCCGCCCGACAAGCAGTGGCAGAAGGCGATGTAGGGCTCGGTGAGTCCGACGACTCGGCGGTAGAGGAAGCGCATGGACTCGGTGTAGGAGAGCGGCCCGACCCGGATGATCTCGTCGAAGGAGCTGTCGAAGGCGTCGCGGAACGGCAGGCCACGGCGTTCGAAGGCGCTCATCGCGTCGTCGGACACGGAGATCATGAAGTAGGTGTGCGGGAGGCCGAAGATGCCTTTGATCTCGTTCAGGAACCGTTCCGCTCGCTCTCCTGATCCGATCTTGTCGTGTTCGTCGATGCCGATGTACACGCTGTGATCGGGCTGGAGCAGACCGCACCGTTCACCAGGGCCTGGCCGACTTTGGGTGGAGATGCGGCTAGCCCTACCAGGGACATGAACCTTCCCGCATCTGCGGCGGCGTGGTGGTATTCGCTGATCGTGCCTGCGACGACGGGCTGATCCACGTTGTGGCGAGCCGAAGCGAGCCCGCCCACCCCGCTGTCCTGCCGAGGTCGTCCGGGGGATCAACCGTCAGGTGGCGGCGATGGTGGCCTGGAGTGCGACGTCCAGGGGGGTGGCGGTCAGGCCGAAGGTGTTCTCGAACGCTGAGGAGTCGACGACGAAGGGGCGGTCGAACTGGTAGCGGGTCTCTTTCAGCTCGCGGATGACGGGGTTGGTCAGCTCGAGCGCGAGCAGGATCGGCGCCGGGGGGCGGTTGAGGCGTGGCGCCGATGCGCCGGCGAGTTCGCACAGCCGCCCGGCCAGCGCGCGGGCCGTCAGCGCCGGGTTGGTCGGAGTGTGCCAGGCGCGGCCCCAGGCGCGCTCGTCGGTGGCGGCGATGGCCATCGCGGCGGCCACGTCGGGCAGGTAGGTCCACGAGTGGGGCTGGTCGGCGTCGCCGAGGAAGGAGGTGCGCTTGCCGGCGAGCAGCGAAGGCACGAAGCGGGTGCCGACCGGGGTCTGGTCGCTGGCGCCGGGACCGAAGTAGTCGGAGCTACGGACCTCGGTGACGCGAGCGCGGCCCGCCTGATGCGAGGCCAGCGCGTCGGTCCACATCTGGGTACGGATACGGGCCTTGACGCCGGCGGGGTTCAGGGGGAGATCCTCGGTCATCGGCGTGCTCACGGGGCCGTAGGCGTAGAGGTTGCCGGCGGTGACGAGCACCGCGCCGGTGGCCTCGGCGGCGGCGAGCAACGCGGCGGCCAGCGGCGGCCAGTCCTGGGCCCAGCGGGTGTAGGCGGGACCTGCGCAGTTGTGCAGGGCGTCGGCGCCCTTGACGATCCGGATGAGCTGCTCGCGGTCGTTGAGGTCGGCCGCGACGGACTCCACCCCGGCGAGGGCCGTGCCGGACCTGGTGATCACGACGACCTCGTGCCCTTGCGTGAGCAGATGCTCGGCAAGGTGCCTGCCGACCTGTCCTGCACCTGCGATGACGTGCCTGCCCATGGTGGCTCCTCTCGTGGATACTGCCGCTCTCTTGCGAGAGCAATGCTCTCTCAACGAGTCGTACAAGTCAAGAGCACTGCTCTCAATTCAGGACGCCGATCTGGCCGACGGCGTGACGAACCTTCTGCTACGGCATTCCAAAGCTGATGATCTTTCCTAGCAACCGTCATAGCGCGCTGGGACGGCCGGGAGGATCCTAGTGAGGTGGCGGAGAAGCCTCGGAGGCGATGCCCAGGTTGTGGTGAGCTCCTGCCTGGCTGGGTGTTGAGCGACAGGAGAAGGTCAGTGGGCCGCGACACACGTGTCAGTAGCAGAGTGTGATCAGACAGGTCGGGAGGACGGTATTCAAGCGAAGAGACTCGGCCAGTTGCCGCTGCGAAGCCGTACGTCCGTGGCCACCTCTTTCACTGACCGGCCGTCTGTGTCGACACACAGCCCAGCTGCCCCGGCGCGGTCGAGCGCCTTGGCTTCGCGCGCCGCTCGTTCGGCGGCACGATGCAGGGCGTCCGAGCCCAGCCCTCTCAGCTCGTCACCCGGTATGGCCGGCCCGCCTCCCCGGCCGCGCTGCGCGACGCGCTCGGCCAGCGTTGCCGGCTCGGCATGCAGACGACACACGGTCAATGTGACTCCGGGCAGCAACTCGGCGTAGCCGCGGAGAGTGTCGTCGGAGTCGGCCTCCCCGGAGACGATTAGGCACTGGGCGCCGGCCGCGCGATATCTGGCCCAGATGGCCGCAAGGTTGCGCGCCTTGAGGCGATGGCTGTCCACGTCGTCGTCCGCGACGGGACGTAGCGCACCGATCTGCTTCACATCGACGTAGGCGGTTCGCACGCCGGACCGGTAGACCTGCATGAAGATCTCGTAGCCGACCGTCGACTTCCCGACCGCCGTAGCGCCGCAGAGCCACAGGACGGGTAGCGGTCCGGAAGCGGGTGCGGCATCCACCTGCGGTGTCGGTAGGTGGTTCTGTCGGTTGACGAAACTGTTGAGCGTCGCGGCGGGAAGGGCGCCTGGCCATCGCCCAGCCTGCTCACGGACCAGCCGGGCCGTCTCGGCCACTCCGAAGCCGTCGGTATGCACGCACATGTCGGCGTAGTCGCTCCGGTCCAGGGACACTGCCTCGGCGACCGCGTCCAGTCAACCGGCCAAAAGCAGATCAGCCACTATGTGAGGTACAAGAGAGGTGTTCCACTTTTAATCCGTAGGTTCCGGGTTCGAGCCTTGGGTGCCCTACCACCAGTGAGGTCGCCGAGGCGGCAGGGACGCTTGGGTCAGTCCACACGTGCCCAGAAGTCGTACGGGTCTTGGCCAGGACGAAACCCGTGAGTCTCTGCCATCTGCGCCGCCTCCCGGAACCCGCGGGCGACGATAGACGGCTCGTGGGCGTCACTGCCGAACGTTACCGCCTGGCCACCTTCCTCGTGCCACCACCTCACCACGGTCGGGTGCAGCGGTATGCGTGTGTTGATCTCGAGAGCCCTGCCCGACTGAGCAGTCACCCGCAGCGCGTGCCGGAACTCCTCTTCGAACGCCAAGGGATCGAACGGGCCGGCCTCCCGCTGCGGCCAGTAACGGACCGGGTAGTCAATGTGAGCCAGCACCGAAAACACGTCACTGTCGGCGACGAGCCTGGCTACTTCGGCCAGGTACTCCCGCACGACCTCGGCCGCAGCTCGATGTCCATAGAGGCCTGGCGGCTCGGAAAATCCGTCGCCGTCCGGAAGGCAGTGCAGGGAGCCGAGCACTCGGTCGAACCGTCCAGCGCTGAGAACCTTCGCGATGGCGGCGGCATGCCGATGAGGTTCTCCCACTTCCAGACCACTCAGGATCCGAAGGTTCGGAAACCGTTCACGACACCTCTCGATCTCCTCCAGATATCCCGTTGCGTCGAACTCCGGAGGCGTCAATAGCCCATCCGGCGTACTCAAGGTCGCGAGATGGTCGTTTGGAGCGAGGGCATCGAGAGCGACCGTCCAGACCGTATGGTCAACATGCTCGCTGAAGACTATTGCCGGCAGCCCAAGCTCCACCGCCCGCACGCATGAGCGCTCCATCGAGCCTTTTGGGGCGTCCCAGGACCACTCACTGTGCACGTGGCTGTCCGGAGGCAAAATCATGAATCCCACTGCTCCTTAACGCATCTCGTCACGCCATTGTTCGAGATAGGGGCGCAAGCTCCTGATCATGGTGCGGACAATCCTGATAAGCAAGCGATCAGCGAGGGCCAGGGTTGCAGTCCAGGTTGCAAATGCGAGGCCGGTCACAGCCGTTCAGACTGGACCACCCACGCCCCTTGACCTGCATTGAACGATCTGGAACGGCCCGAACTGGATCTTTTAATCCGCGGGTTCCTGCGTCAACTCGCTCCCCGGCGTGCAGGGCGACGGCCTCCGATGCTGTCCAGCATCCCCGGCGTCGTGCCCGATCGCCTACTGCTTGGCTTGCCAAGCTGTACCCATGCGGAGAGGTGCGGCGCAATGCCGAAGACCGTCCCAGCGAGGATATCGCCGTGCCCGTCGCGTGCCCGACCGGGCGGGCAACGACGGGGAGTCACAGTGAAGGCGATCAGCGCGCGGAACTGCGTTTCCGCTGGTGGAGCAAGATCGGCATGCGTCTTTGCAAGCAGGATGTCAGGAGTTCGAATCTCCTAGGCTCCACTACAGGTCGAAGGCCACTACCCATGATCGGGAAGTGGCCTTTTCGATCTCGTGCAGCTGAAAAGTACAGCTACAGCCTCAACCATTTCCTGCATGCTCGCTCTGCTCCTGCGGGATCGTGTCGCGTAGAAAAAGGGGGGCAATTGTCAAGAGTTGTGGATCGCTGGACTTGGCGTACTGTGCTGAGCTGTGATGTTGGGTTCCTGGTGTCGCAGGGTGAACAAGCGGGGTTGGGTCTGGATGGCCAATCCGAGGGCGACCAGCGCTGCCGAGTCGGAGGCGATCAGGCCGTGACTGGCTGTACCTCCTGGGCGGTCCGCGCGTCGTAGGCGTCGCGGGCGTCCAGGACGGCGTTGATGTTCTCCTCGGACCAGGCGCGGATCGCATGCATCAGCGCGGTGACGCTCTCGCCCAGCCCGGTGGCCGCGTATTCAACCTTTGGCGGAATGGTTGGGTAGACCGTGCGGGTGACGAGGCCGTCCCGCTCCAAGGTACGCAGGGTCTGGGTGAGCATCTTCTGAGTGACGCCGTCCAGGCGGCGCCGCAGCTCCCCGAAGCGCATCGGGCCGCCGGACAGTGCGCCCATGACGAGCATGGTCCACTTGTTGGCGAGTACATCCAGGATCTGGCGGGAGGGGCAGGCAGCCAGATAAGCATCTGCGCCGCCATAGAAGCGCAGGTTATCAGTAGTACCCATGAGGTACCTATATACCTTTTAAGTGCCTTCTGTTCAATGGGTACTGCCCTCCCGAGGATAAGGACATCCCAAACGACTCTCCGGACAGGAGTGCATGACGATGCGCGCGATCACCCAGAAGACCTTCGGCGGCCCCGAGGTGCTGGAGCTCGTCGACGACGCGCCCAGGCCGGCACCTGGACCGACGCAGGTGCTGGTCCGAGTCAGGGCGACCAGCGTCAACCCCGTGGAACTGTTCGTCCGCTCCGGCGCCTTCCCGTTGCTGGGCGAGCCGCCTTTCGTCCTGGGCTGGGACGTCTCCGGAGTGGTGGAGCAGGTCGATCCGGGTGTGCACCGGTTCAAGGTCGGCGACGAGGTCTACGGGATGCCGTACTTCCCGGCCGCGGCCGGGGGGAACGCCGAGTACCTGGTCGCCCCCGCGCGACAGTTGGCTCGCAAGCCCGCAGGGATCAGTCACGAGGAGGCTGCGGCGCTGCCGCTCGTCGGCCTGACCGCCTGGCATGCACTGGTGGAGATCGCGCAGCTGCGGCCCGGGCAACGGGTACTGATCCACGGTGCGGGCGGCGGGCTCGGGCACGTCGCGGTGCAGCTGGCCAAGCACCTCGGCGCAGAGGTGATTGGCACGGCGAGCGTGGCCAAGCACGACTTCCTGCGCGGGTTGGGTACGGACCAGCTGATCGACTACCGGACCCAGGACTACACCGAGGTGCTCCGGAACGCGCCGGTGGACGTGGTGTTGGAGACCCTGGGCGGTGGGAACGCCGAGCGTTCCTTCGGCGTGCTGCGGCAGGGCGGCGTGCTGGTGACGGCAGTTGAGCGGCTTAGCACCACCCTGCCGGAGCTGGCAGAGCAGTCCGGCGTACGCTTCGCGGCGGTCGGCGTGGAGCCGGACCCGGCCGGCCTGGAGGCGCTCACCGAGCTGGTCGAGGCGGGGAGGCTTCGGGTGCACTTGCAGCAGGTGTTCCCACTGGAGAGGTTGCCCGAGGCGCACGAGGTGCTGGCTGCCGGCGGCGTGCAGGGCAAGCTTGCGATCACGGTCTGAAACGATCGCGTGAGATGTGATCAGCCAGCGACGTCCTCCCGCCACTGGGCCAGAACGCCGTTGTCGAAGCGGGCGCCGGTGCGGACGAGCGGGACGAGGTGGGCGCCGTTGACCGAGCGCCATCGCGCAGGGGTAGGTCCGAACGGTGCCGGTCGAGGTTGTTCGGATCTCCTTTGCATGTTCGGTGTGGCTCGGTGAGAGGTTGCCCTTGACCGGGTGGCGGTCTTGGGGATGTGGCTGGGTCAGCCTGGGCTGAGGAAGTGGCCGTCGGTTCTGATGGCTTCGCCGGTGGTGTTGGTGTTAGCGGTCGAGCAGAGGAAGACGATCATTCGGGCGACGTCGTCGGGGTGGGTGACTCTGCGGGTTGCGGCGGCGGTGCTGGCCTGTTCGATGAGTTCGGGTGGCATGGGTTTGTCTGCCGGGGTGAAGCCGGGCATGACGACGTTGGTGAGGATGCCGGAGGCGGCCAGTTCACGGGACATGACGCGGGTGAGGCCGTGCAGTCCTGCCTTGGCGGCGATATAGGAGACGTTGCCGGGGAAGCCGTCCTCGACCAGGCCGGTGGAGACGTTGACGATGCGGCCCCAGCCGTGGCTGCGCATGTCGGCGACGACTGCGCGGGCAAGCAGGTAGGGGCCGATGAGGTTCGCGTTCACTGACGTGGTGAATCGCTCTGGTGGTGCGGTTTCGAACAGCTCGTCGGGCTTGGGCCAGTCCGGCCAACGGACGGCGTTGTTGACCAGGACGTCGATCGGCCCGAGTTCTTCGCGGGCGTGCTCGACCGCGGCCTGCAGCGAGTCGGGCCGGCCGAGGTCGAGCTGCCAGCGGATCGCGCGAGCGCCGCGCTGCTCGGCCAGAGCGACCGTTTCGGCGGCGGCTTGGGCGTTGGAGTGGTAGCCGACGGCGATGTTCGCTTTTTCCTCGGCGAATGCCAATGCGGTGGCTTTGCCGATCGCCGTGCTGGCGCCGGTCACCAGCACGACCTTTCCTGCCAGGCCAAGGTCCATGTTCGTCTCCTGATGTTCTGTCTCAGTCAGTGGGTTGTTCGAGGTTGTGGCGGACGGCGGTCAGCAGGCGGATGAGCTGTTCGGCCTCCTCGTCGTTGAGTCCGGCGGTGGCCTGGGCGTCTGTCTCCGCCCATGCGGTCGTTACGGCGTCCACGACGGCCTCGCCGCGTTCGGTCAGCCGTAGGCGTGTCACCCGGCGGTCGTCGGGATCGGCGGTGCGCTGGATGAACCCGGTCCGTTCCATCCGTGTGAGCGCCTTGGCGATGGTGGGCTGCTCGAAGCCGATCCGCTGGACGAGTTCCGCCTGGGTCGTGTCGGGGTTGTGGTGGATGTCGACTATGAGGAGTTCCTGGCCCAGGTGGAGGCCGAGTTGTGCCATCCGGCGTTGCAACAGGGCACGGTGCGCCCGGGTGGCGTGGGCGAGCGCGTAACCGACGGGCCCGTTGTCGGCGGCTATCCGACGTCCGGTGCTCATGCCGGCACTACCTGCCGATGACTTTGAACTCGGGTGAGTACACGCTGCCACAGTTCGGCGATTTCGTGTCGTGGGTCCTCGCCCACCAGGACACCGTGGTCGTCGACGTGACGGTGGGCGTAGCCGACCGCGACGTCAAGGTCGGACAGGACGTCGGCGCCGGACCGCCGGAGTAGGTCGGCGAGTTGCAGTTGGGCGAACGCGCCGCCGAACCGGTTCGGTGAGGCGCTCATCAGTACGACGGGCTTGCCGGCCAGCGGGCGAGGCGGTGCGAGAATCCCCAGCCAGTCGACGATGTCCTTCATGTTGCCGGGAATGCTGCGGTTCAGCTCCGGCGTCACCAGCAGCAGGACATCAGCCGCCGCGACCCGATCTCGCAAGGCCGCGACGACCGGTGGGAACGGATGTCCCATGGTCGCGTCGACGCGGGGGATGTCCGCGTTGCCGGCCCATGCCTCCACCTGGAAGGGGGCGCGGGCTAGTTCCTGCGCGGCCAGCAGCAGGGCCCGGTTCAGGGACCCGGCCCGCACGCTCCCGCAGATGCCGAGTACATCTATAGATTCCATAGCCGGCAATCTTATAGCCGGCCATGTAATGTGGCGAACTGGCGTCGGTCCACTGATCAAAAGGCGATCACCTGGCGGCGAGTCTGGTGCGTTGGCGGGCGCAGGGGCCGGTCTGGGGGTCTCGGCGGCGCCGAAGTCTTCTCCGTGTTGCGCGGGAACGCCTCGTGTGCGGGCATGGCCAAGATCGGGTGATCGCGGCGGAGTCATTTCGCCATGTTCGAGCCGCTTCCTGCCGCCACCGGCCTGGAGGGTTCCCCCGGGTCACGCAACAAGACCACAGACACGACGGCAGTCAGCCAGAGCAACGCCGCGGCACCGGCCAGCGTCGCGCTCAGCCCGGAGTGAAATGCCTCCCGTGCTGCCTGGAGCAGCTCGTACGCCTGGGTCGGGGCGAGCGTTCCCGCGATCTCGGCCGCAGCGCCGAGTGATTCGCGCCCCGGCGGGCGCGGCGGGGAGTGCCGCGCGGTACACCACGGCGAGAAGCGTGCCCAGGACGGCGACCGACCGCTCTAGGAGCGCCATTTCACTCCGCAGGCGCCGCTGGGGTGATCGTTGGGCATGTCGACGGATTGGTCACGCCTTGAGCACGCCTACGGTGCCGCGACGGACCTCCCGCAACTCTTCGAGGAGATCGGGGATCCGGAGCTGGCTCCCAACGCCTGGCATGAACTCTGGTCCAGCCTCTGCCACCAGGGAACCGTGTACCCGGCAAGCTTTGCCGCCCTGCCTGTCCTGGCGGACATCGCCAGCAGCCGCATGCCGGGCGATCAGCGGTCAGTGAGTGCGTTGGCCGGCCGTATCGTCGCCGGGGAAACGCAGCTTCACCAGCCTGGATACTGCCGCAAGCGCTACCCGGCCGAGATCGACGAACTGCACCGGATCGTTCAGCACCACCTGACGGAGGAGCCGTTCGAGGGCGATGAGCACGACTACCTCTATCCGCTGGAGGACCTTCTGGCCTTCGAGGGGGTACCGGTGCGGAGCGAATGCCTACTCCCGAATCTCCACGACGTGATCTGCCCGTCCTGCTCAGAAGAGGCCGACGCTGACCGGTATCCACCCGGCGGAGCCTGCTGACCTCCAGCCGCTGGCCTCCCGGCTGTATCGCATGGCCGTCAAGGCTGGGCAAACCGCGGCCGCTGAGCAACTGACCTACTTGTTCGGGCGCACGACGTGCCCGGCCTGCGCCGCGGACTTTTCTTTAGCGGAGCAGATTGAAGCCTTCTTTCATGGCAATCCGCAAACTGCCTGACGTTACACGTGGGTTGGCTTGCGGCGGCCCGAAGAGCGTCGATGACGGATTCTCACGCGACTGGGTAGGCGTCTTCCATTCGTGACGATCGGCCAGAAGCAGAACCTCCACCATGACCAGAGGCCGACCAGAGGTGTCCCGGACAGCCCCGAACACAGCCAGGAGCGGCAGCGAGAACGAGGCGATGCTCAGCTGCGTGCTTTCTGCAGATGATCTGTGCGGGAGAATGCCCCATGCTCTTTGGGTTGGACGCTCTGGAAACTTACGACTGGTCTCGTTTGGCTCACGCCTATGGCCAGGCCACTGATACTCCCGACCATCTCCGGCGGCTTGTACGGGATGATGACGCGGCGTGGGAGGACACAATCGTTCACCTTCACACAGCGGTCACTCACCAGGGTTCTGTCTATCCCACTACGGCCCCAGTCGCGATGGTAGTCGCCGGGTTGCTCCAGGAGCCGGGGTTCGATCGTCCGATCTCATACGGTTGGCAGGAGCCACAGCTGCCTGTTCGTGCACACCTGCTCAACTTTCTCGCGGCTGTGGCCGAGGGCACCGAGCCGGACCGAAGCGAGAGTGAACTCTGGTCCATCTATCACAATCCTCGGCAGCGAGACCCGGATGAACCATGGGGTATCGAAACGCCCGCCTGGGCATACGACGCCGTAATGGGGTGCAGGAGCGTCGCTCCCGCCCTGGTGGACCCAGTCCTGCGATGCTTGTCCGATGGCGATCCACGTACGCGTGTCGCGGCGACCTCCGCAGCGGCGGCGCTATGCCTGGTACCCACGGTTTCGAGCCGGCGCGCCGAGATCGTCGCCTTGTCGAGGATCGCGCCCGCGACGCCGCTACTTTTCACGAGCGCGCCGAGGCACTGGAGGCACTCGACCGTTCTGGTGGTGTGAGCAGGTCATTCCTGTTCGATCGGCATCCTGGCATTCAGCTCGTCGCGGCGTTCTCCTCCAGCCTCGCGCACGATCCTGACAGCTCGTCGGCTGTGTGGGATGCGGTGACCGACCCCGAGCGGGCCGCAGCGTGGTACTCGGATTCGCTTACGCTGCCCGCAACCATAGGTTGGCCGAACCACCTACTCCACCAGGCTGTCCTCCGGATAACGAACTTCGCAGACCTCTTGCCCACCGCCGTCGTCGTGGCAGCCACGTCGCTCCATCCCACAACGTACAAGGATCTGGAGGTTCTCCTGGAGAGGGCCTTTCCGGAGGCGTTGTCGCCAGGCGACTCGCCCAACAATGAGCAGCGAATTTTCCTCAGAGTTCTTCTCGATAACAGTAGCCTCTGGGAGTCGGTGCCTCCGAGGGCATCGCGGGGATTGGATATTTCCCTTGCTCTCGTAGGATTGCCTCCTGATCATTCATCTTTGTCGGTCATCGTCAGTTCCTGAAGGTTGCGAACTCTTCGGAAGGGTTCTTGACGAATACGAGCGAGGCATCAGCTTCTAGAAGAAGGGAGCTTTCTGCAACCCTTGGTCGCGATAGACAGGTTTCCTTCGTCAACTCGCTCCGCGGCGTGCAGGGTGATGGCCTCTGGTGCTATCCAGCATTCCCGGCGCGACTCAATCCCGAATACCCTCCTGACGAGGATATTGCCATGCCCGTCGCGTGCCCGATAGGGCGGGAAACGAGGGGGAACAGCGGGGAGTCACGGGGGAACCTGATCAGTGGCGTGAGCTGCGTCTCCGCAGATCGAGCAAGATCGGCGTACGTCTTGGCAAGCAGGATGTCAGGGGTTCGAATCTCCTAGGCTCCACCAGCCAAAACGCCCTGTTTCCGATCACGGAAACGGGGCGTGAGTGACGGCTTGGACAAACGTGGGCGGGCCTGGAGTGGAAGTCCTGCGGGAGGCCATCTGAGCAGGCTGTTCCGGCACAGCGGCGAGGCCGGGGTCCGGCGAGTGTCCGAAAGGCGCGAATGGGAAGCTGGCTCGGTGCAGATCTCCCTCCTCGGTCCGGTCGAAGCCGCCTCTGACGACGCCGCCCCGATCGACATCCCCGGCACGCGCCTGCGGATGCTGCTGGCGCGGCTCGCGCTGGAGGCCGGCCGTCCGGTCTCAGCCGACTCCCTGATCGACGGCATCTGGGGCGAGGAGCCCCCCGCCGGAGCCGTCAGCGCGCTGCATGGCCTGGTCTCCCGGTTGCGCAGGACGCTGGGCGGGCCGGAGTCCGTGGAGCTGGTGGCCGGTGGCTACCGGCTCCCGCTGCGCCCCGAGGACGTGGACGCGCACCGATTCGAGCAGCTTGCCGGGCAGGCCAGGCAGGAGCTCGCGGCCGGCAGGCCGCGTGAAGCCTCCTCCTTGCTCCGCGCCGCCCTGGAGCAATGGCGGGGCGCCGCGCTGGCGGACGTGCTGGAGGCCTCGTTCGCCCGCAACGTCGCGGCCCGGTTGGAGGAGTTGCGCGCCACCGTCGCCGAGGACTTCTTCGACGCGGAGGTACGGCTCGGCCGCCACGCCGAGGTGCTGGCCGACCTGGGCACCGCGGCGGTCGCCCGCCCGCTGAGCGAGCGCCTGGCCGAACTGCGGATCCGGGCCCTGTCGGCCGCCGGACGCCAGTCAGAGGCGCTGGCCGTGTACGAGGAGGTCCGCGTCAGGCTCGGCGATGAGCTGGGCATGGATCCCTCGCCCGAGCTCCGCGCGGTCCACCTCGCCCTCCTCCGCGGGGAGCTGAACCGGCCCTCCGTACGGCCGCAGGCCGCGCCCAGCCGGCTCCCGGCCAGGCTGACCAGCTTCGTTGGCCGGGAACGTGAACTCGGTGAGCTCGCCCGGCTGATGGCCGGCGCACGGCTGGTGACGATCGTCGGACCGGGCGGCGCGGGCAAGACCAGGCTGGCGTTGGAGGCCGCGGACCACGTCCAGGAACGGGCATGGTTCGTCTCGCTCGCCGGTGTCACCCAGCCGGACCAGATCGCAGACGCGGTGCTCAGCGCCTGCGGCGGCCTGTTCGAGGGTGGGTTCAAGCCGCAGGCTCCTGCCCCCGCGCGGCTGGCCGCCCAGCTCGACGTCGGCCCCGCCGTACTGGTGCTGGACAACTGCGAGCACCTGGTGGAGGCGGCCGCGCAGCTTGCCGAGCAGTTGCTCGTCCGGCTTCCGCAGCTGCGCATCCTGGCCACCAGCAGGGAGGCTCTGGCAATCACCGGCGAGGCCTTGTGCCACCTCGACCCACTCGACCTGCCCGTGGAGAACGCGGACCTGGCCGAGGCCGCCGGGTCAGCCGCCGTGCGGCTGTTCGTCGAGCGGGCTGCCGGCGTGCGCCAGGGGTTCGCGCTCGACCAGACCACCCTGGAGCCCGTGGTGGAGATCTGCCGCCGGTTGGACGGCATGCCGCTGGCCCTCGAACTGGCCGCGGCCAAGCTGCGGGCGATGAGCGTGGCGCAGATCGCCCGGCGGCTGGATGATCGTTTCCGCCTGCTCACCTCGGGGAGCAGGACCGCGCTGCCGCGCCAGCGCACGCTGCTCGCGATGGTGGAGTGGAGCTGGGACCTGCTGGAGGAGCCCGAGCGGGTGCTGGCCGCCCGGCTGGCCGCCTTCCCCGGCGGAGCCGATCTGGCCGCGCTCGAGTCGATCTGCTCTGACGCGTCCCTCACCGCTGACGACATGGTGTACGTCGCGGGCGCACTGGTCGAGAAATCCATGATCCAGCAGGTCGGCGACAGGTACCGGATGCTGGAGACCATCCGTGCCTACGCGTCGGCCGAACTCGCAGAGCCGATCACCGACCGCTTCCGCGCGTACTTCCTGGCGCTGGCCGAGGAGAACGAGCCGCTGCTGCGTACCAGGGACCAGCTGCGCGCCGTCGAGGTCTTCGACGCCGAGCACGACAACCTGGTCGCCGTGCTGCGGGCCGCCATCGAGGCGGGCGACGCGGCCACGGCCGCCCGGCTCGTCAGGTCCATGATCTGGTACTGGGGCATGCGCGGGATGTCCACCCAGTCCGACGCCTTCCTGAGCGAGGTGCTGGCGTTCGGCGACGAACTGCCGGCCGACACGCGCACTGCCTTCGAGGTGGTGCGGTCGACGTCGGGCCGGGGAGGTGGGCAGGAGGTCCGTGAGAACCTCCGCCGTCCCGGGGTGACGCAGTTCCACAACGCGCTGCCGTTGCTCCGCATCTCCAAGCTCACCACCCAGGACGCCGGGGACCTGGAGGCGCTGGACTCGCCCGACCCCTGGGTGCGCGCCAGCGCCCACTGGGCGTACGACTTCCTCCTCACGGAACAGGGCGACCAGGAGACCGGGGCCGGCCACAGGGAGGAGGCACTGCGCCTGTTCGAGCAGGTCGGCGACCGCTGGGGGCTGGTGATGAGCCTGGTACGGCAGAGCCGCGTCCACGGCCTGCGCGGCGAGCACGAACTCGCGGTCGCGGCCTGCGAGCGCGCCGTCGCCATCGCCTCCGAGCTCGGCACCGAGGAACACCTCTTCATCACCAAGTCGCATCTCGCCCAGAACCGAATGCGCGGTGGCGACCTGGACGGCGCACTGCACGACATCCGCGCCGCGCGGCGCCAGGGTCGCGAACACGGCCACCGGAGGCTGGAAGCCAGCATGCTGTTCCCGCTCGCCGAGGTGCACCGCCACGCCGGCGACCTGGAACCGGCCCATCAGGTCGTGGACGAGCTCGAGACGGTCATCCACCGGCTACCCGGCCCGCCGGAGCTGAACAGCGACCTGATCGCGTCCTCCCGGATGGCCGTCCTCGTGACCGAGGGGGCGGCGGAGCGGGCGCGCGAGCTGCTGCCCCGCGCGATGCGTGGCGTGCTCGGGCACACCAACGCCAACGCCATGGCCCGGGCCGCAGAGCTGTTGGCCAGGCTGCTCGGGCTGGAAGGCGACCTGGCGGGGGCCGCGACAGCGCTCGGGATGAGCCATGTGATCAGGGGCGTCTTCGACGAGGGCGACCCTGATCTGCGCCGGCTGGTGCCTGTCCTGACCGGGCAGCTTGGCGACGAGGGTTACCTGGAGGCGTACCGGCGTGGCGCGAGCCTGCCGAGGCAGGAGGCGATGGACCGGCTCACGGCCCACACGGGAAGGTAGATCTGGCGGCCCATCGGCCGAGCGACCGGCTCGGCGCGCGGGCGGCCCGGCCGGAAAGGATGCAACTGCCCAGGAAGGTGCGTTGCACCCGTGGACCGGTCTCGATGGAGCAGTAGCCGTTCCACCGGTGATCAGCATTCTGGGGGATCTCCGCCAACCGCGTGGAGTGCATCGATGTACCCGCCGCTGATGTCGAACCGGGTGATGTCCGTTGTCTTGTTCGTGGAGGACGTGAGTGCCCAGTCCGCGGCTGGGCCGATCTCCTGGAGGCGCAATCGCTTGTTTCGGGTGATCCCGCGGGCGCGACCGATGTAGCAGACATGGGGGTCGAGCTTCTCGATGTAGACACCTACCAGGGGAAACGCCGCGGTGAGCGTCTCGATCAAGCCTTTGGTGGAGTCAAGGTCGATGTCCGGCAGAGGCTGAGGGTACTCCCCGCGCAAGGCGATGGCACGATGGGCCGTCATCGCGCCCTTCCATCCCGAGCGCGTCGCGTGCTGGATGTCGCGAAGGCGTATTGCCGAGTAGCCGTCGAGACGGATTTCGTCGGAGATGGTGTGCAGCAGCACCCACTTGCGACCGACGCCTACCACGTAAGCATCAAGTCGATCTGCGCCGGCGATTTCACGGCGCACTCTCACGGGTTCGCCGCAGCGTCTTGCTCTCTTCAGGTCTTTGAGAGCTGTCCCCCTGGCCATGATTGGGATCATGCCAGGCTGCACGCTTATGCTCATCTGCTTTATGGGCCGGCCTGAACGGTCGCCAGTGTCCAGGCATGGTTGGGGGGCGATCGCGAGCCGCGCGTCATACCTCAGCGTGGCTCGTCGGGCATCTCGTGCTACGCCGGTGCGGCATCAGAAGGGCTGAGACGTGCTCCGGAGAGACCTGAGATCCGACCGCTCGTGCACCCGTAATCGTGCGGCGACTGTCCTGGCGTACTGCCACGATGAAATTTCTCAACGGTCCAGACGATCACTCAACTGTCAATATGGGCAATGCCGACAGAAATTAGCATAATGACATGTCCTTAAGTTGATGTCCTTGTCAGGTCTCGATAGCTTATGTATGATCACTTCCGTCGGGCCTTGGCGAAAGCAGAATCGCCTGGGATTTCACCTTCGGAGGTGTCCTGTGGCTACAAAAAACAGAGCACTGAAAATGCTCATCTCTGCGGCGATCATTACCGCCGGTATCGCCTTTGCAAGCCCCGCTCATGCCGTGGCCGAAACGCCTGGCGGAGGCCAGGTCACTACCGACGGTTACACATGGTCCAATTAATATCATAAGGTTGCGAGCGCGCCACCAGGGGATCAGGCGGCAGTCGACCCAAGCGTGCCGGCTACTGCTTCCGGCTCACTGGTTCCCGCGATATTGCTGGTCGAGGGGTTATAGATCAATCTTTAGTTGGATGTGCTCGGGTTGGAACCCTCGGGCCCGGTAGAAGCAGATCGCATCGGTGTTGGAGGCGTACGCGGAAACCGTTGCCTGGTTCGCCCCTTGCTCCTTTGCCCAGGAGAAGAAGTGCTCCACAAGCTTCGCTCCGACACCATGTCCGCGCTGTTCCTCCGTTACGCGCATGCTGACGAGTTCGGCGACAACCGCTTTCGGCCTGAGCTCGTCCGGAGCCCTCATCTGGCCCGTGAGATGGCCTATCACCGTGCCCTCGGTCGAGTCACGGCGGGCGAGAAGCGCCAGACTCCTTGGACCGTTGATCATGCCCATGTAGTAGTCGAGCCCATTCCGTGTCGGCCAGTTCGCGTCCATGAAGGGATCCCGTTGGCCTCCGTCCTCCTGGAAGAGAGATCCGGCCGACTGGATCAGAGCGGTCACATCTTCGACTCGCGCGACTGTGATGACGGGACTCATGTTCGCGACCCTAGCGATCACGATTAATCATGTAAATGGCGGCAGAAAGGCTGATCCCGCGCAGGAAGCGCCGCATCGGCGAACCGTCGCGGTGGAGCCGGAACTGATGGCGAAGCCCGTCCGGGGCCATTTAAATCTGATCAGTCTTGATCCGGCTGCGGCCTTCCAACCGGGCCACGTCCAAGAAGTCGCCGCTCCGGCCTTCCTGGGCGCGGGAGCCGGTCTTGCGACTTCAGGTGGGAAAAAACTCAACTGAACTCGCGGCGCACAGCTTTCCGGCTACTGCTGGGGATGATGTGCGGACCCGCAAAGAAATCGAGGACGCAGTAGACAGGGCTTGCCAGGGTGATCAGTCGTGCGCGAGTACTGCGTGTGCGGCGTTGTGGCCGGGATCTGCTCGGGGTGGATCAGTCCGTGGCAGTGGTCGCCCTCCGGCGCTCCGAACAGGATGCCCATGTGACGAGATGTGAACGTGGTGTGTTTGACGATGAGGCAGGCGAAGTTGGGTGCGGGTCGACAGCCCAGCGGCGCGATCTCGAAGCAGTGTGAATCAGGAGGCGCGACATGGCCAGAATCGCCTACGACGACCAGACCGCGGCAGCGTACAAGGCGGTCCGTGAGGTTCCCCGAGACGGGCTCGAAGAATGGCGTGAAGCGATACGACGTCACCTCAGCCCGTCGCCCGGGATGACCGTGGTCGACATCGGCGCGGGGACCGGCGCGTTCGCCTCTGCCTTCAGCGATTGGTTCGGCCTCAACGTCTTCGCGGTCGAACCGTCGGCGGCGATGCGGGCCCAGATTGCGCGCCGCCCGGGCATCCAGGTGCTGGAGGGCGACGCCGGTGCCCTCCCGCTTCCGGACGGCTCGGCGGACGGCGCCTGGATGTCCCTCATGATCCACCACATCCCCGACATGGAAGCCGCTGCGCGAGAAATCCGCCGCGTTCTGCGCCCGGGCGCTCCCGTCCTGATCCGGCAGGGATATCCGGACAGGCCCTATACGACGCGCACCTTTCCCTGGGAGTTCTTTCCCGAGACCGTCCGGACGACCGATACCTTTCCCTCCCTCGAGCAGACGTGCCAGGCGTTCGCCACCGCGGGATTCCGCCGTGAGGCGCTTGAGCCGGTCCCTGAGACACTGATCAGCCTTGCCGAGTTCCTCGCCCAGGTGGATGTCTTCCGCCGCTCCGCCACCATCATGCGCGGCCTCACCGAGGAGGAATTCCTCCGAGGGAAAGAACAACTCCGCCGGGCCGCGCAGGACGCCGAGCAGACATCCGCCGCGGAACCCAGGACTAACTGGCTCGACCTCCTGGTTCTGCGCTGAGGTTCCTGCCTGCCTAGGTGCTGAGAGTGCCGAGCAGAACGAGCGCCAGTCAAGGCGTTGTGCCTGAAGAGCAGGCCGTTTTGCAAGCAGAGATGTCAGGAGTTCGGATCGCTGTACCGTTACGGCCCCTACGGGCACAATGGCGCGATGGCACCGCAGTACGACAACACCGACGAGTTCCGCGGCGCGAGTTTCACAAGCGCCACCTTCGCCGCTGCGAAATTCCGCGACTGCGACATGCGCCGGATCAAGATCGAACTCCTTGCTCGTGGACGTCAACGTGTCCGGAGACGTACGGAACTTCCTCGTCAACGACGTGGACGTCACCCCTTTCGTCGAGGCGGAGCTCGACCGGCGACATCCCGAGCGCACGCAGCTGCGAGCGATGCGGACGGCCGATGACTTCCGCGCGATGTGGGACACGATCGAACGGCTCTGGGCGGAGACGGTCGCCCGAGCGGAGAAGCTGCCCGAAGCGGCTCGCCATGAACGGGTCGACGACGAGTGGCCCTTCGTCGAGACGCTTCGTCACCTCGTCTTCGCCACAGACGCCTGGGCAAGCCGGACGATCCTGGACGAGCCGATGCCGTTCCATCGGCTCGGTCTCACCCATACCGGCTATCCGCCCACGGACGCGGCGACACTCGGCATTGATCTTGATGCGCGTCCGTCGTACGCAGCAGTGATGGAGGCTCGCGCCGGCCGTATGGCGCTGGTGCGCGGCATCGTCGACAGCCTCACCGACACCGAGCTCGCACGGATGTGCACGCGCGCACCCGCGCCCGGCTATCCCGAGGAGCCGCGCTCGGTCGGCGGCTGCCTGCGCGTGGTGATGGAGGAGGAGTGCGAGCATCGCTGCTACATGGTGCGCGACCTCGCGATACTCGAAGCGCGTTGACTACGGCTGACGGCGTGCACTCGCCGGTCCGGGCAGCCTACGCGGGCAGAGGCAGAGGACCTCGATCGGGGGACAGCGCTCGCAAACCGATGCTCCCGTGGCGCTCCGAATCCGCCCACTGGGACTCTGGCGGGCGCCTCATGCCCCCGGATGATCGCGACCCGGGCGGGGTGGTCACGGCAAGATCAGGCAGGGGAGGAACGTGTGAGGCGCTCTTGAATCATCCGCCGGCGTTCCGCTGGAAGGCGGTGCGCATTCATTGCCGTCTGCAGCAGATCGGAATCGAATCCGTGGGCGTCCATGTGGTCGAGGAGAGGTTCATAGCGATCGGGTCGATCTCGTAGGACCTCCGTGGCCAACCGGAGTTCCAGACGAACCACAGGGACACGATGAGAGCCGCAGGTGACCACGACATAATGCTGCCATGGGCCAGGGCCGACGCATTCCCACCCGTCCGAGTCGACTTGCCGCTCGACGGTGCTGATCTCTACCTTTACTCCGTTGACCTCGTACCTGGCGAAATACTGCAGAGCCTCTGGGATCCAGGATGCCGGATAAAGGCACGGAAACGAAGAGAGGGCCGCGGCGAACGTGTCCACGTCCTCTCGCCGGGCCACTAAGAGGTCGATGTCCCCGGCCGGGAGATGAACACCCTGCAGAAGAGCGGCGCTGGTGCCACCCATCCGATAATCGAGGTCGGCGTCCGCGGCTCTCAGGGCCGTAAGTGCCGTGTCCAACGCCGTTGTGACGTCCGTCAGCCGCAGGAATGGTTCGCCGTCGCCCATGGGGGCCAGAGTATCGATCACGTCGTGAGAACCGTCAGCCCGTTTCGATGACGAATTTTCCGCGAACGGCGTTGAACGGCGAGGTTGTCACTGTACGAGGTGATGAACGGCTGTTCGCTGACCCGCTGCACATGCTCGTCCGGGAGTGAGAGACGGCAAAGGCCCCGGATCGCGTTGATCCGGGGCCTTCCTCGTTCGGTGTCGCGTGTCAGCCAGTGACCGGGATCTCGGTCTTCACCGGCGTCGGGGTGGGCGCAGGCTTGGGCTTGTCCTGCGTCTCCGGCACGTTCTCTTCCCACGTGACCCACTCGTGGGTCACGGTCCCGATCTCACCCACGCTGGGCTGGGTGGGGGTGGGGGTCGGCGTGCTGCTCGACGTCGGCGTCGAGGTGGGGGTCCGCGGGGGCGTGGGGGTCGCCGTGGGCGTCGCGGTCGGCGTCACCGTGGGCGTGGGCGTCGCGGTGGGCGTCACCGTGGGCGTGGGCGTCGCGGTGGGCGTCACCGTGGGCGTGGGCGTCGCGGTGGGCGTCACCGTCGGCGTAGGCGTCGGCGTCGGCGTCGGCGTCACCGGGGGGGTGGGCGTCGGCGTGGGCTTCGGCGTGGGCTTGGTGCCACACTTGACCTTGAACACCTTGTACTTGGTGGTCGTGCCATGCTTCCCGGTGGCGGTCCAGAACACCTTGTACTGCCCGGCCGGCAGGGTGATGTCGGCGGTACGGCCATGCCCGCGACTGTCGAGGACGAGGGCGCCGCTCTTGACCACGGGCCCGTTAGGCCAGGACTTGATCTCCCACGTCACCTTCTGGTCCCGCTCGAAGTCGAACCCGACCAGATAGAACACGCAGCAGACTTGCGGATCGTCGCGCGGGTTGTCCTCCCGCGTCGTGTAGTTGTGGACCTTGACGTCGCCGCGCGACGTCGTCTGGACCGCTGCCGCCGGAGCCGCACCTGAGATGGCGAGCGCCGCGAGCGCTGCCACCGCGAGCATGAGTGTCGCTGCGAACCAGCGACGGACTGAAGAGAGCCTGGGGGGTAACACGACTGCACCTCGGATGTTATGAGAGAACTGGAGCCTCACGAGGCTCATCTGTGTAAAAATGACACACCTGCTGGCCAAAGATCTTCAAACGTTCCAAAACGTTATAGAAATGGCCAGACGGTTACGCGTTTGTACCGTATGTGTCATAGAACCTCAGGAGCCGATCGTGCCCCTCGATGCCCCCCGCCGATTCATCGGTTCCGCCCTCGTCGCCGTGGGCCTCGTCGCCTCGACCCACACCGCGGCGGTCGCGTCGCCCATCACCCTCGCCGCCGATGCCTCGGTCACGGTGGCCGCACTGCCCAGTTCCACCACGTTCACGCAGTTGAGTGGCCTGCCGCAGGACACCGACACGTACGGCAAGCTGAGCGGCGTCGTGGTCCACCCCGGACGCACGGTGGCCGTGTACGCCCAGCCCGGCGGCAAGCCCGCGGCCACCCTTCCGGCGACGCAGCTCGGCAGCCAGACCTGGGTCCCGGTGGTGGAGGCGCGCAAGGGCTGGTACCGCGTGCTCCTGCCCAGCAAGCCCAACAACGTGACCGGCTGGGTCAAGGCCAAGGGTCTGAAGAAGGCGCGCAGCCGCCACCGCGCCATCGTGAGTCTGGGCACCAAGAAGCTGACCGTGATGAACGCGAGCAAGAAGGTCGGCATCTGGTCGGTGGCCGTCGGCGGCCCTGAGACGCCCACTCCGGTCGGCAGGACCTTCCTGCTGGCCCTGATGTCGCCGAAGGACAAGGCCGCCTACAGCCCGCTGATCATGCCCCTCGGCACGCACTCGACGACGCTCGACACCTTCGGCGGCGGTCCCGGTACGGTCGCCTTCCACGGCTGGCCTGACCCGAAGGTGTTCGGCAAGGCGATCACGCACGGCTGCATCAGGGTGCCTGCTCCCGCGCTCAAGGTGCTGGCAAAACTGCCTCTGGGGACGCCGGTTCTGATCACTCCCTGAGGACGAGAGCGGCGGCCGATCGGTCCCGGCACATGCACCGGCGCGAGCTCGTGCATGTGCCGGGGAAGAGACGACGGCCGTGTCGACGAAGGCGGGCCCGCCTCTGCGCTTTTCGGTACTCCCTGAGGAAAAGATCATCGATCGCTAGGCTGCGCCCATGGGCTGGAACTTAGAGATAGCGGCGGTCAAGACCGACGAGCTGTTCAGGGCGGTGCCGGACGTCTTCCTGGAGACTGAGGCCACGATGGGGTTCGAAGACGCGACCTCCGTCTCGCGTTTCCCCAACCTGTGCGTGGCGCAGGTCGGTGACTGGGTCGTGGCCATCGACTCCGGCCAACGACTGTCCGCAAGCACCGACTACCTGGAAGAGACGTCGGCCGGGACCGAGCTGCATCTCGTACGGATCGACGATCAGGCCATCGCTCTGCACTACGCGAACGGTCAACCCGTGACGGAGAAGCAGAAACCCGATGGCGAGGACGGCGAGACGTGGGCGATGGACGTCCTGTTCGACAGGACCGGCATCAGCTTCGGTGACCTGTGGGACGTGAAGTTCACGCTCTTCGAGGTCTGAAAATTCGCACGCTCTCTGTCATCTCATCGCGGCCCTCCCGCCTTGGACGCTGCGGCAAGGTCAAGCTGCGGGCCTGTCGTAGACCAGCGAGTACCGCCAGAAAAGGCGACGCCGTATCCTCGCCCCCGGCAGCGTGGCCGCCGCCTCGACGCGGATCTCGTCGAGGGTTTCACGCGCCGCGGCGGTCGGCGCGGTCATCTGGACCGGCAGGGATCGCGCGGGGGCCGGGTGCTTGATGAGGCCCATGACCGGGTTGGCGGCGAGCGCGGCCGTCGAGATCAGAAAGTCGCCCGGGCTCGCCTCCCGGTAGCACCCGATGACAACGAGACGGCCGCCGGGAGAGAGGCACTCGCGCAGCTCGCGCAGTGTCTCCGACAGCGGGAGATGGTGCAGAACCGCCACGAGGGTGATCGCGTCCCACCGGCGGTTGCGGTCGCGTTGCCCGAAGCCCGCCTCCTCGATCACGACCGCGTCGGTGCCCGCGAAACGGGCCGTCGCGATGCGCGCCGTGGGCGGGTCCGGCTCGAGGCCGGTGACGGACACGGCCCGGAGCCGGAGGCGGTCGATCAGGTTGCCCGTGCCGCATCCGACGTCGAGGACGTGCCGCGCGCCACTGGCAGCGACCTGTCCGGCGACCCAGCGCCCGTAGAAGTCGTTGTGACTCCACGGGTGCCGGGCGTTGAAGCGACTGAGACGCGAGAGGAGATCCACCCCGACACGGTAGACGAGACTGAGATCAGGGAAAGGGCCTGCTAATCGAACAGGTGGCGGTTGGCCCGGCTCCAGGCCAGCTTCTGGCCCGCTTGCTCGAGGAAGCCGTCGGCGACCCAGTGGACTTGAGGCTGGTGCCCGCTGTCTGCCAGCCGGCGGACCTGCTCGATGACGTCCTGTTGCACTTCGATGACCGCATCGATCAGCCCCGCGGTAGATGTGAGGCCGTAGGCGGCGGCGAACAGCTCCAGGCGATGGCGCCGATCGGGCGGCGCGGGGTAGCGCAGCCAGCGTACGCATTCGGCATCGTCGCGGAACGGCGCGACGTACTCCAGCGCGTAGGCGATGTCGTGCAGCCGCGGCCTGGGCCGGGCGTAGTCCCAGTCCAGGATGCCGACGGGGCGTTCGCCGCGCCAGACGGTGTTCCACGGGCCGAAGTCCCCGTGGCAGATCACCTCGTCATCGCGTGGTTCCGCCTCCCCGCTGGACCATCGGAGCCCCTCGGGCGGGCGGAAGGCGGCGACCGCGTCGTGATAGTCGCGCAGCAGGCGGGCGAAGGACGTCAGGCCTGAGTCGTCGACCACCTTGGCCCAGCTCTGAGGCCCGGATTCGCCGTCCAGGTAGGTGAGGATCTCACGGCCCTCCGGATCGATCCCCAGCACTCGCGGCGAGTAAGGGAAACCGACCTCCTCCAGATGCCGGAGCAGTGCATGGACGGCCGGTGTCCACGGGTT
The DNA here is from genome assembly GCF_040674955.1 of Nonomuraea sp. NPDC049695. NCBI lineage: Bacteria > Bacillati > Actinomycetota > Actinomycetes > Streptosporangiales > Streptosporangiaceae > Nonomuraea > Nonomuraea sp. NPDC049695. The sequence continues at coordinate 1,602 of NZ_JBFANV010000105.1, read as the reverse complement.
CATGGGTCTGCGAACGGTGTCGCCCAGGCGGATCACCCGGCGATGCGCAGAATCCTGCAAGATCTCCTCATCCGCCGCCATGTGCTCAGAGCTTAGCGAAGGTCCGCAGAACGCCTCGGCCTTCAGCTTCAGGCCGGGGATGAATGCGGCGCCCGTTTGGTGGATGGTCCGCCGTTGGCGGGGTATCCCGGAACGCGAAGCGTGGACCTAAACCTCAGGTGGGGCGGCGCTGCTGTTCGATATACGCCTTGATGATCGATAGTGGGGCTCCGCCACAGGAGGCGGCGAAGTAGCTGGGTGACCAGAAGGGGCCGTGCATGATGGCTTGGTTGGCCCGGCCGGTGAACTCCTTGCGCAGGTAGTGCGAGGAGACGCCCTTCAACGAGTTGACGAGTTTGCTGATCGCGACCTTGGGCGGGTAGTGGACGAGCAGGTGGACGTGGTCGTGTTCGCCGTTGAACTCGCGGAGTTCGGCCTCGAAACTGTCGCACACCTCTACCATGATGTCCTCGCAGCGGCGCAGCATCGCGTCATCGAACACATTCTTGCGGTATTTGGTCACGAAGACCAGATGGACATGCATCGCGGAAACCACATGTCTACCTCGTCGGTATTCCACTTCCTGGCTCATAGACCGGATGATAATGTGTTCGAGTCGGTGAGACGCGAGCGTCCCATGGGAGAGGGGGTGTTTCGCATGTTGGCGGGCCGGAAGTACCGCCTGGAGTTCGACTTCGGGCAGCGGGCGTTCGCCGAAAGGCTGGGTGGGATCTGCCGGGCCGTGTGGAACACCGGTCTCGAACAACGGCGGGAGTACCGGCGACGCGGGGAGTGGATCAACTACGCCGAGCAGTGCAAGCAACTCGCCGAGGCGAAGAAGGACCCGTACTGCGACTGGCTCGCTGACGCCCCCGCCCAGGTGATCCAGCAGACCCTCAAAGACCTGGACGAGGCGTGCCGCAAGCATGGCACGTGGAAGGTGCGCTGGAAGTCGAAGGCGAAGTGGCGGCCGTCGTTTCGCTTCCCCACCGCGAAACACCTGCCCGTAGAGCGGATCGGCCGCAAGTGGGGGCGGGTCTTTCTGCCCAAGTTCGGGTGGGCACGGTTTCGGATGTCGCGCCCGCTCGGGGGATGCGTCAGGTCCGCGACGGTATCCCGGGACGGCAAACACTGGTTCATCAGCTTCCTGGTCGACGATGGGATCACCGAGCGTGAGGAACACGCGTGCCCTCAATGGGCGGGTGTGGACCGGGGGGTGGTCACGGCCGCCGTGACATCGGATGGGGAGTTCTTCGACCGCCGCCACGCCGGCTCCGACGGTGTCTCCTCCAGGCAGTTGCCACGGGAGGCGAAACAGGACCGGCAGGACGACCTCGGGTATCTCACGCCCGGCGAAGCGGAACGGTATCTGCGGCTGCAACGCCAACTCGCCCGCACGAAGAAGGGATCGAAGCGGCGCAGGACGGTCGTGGCCGCCATGAGCGAGATCATGCGGCGAGTCCGGTGGCGGCGCGCTGACTTCAACGCCCAAGCCGCGCACCGGCTCACCCGTATGTACGGGCACGTGGTCATCGAAGACCTGAACACCAAGGGCATGAGCGC
>NZ_JBFANV010000104.1:0-33717 GCF_040674955.1 Nonomuraea sp. NPDC049695 | reverse complement strand
GCCGAGCGTCTCGCTAAGCTCCTGACCGAAGCCAGCTGACAAGCCGTGTTGCAACGACCCCTGGAATCCGCCCCCGCCACGGCCGGGCCCTTCTCGCTATCTGCATCCCGCCACGATCTCGTCGGCGGCCACGCGGTACTGCTTGAGCAGCGCCACCTGCCGCTTGCGGGGCACGTCGTTCCTGGCCAGCCCCGCGGTCGTGGTCTTGACCGTCTGTACGGCCCCCTTGAGGGAGTCGGGCAGCCGGTCGCCGAATTCCATGGTGATCCCGCGCAGCTCGGCCAGGCGGCCGATCACGGCGTCCTCGAAGTACTGCTGGTCCTCCTGGCCCTTGGGCTTCAGCATGAGGTTGGCGTACCCGATGGCGGAGACCACGCGGGCGCACGGGCTGTCGGTGGGATCGCCGCCGGTGCTGTACTTGGACGCGGACGAGGCGTTGTCCTGGCAGCCGACGAGCAGGACGGGAAGCATGAGCGCGACTGTCGCCAAACGTTTCACAGCGCTCATTAAAGAACGGCGAAGGGGCTGACAACAGCCCCTTCGCCGTCTTGATCGGGATTTACGCCTTGGCCAGCGTGCCGAGGTACAGCTCGATGACCTTCGGGTCGTTGGCGAGCTGCCGCCCGGTGCCGGTGTAGGCGTTGCGGCCCTGGTCGAGGACGTAGCCGCGGTGGCAGATCTGCAGGCAGCGGCGCGCGTTCTGCTCGACCATGATGACCGTGACGCCGGCCTTGTTGATCTGCTGGGCCTGGATGAACACCAGGTCCTGCAGCTTGGGCGACAGGCCGGCCGACGGCTCGTCGAGCAGCAGCACGGACGGCTCGGTCATGAGGGCCCTGGCCATCGCCACCATCTGCCGCTCACCGCCGGACAGGGACCCGGCGCGCTGCTTGCGCCGCTCCTTGAGCGCGGGGAACAGCTCGGCGACGAACTCGAAGCGCTCCTTGAACTTCCCCGGCACCTGGAAGGCGCCCATCTCGAGGTTCTCCTCGATGGTGAGGCTGGGGAAGACGTTGTTGGTCTGCGGCACGTAGCCGACGCCGCGGGAGACCAGGGAGTGGGCCTTCATGTTCGTGATGTCCTCACCCTTGAGCAGCACCGTGCCGCTGCGGATGGTGACCAGCCCGAACATGGCCTTGAGCAGCGTCGACTTGCCGGCGCCGTTGGGGCCGATGATGCCGATCAGCTCGCCCTCTTTGACGTAGAGGTCGGAGCCGTTGAGGATGTTGACGCCCGGCAGGTAGCCGGCGATCAGCTCGTCGCAGCGCAGCACGGCGTCCTTGGCGCCCTCCAGGTGGGCGCTGCGGTCGGTGACGGCCGCCTTCGACTGGGCGGGCTCGGGGACGGTCACTTCTGCGTCTCCTCTTCGATCTCGGCCTCCAGCGCCGCCTCCGCCTCGTGGAGCTGGGCCGTCAGTTCGCTCTCCGACAGGGGCGCGTCGTGGTGAGCGCCGAGGTAGGCGTCGATCACGCGCTCGTCGGACATGATCGTCCCGGGTGGGCCCTCCGCGATGACGGCGCCCTGGGCCATGACGATCACCCAGTCGCTGATGTCGCGGACCATGTCCATGTCGTGCTCGACGAACAGCACCGTCATGCCCTGCTCGCGCAGGTCCTTGACGTGGCCGAGCAGCGACTGCGTCAGCGCCGGGTTGACGCCGGCCATGGGCTCGTCGAGCATGACCAGCTCGGGCTGGACCATGAGCGCGCGGGCCATCTCCAGCAGCTTGCGCTGGCCGCCGGAGAGCGACCCGGCGAAGTCGTCGCGCTTGGCGTCGAGCTTGAAGCGGGTGAGCAGCTCCTCGGCCCGCTCGGTGATCTCGTCCTCCTGGCCGCGCCACAGGCTCGGCACGAGCGCGCGGAAGAAGTTCTCGCCCTTCTGCTGCTGGGCGCCCAGGCGCATGTTCTCCATGACCGTCAGCTTGGACAGCGCCTTGGTGAGCTGGAACGTGCGCACCATGCCGGCGCGGGCGACCTTGTGCGCGGGCACGCCGTTCATCGACCGCCCGTTGAACGTCCACGAGCCGGAGTCGGCCGTGTCGAACCCGGTGAGCTGGTTGAAGAACGTGGTCTTTCCGGCGCCGTTGGGGCCGATCAGCGCGGTGATGGAGCCGCGCTGGATCTCGATGTGGCCCACCTCGACGGCGGTCAGGCCGCCGAAGCGGCGCACCACGTTGTCCACCACGAGGATGGGGTCGGGCTTGGGCACGCCGGGATCGTGCGCCAGGTCCTTGAACGCCGCCAGGGCCGCGGCCTTGCGCTCGGAGGTGCCCGCCTGAGTGTTGGTTTCAGCGTGCATCGATTGCTATCTCCCTCTTGTCACCGAAGATGCCCTGTGGCCGGAAGATGAGCAACAGGATCAAGCCGAGGCCGACCAGGATCCAGCGCAGGGCGCCGACCTGGTTGGTGTCCATGAAGGTGATGTACCCCGCGCCGACCGCCTCGGAGAGCACGCCGTAGATGAGGACCAGGAGCCCCCAGAAGATCATCGAGCCGATGACGGGGCCGAACACGCGGGCGGCGCCGCCGAGGATGACCATCGTGTACATGTAGAACGTGGTCTCGGTGCCGAACACGTCGGGCTGCACCGAGGCGTAGGCCAGGCCGTAGATGAAGCCGCCCAGGGATCCGATGACGCCGCCCAGGATGAGCGACTGCATCTTGTACGAGAACACGCTCTTGCCGAGGCTGCGCACGGCGTCCTCGTCCTCGCGGATGGCCTTGAGCACGCGGCCCCAGGGGCTCTTCATGAGCAGGTAGACCATGGTGCAGGCCAGGGCGATGAGCACCCAGCCGACGAGGATGACCCACAGCTGCCGGTTGTTGAAGAACAGCGGCACGGGGCCGAGGTTGAAGCCGTACTGCCCTTCGGAGAAGGGGTTGAGCGCGTAGAAGCCGTCGGAGAAGCCGCGCTGGCCGTCGGAGCCGCCGAAGACGTCCTTGAACGCCACCGAGCGGAAGATGAGCCGGACGATCTCGGCGGCCGCGATGGTGACGATGGCGAGATAGTCGGCGCGCAGCTGCAGGGTCGGTATGCCCAGCAGGATCGCCAGGAGCACGGCGGCGACCAGGCCGACGAGGATGCCGACCCAGAACGGCAGCCCCATGACGGTGACGGTGACCGCCAGGCCGTAGCCGGCCACGCCCATGAAGGCGGCCTGGCCGAAGTTGAGCAGGCCCGTGTAGCCGAAGTGGATGTTGAGTCCGATGGCGGCGATTCCGTACAGCACCGTCTCCACGCCAACCGCGGCCTTGAGGGTGGTGCTGATGATCGTGATCCAGTCCATTCTGATCCTCCCCCGATCAGCCGATCCGCTCGCGGCGGCCCAGGATGCCCTGCGGCCGGACGAGGAGCACGATGATGAGTACGACGAGCGCGCCGACGGACTTGAGCTCCGGCGGCACCCACAGGGTGGAGACCTGGACGAACAGGCCGACCACGAGCGAGCCCACCAGCGCGCCGAACGCGGTGCCGAGCCCGCCGAGCGTCACGCCGGCGAAGATGAGCAGCAGGACGTCCTGGCCCATCGTGTACTTGAGGCTCTGCGAGAGGCCGAGCATGATGCCCGCCAGCGCGGCGATGGCGCCGCCCGAGGCCCAGATGATCCGGATGACCCGGTCGACGTTGATGCCGGAGGAGGCCGCGAGCGCGGGATTGTCGGCCACGGCGCGGGCCGCCTTGCCGGTGCGGGTGCGCAGCAGCGCGATGCCGACGATGATGAGGACCGCGAGCTCGATGCCCATGGCGACGAAGTTCTTCGGGGCCGCCGTGATGGGGCCGAGCTCGATGCCCGGCTGCGCGGTGTACTGCGCGTAGGCCTCGTTCTGGCCGCCGAAGAAGATCAGGAACACGTAGCGGAGCAGGAGCGCCACGCCGATCGAGATGATCATCATGGCGATGGTGCCGGTGCCGCGCTTGCGCAGCACGCCCCAGAACAGGCGGTCCTGCAGGTACCCCAGTACGCCGGCGACCGCGACGGCGATCACCGCGGCGGGGATGAGATGCAGCCCGAAGCCCACGTTGAACGCGTAGGCGAGGATCGCGCCGAGCGTGACCAGCTCGCCGTGGGCGAAGTTGGTCAGGCCGGTCGTGCCGTAGATGAGGGAGAGCCCGAGCGCCGCCAGGGCGATGATCAACCCGAGGTTGAGCCCCTCGAACGTCAGCTGGGCGGCCTGCTCCCAGAACGTGGTCTCCCCGTCGGTGTCCGCCGGCTGCTGACCCGGGGCGCCCTTGGGCTGGAGCGCGAACAGGACCGTGGAGCAGTTGCCCTCGTAGACGGTCGGCGTGCGGACGTTGTTGCCGCCCCGCACGTCGGCATTCTTCGGAAGGCTGCTGACATCCAGGGTGACCTTGTATTTACCTGGCTTGTCGACCTGAACGTCCCACGTGCCCTGTGCGTTGCTTGTGACCTCCTTGACGGGTTGTCCGCTCTCGGTGGTCACGGCGATTTTGGCGCCGTTCACTGGCTGGCCTTGGAGTTTGAGTGTTCCCCTCAGTCCCTGGCAGTCGGCCGTATCCGCATGGGCGGGTCCGGCCAGCAGGAAGATGAGTCCACCCAGAAAGGCCGTGAACGCGATCACGGCTCTGCGCAATGGTGCTCCCTCAAGTAGGTCAAGAAGGGGTTGTGACCCCTCCGTCTCGACACGCGCGCATCGCAGGCACAACTGGGATGCTGTGGCGGGAGCTTATTCTGGTGCCGCCCGGTTCACTATCGTTCGTCACCAATTAGTGACATGTGTGTGTCACTCATGTGAGGAAACAACGAGCCTGGTCAGGGGCTAAATCGGGGTAGACGCCTGGCGCTCGGCGGATACGAATGGGTAACGATCGGCGGGAAAGCTGGACGAGCCCGCGGGTCGGCTGTTGGGGCCGTGTAGGGCTTCCCCGGCCGTACACGTTATCTACTGGGCCATCCCGCGGGCTCGCGTTCGGACCACCGTAGCGACCCGCGGGTCTGGTGCGCAAAGAGAGCGCAGTTTCACCTGTCGCGCAACATGCAGGTGAGGCGGGAGGTGCAGATGAGCTTTCCCCGCTCGTCGGTGATCTCGATCCCGTACGTCGCCAGCGTCCGGCCGCCGTGCAGCCTGGTCGCGACCCCTGTGACGTACCCCGAGGTCGCCGGGCGGTGGTGGGTGGCGTTGATCTCGATGCCCACCGCGATGCGCTCGGGACCCGCGTGGATGGCGGCGGCGACCGAGCCGAGCGTCTCGGCCAGCACCGCCGAGGCCCCGCCGTGCAGCAGGCCGAAGGGCTGGGTGTTGCCCTCGACCGGCATCCGGCCCACGACCCGTTCGGGGCCGGCCTCGATGAACTCGATGCCCATGCGGTCGGGCAGCGTGCCCTCGTGCGCGGCGCCGTACGCCGAGAAGTCCAGGGGGTTGGTCTGCGTCAAAGGGACGTCTCCACTCTTCCGAGCTCGGGTTTTCTGTCGCACACGCAGACTAGGCTGCGTGTGTGCCGAAGAGTGAAGTGACCCCCAGCCGCCCGTGCCTGCTGCTGCTTGACGGGCATTCCCTGGCCTACCGCGCGTTCTTCGCGCTGAAGGACGCCAACCTGATGACCACCGACGGTCAGCACACCGAGGCGGTCTACGGGTTCACCTCGATGCTGACCAACGTCCTGCGCGACGAGCAGCCCACCCACGTGGCGGTGGCCTTCGACCGGTCGGAGCCGACCTTCCGCCATGAGGCGTACTCCGACTACAAGGCCAACAGGAGCGAGACACCCGAGGACTTCCGCGGTCAGATGCAGCTCATCTTCGAGCTGCTCGACACGTTCCGCATCCCGCGGCTGTCCAAGGCCGGCTTCGAGGCCGACGACCTCATCGCCACCCTCGCCACCCGCGCCGCCGAGCAGGGCATGAACGTCCTGATCGTGACCGGCGACCGCGACGCGCTGCAGCTGGTCAACGAGCACATCACCGTCCTGATGACGCGACGCGGCATCAGCGACATGACGAGGTTCACGCCCGAGGCGGTCATGGAGAAGTACGGCCTGACCCCGGCCCAGTACCCCGACTTCGCCGCCCTGCGCGGCGACCCCAGCGACAACCTGCTGAGCATCCCGAGCGTGGGGGAGAAGACCGCCGCCAAGTGGGTGCGCGAGTTCGGCTCGCTGACCGCGCTGGTCGACCGGGTCGACGAGGTCAAGGGCAAGGTCGGCGACAAGCTGCGCGAGCACGTCGCCCAGGTGCTGATGAACCGGCGGCTGACCGAGCTGCTCCGCGACGTCTCGCTCGACGTCGAGCTGGGCGACCTCACGCAGGGCGCCTGGGAGCGCGAGGAGATCAACAAGCTCTTCGACAGCCTGCAGTTCCGCGGCGAGCTGCGCGAGCGGGTGTTCAAGGTGTTCGGCTCCGGCGAGCAGGAGCCCGACCAGGGCTTCGAGGTCGAGACCGTGCTGCTCGGCCCCGACCGCGTGGCGGGCTGGCTGGCCGCGCTGCCCGAGGGCCGGGCCGGGCTGGCCTTCAAGGGCGCCTACGGCAGCGGCACCGGCCGCGTCGACGGCATCGCCATCGCCTCGCCCGACGGCACCGCCGCCCACATCGACCCCGTCAAGCTCACCGAGGCCGACGAGGCGGCCCTGCGGGCCTGGCTGGCCGACGACGCCAGGCCCAAGGCCGTCCACGACGCCAAGGGTCCCATCCTGGCGCTCTGGGCGCAGGGCATGGAGCTGCGCGGCCTGAGCTGCGACACCGCGCTCGCCGCCTACCTGGCGATGCCGGGCCAGCGCACGTTCGCGCTGGAGGACCTGGCCAGGCGCTACCTCAACCGCGACCTGCGGGCCGAGGAGGAGTCCACCGGGCAGGCCGCGCTGTTCGGCGACGACGAGGACGCCCCGGCCAAGGACCTCGCGCTGCGCGCCCACGCCGTGCGCGAGCTGGCCGAGGCGCTGGAGCGCTTCCTGGCCGGGCGCGGCGGCACCCAGTTGATGACCGACGTCGAGCTGCCGCTGCTGGCCGTGCTGGCCGAGCTGGAGCGCGCGGGCATCGCGGTCGACGGCGAATACTTCACGGGGCTGGAGGCCGAGTTCGGGGCCGCGGTCAAGCACGCCGTGGAGGAGGCGCACCGCTCCGTCGGCGAGCAGTTCAACCTGGGCTCGCCCAAGCAGCTGCAGGAGATCCTCTTCGTCAAGCTCAACCTCCCCAAGACGAAGAAGATCAAGACCGGCTGGAGCACCGACGCCGACCAGCTCGCGTGGCTGGCCACGCAGACCGAGCACGAGCTGCCGACGATCATGCTGCGCCACCGCGACCAGCAGAAGCTGCGCACCACCGTCGAGGGCCTGATCAAGGAGATCGCCGACGACGGGCGCATCCACACCACCTACAACCAGATCATCGCCGCCACGGGCCGGCTGTCGTCGGAGAAGCCCAACCTCCAGAACATCCCGATCCGGACCGCCGAGGGCCGCCGGATCCGCCAGGGCTTCGTGGTCGGCGAGGGCTACGAGACGCTGCTGACGGCCGACTACAGCCAGATCGAGCTGCGCATCATGGCCCACCTGTCGGGCGACGAGTCGCTGATCGCGGCCTTCGAGTCGGGCCACGACTTCCACCAGGCCACCGCCGCGCGCGTGTTCGACCTGCCGCCCGAGCAGATCGACGGCGAGCTGCGGGCCCGCATCAAGGCCATGAACTACGGCCTGGCCTACGGCCTGTCCGACTTCGGGCTGTCCGGGCAGCTCAACATCCCGGTGGCGGAGGCGCGGGCGCTGAAGGAGGAGTACTTCGAGGAGTTCGGCGGCGTACGCGACTTCCTGCAGGCCATCGTCCAGCAGGCGCGCTCCGACGGCTACACCGAGACGATCATGGGCCGCCGCCGCTACCTGCCCGACCTCACCAGCGACAACCGCCAGCGCCGCGAGATGGCCGAGCGGATGGCGCTCAACGCCCCCATCCAGGGCTCGGCCGCCGACATCATCAAGGTCGCCATGCTCCACGTCCACCAGGCCATCCGCGAGGAGGGGCTGACCTCCAGGATGCTCCTGCAGGTCCACGACGAGCTCGTGTTCGAGGTGGCGTCGGGAGAGCTGGAGCAGCTCAAGCAGCTCGTCTGCGACCAGATGAACGCCGCCTACCACCTGCGGGTCCCGCTGGAGGTCTCCGTGGGCGTGGGACGGACCTGGGAGGATGCAGGACACTGATTTTTTGGGGTAGGGCTGCACTAACCTGAACGTAATTTCACCGATTGGTCGGGAGTTCTGTGCAGACCTCAGCGCCCCTCACGCGGATCATCGGCATCGCGAACATCGTGGTGGTCACGGTGGCCGTCATCGGCCTGAGCCTGTTACCGGACGAAAAACGTCCGCACGCCCAGGCCAGGGCCATGGCGAAGGTCCAGGGCAGCGTCGAGCCGCCGAGCCCCTCCCCGGCGGGTGAGCCGCCGGGGGTCGTGGCCACCCCCGACTTCGCCCGCCAGGTGCACGCCAACGAGGCCGGGCTGGTGCCGGTGCTCATGTACCACCGGATCCTCGCCAAGCGGCTGGCCTCGATCGACCGGACGCCCGACCAGCTCAGGAAGGAGCTGGAGAAGCTCGCCAAGCAGGGCTACGTGCCGATCACCGCCAGGGAGTTCGCCGCCGGCGACATCAGGGTGCCGGCGGGGAAGTTCCCCGTCGTGCTCACCTTCGACGACGGGCACCCGAGCCACTTCGCGCTCGACGCGAGCGGCAACCCCAAGCCCGACACGGCGGTGGGCATCATCCAGGAGGTGGCCAGGAAATACCCGTCGTTCCGGCCGGTCGCCACGTTCTGGATCAACCGGGAGCCGTTCGGGCTGGTCGACCAGGAGGCCCAGGCGGCCGCGGTGAAGTGGCTGGTCGACCACGGCTACGAGGTGGCCAACCACACCTGGCGCCACCCCAACCTGCGCGCGCTCGGGAAGAAGAAGGTCAGCGAGCAGATCGTGCGGATCGAGCGCCTGCTGAAGAAGCTCGGCGCGCCGCCCTCCACGACCATGGCGTTACCGTACGGCTCGATCCCGCGGCCGAAGAAACTCGCCCGCACCGGGTCATGGGACGGCACCCGCTATGATTTCGCCGGTGTGTTCCTCGCCGGAGCCGAGCCGTCGCTTTCGCCCTACGCGAAAAAATTCGACAGGGGAGCGATCCAGCGGATCCAGAGCAACGGCAAGAAGGGCGAGTGCCGCAAGTGGTGCTCGGAGTACTGGCTGCAATGGCTGAACAAGCACCCTGGCGAGCGCTACGTCTCCGATGGCGACCGGGAGCGAATCTCCATACCGGAGAAACTTCGAGGTAATATCGTCGCCAAGCGAGGGCTCCAGGTCATCGCCTACTGATGGCCCCCCGGATTGACCGCATGGCGATGGTCTCATATGCTGATCGCTGCGCTGTGGGCTCGCGCGCGCCTCAGACGGAGCGGGCTCGCGCTCGGTCACGTCGATGTCGTAATTCCTCGGCTTGATGCGGAAGAGGGCCTGCCGCGCATCCGCCACATCGACATCCTGTCCGCGTTCGGAGCAATTCCACACATGACGTCCAGCACTGAGGCCACCTCGAGCACCCCGCAGGTAGCGGTCAACGACATCGGGTCCGAGGAAGCCTTCCTCGCGGCGATCGACGAGACCATCAAGTACTTCAACGACGGCGACATCGTCGAGGGCACCGTCGTCAAGGTCGATCGAGACGAGGTTCTTCTCGATATCGGCTACAAGACCGAGGGTGTCATTCCCTCGCGCGAGCTTTCGATCAAGCACGATGTCGACCCAGCTGACGTCGTGGAGGTCGGAGAGCACGTCGAAGCCCTGGTTCTCCAGAAGGAGGACAAAGAGGGTCGCCTGATCCTGTCCAAGAAGCGCGCCCAGTACGAGCGCGCCTGGGGCACGATCGAGAAGATCAAGGACGAGGACGGCATCGTCACCGGCACCGTCATCGAGGTCGTCAAGGGTGGTCTCATCCTCGACATCGGCCTCCGTGGCTTCCTCCCGGCCTCCCTGGTCGAGATGCGCCGTGTCCGCGACCTGCAGCCGTACGTCGGCCGCGAGCTCGAGGCCAAGATCATTGAGCTCGACAAGAACCGCAACAACGTGGTCCTGTCGCGCCGCGCCTGGCTCGAGCAGACGCAGTCCGAGGTTCGCCAGACGTTCCTCAACACCCTCCAGAAGGGTCAGGTCCGCAAGGGCGTCGTCTCCTCGATCGTCAACTTCGGCGCCTTCGTCGACCTCGGTGGGGTCGACGGCCTGGTCCACGTGTCCGAGCTGTCCTGGAAGCACATCGACCACCCGTCCGAGGTCGTCGAGGTCGGCCAGGAGGTCACGGTCGAGGTCCTCGACGTCGACATGGAGCGCGAGCGCGTCTCCCTGTCGCTCAAGGCCACCCAGGAAGACCCGTGGCAGCAGTTCGCCCGCACCCACCAGATCGGCCAGGTCGTGCCGGGCCGCGTCACCAAGCTGGTGCCGTTCGGTGCGTTCGTCCGGGTCGAGGAGGGCATCGAGGGCCTGGTCCACATCTCCGAGCTGGCCGAGCGCCACGTGGAGATTCCGGAGCAGGTCGTCCAGGTCGGCGACGAGATCTTCGTCAAGATCATCGACATCGACCTCGACCGTCGCCGCATCAGCCTCTCGCTGAAGCAGGCCAACGAGGGTGTCGGCACCGAGGTCGAGTTCGACCCGACCCTCTACGGCATGGCGGCCACCTACGACGACCAGGGCAACTACATCTACCCCGAGGGCTTCGACCCGGAGACCGGGGAGTGGCTCGAGGGCTTCGACAAGCAGCGTGAGGAGTGGGAGCGGCAGTACGCCGAGGCCCAGCAGCGCTTCGAGGCTCACAGGAAGCAGATCGAGGAGGCCCGCAAGGCCGAGGCGGAGGCGGGCGAGGCTGCTCCCTCCTCCTACAGCGGCGAGACGCAGGCTCCCTCGGGCGGCTCCTCGTCGAGCCCGGCCGGTGGCGCCCTCGCCTCCGACGAGGCCCTCGCGGCTCTGCGCGAGAAGCTCGCCGGCGGCCAGAGCTGACGATCTGGTCTGACTGACCCGTTTCCGGAAGGCCCCGCACCGACTGTGGTGCGGGGCCTTCCGCGTTCTCTCCCTGTGTCTCGGGGAATGCGGAATCTACTTTTCCGCATTGGCTCCTATGGTCATCGGCATGGAAGAGATCAAGCCATTCCGCATCGCCGTTCCCCAGGAAGACCTCGACGACCTGAGGGCGCGGCTGCGGCGTACCAGGTGGGCGCGCCAGTTGCCCGGCGGGTGGAGCCGAGGCGTGCCCGTGGCGTACCTGCGGGAGCTGGCCGAGTACTGGGCCGACGGGTTCGACTGGCGGGCACAGGAAGCCCGGCTGAACGCGTTCCCGCAGTTCACCACCGACATCGACGGACAGACCACCCACTTCCTGCACGTCCGCTCGCCCGAACCCGGGGCGCTGCCGCTGATCATCACACACAGCTGGCCGAACTCCGTCGCCGAGTTCCTCGACGTCATCGGCCCGCTCACCGATCCCCGAGGGCACGGGCTCGACCCCGACGTCGCCTTCCACGTCGTCGCGCCCTCCCTCCCGGGCTTCGGCTTCTCGCCGTTCCCCGAGCCGTTTTCCGGGCCGTTCCCCGAGCCGTTTTCCGGGCCGTTTTCCGGGCCGCTTTCCGAGCCGGCCGACGAGCGGCCGTGGAGCATCGAGCGGGTGGCCCGCACGTGGGCCGAGCTCATGCGCAGACTCGGGTACGAGCGGTACGGCGCCCACGGCAACGACGCAGGGGCGCTGGTCACGCCGCAGCTGGCCGTGCTGGACAGCGAGCACGTCGTCGGCTCGCTCATCACGGCCGGGCTCGGCATCCCCACCGGGGACCCCGCAGAGCTCGAAGGGCTGGGCAAGGAGGAGCTGGACGAGCTCCAGGAGATGTCCGCCTGGATGACCGGAGGCAGCGGGTACGGGCCCTACCTGGCCGCCAGGCCGCAGACGCTCGCGCACGGGTTCGCGGACTCGCCCGTGGCGCAGCTCGCGTACCTGGTGGAGAGGTTCAAGGAGTTCGACGGGTGGGGTTCGGGCGCCGAGCCGATCGAGCGGGACCTGGTGCTCACCAACGCGACCCTTTACTGGCTGACGGACACCGGCGCGTCGTCGTCGTGGACGTACTACGAGGGCGCCGCCGGGCTGCCGATCCACCAGAGCGCCGTGCCGACCGGCGTGACGCACGGCGGGTCCGCGCTGATGCGGCGGATCGCCGAGCGGGACAACGACATCGTCTACTGGGGCGACGCCCACAGCCCCAGCCACATGGTCGCCATGGCGGCGCCGGACGGCCTGGTGGCGGGCATACGAGCCTTTTTCCGGGCGATCCGCTGAGCGGGTCGCAGATTTTACCTGGAGGTCCCCGCGAGCCCGCCGCCCTCCGGGCCCGGCGCTGCCAGACTGACCTGCGCTGTCGACACCTACGACGCTCAGGGGCGATGCGGTGGGCAAGGCTCAGCGGGTGACCATCCTGGTGACGGGCGTTCTGGCGGCCGTGGCCGCCGTTTCGCCGGCGGCGACGGGCGGGGCCTCCGCGGCCCTGCCCCAGTGGCAGGACTGCGGCGACGGGCTGCGGTGCGCGAAGCTGTCCGTGCCCGTCGACTGGGCCAGGCCGCACGCGGCCCGTACCGAGATCGACCTCGCCCTGATGCCCGCGCAGGACCCGGAGCACAGCTTCGGAGCCCTGGTGGTGAACACCGGCTACGGGCCCACCATCGAGGCGGTCCGCGCCCAGCCCGACACCGTGAGCGAGCTGACCAGGTGGTTCGACGTGGTGCTCGTCGAGCCGCGCGGGCTCGGCGACCGGGGGAGCGCGGCCATGGTGCGCTGCTCCGTGGCCCAGCCCGACCCGCTGCGCCTGCTCCTCGCCCCTGGAAAGGCTGGATGGCGCTCCTACGCCCGCGACAACGCCGCCTACGACAGGAGCTGCAGGGACGCCGCCGGGCCCGGCTACGCCGGCCTCACGTCCTGGCAGGTCGCCCACGACCTCGACGCCCTGCGCGAAGCGCTCGGCGAGCCGCGGCTGCGCTACTTCGGCTCCTCCTACGGGGCCGTGTTCGGGCAGGCGTACCTGGAGCTGTTCCCGCACCGGGCCGGTCGGATGTACCTCGAGGGCGGGTTCGACCACACCGAGCCCGGCCTGGAGCGGCGGCTGACCGCCGAGGCGCGGGCGGACGAGCGGCGGCTCATCGCCTTCCGCGACTGGTGCAGGAGCAGCCTGGCCTGCTCGCTCCACGACGATGACGCCGTGTCGGTCCTCGACGACCTGCGCCGCAGCACACCGCTCAGCGCCGGACCCGGGCGCACGGTGAAGATCAGGCGGCTGCTGGCCGCCGTCAACGCCGGGCTCGCCCCGAAGCACTGGCCGGAGCTGGCCCGGGCCCTGTCCGCGGCCAGGGAGGGCGACGCGCGCCCGCTGGCCGCGATGGCCACCGTGACCGCGCCGACGCCGCCAGGGACGGTGACGGGCTCCATGTTCTGCCACGACTTCATGCCCGCCGTGCCGAGCTACCGGCGCTTCCTCGCCATGGAGTCACGGCTGCGCGAGGTGGCGCCGCGGGTCGGGTGGCTGGCCGGCCGGTACGAGGTCGCGCGCTGCCTGGGCATACCGCGGCAGGGCGCCCCGAGCTGGCCCCCGCACGCGCCGGACGTGCGCAACGGGCGGCCGGTGCTGGTCGGCGCCGGGCGGCTGGACCCCTCCGCCCAGCCGCTCGGGGAGATCCCCGGGGCGCGGGTGCTGTGGCACGGCGACGGGCCCGGCGCGTACCTGCTCCAGGGGGTGGACAAGCTCCGCGCGACCTGCCTGCGTACACATGTGCACGACTACCTCGTCAACGGCGTTCTGCCGGAGAAGGACACCTTCTGCCCCAAAGAGCTGAGTGCGGGCATGTATTCGTGACGAGTGGCGGTAGTGTGCTGCGCGTGCTGATCGAACGGGCGGTGGCGGCGGACGCGGGCGAGATCCTCACCGTGCAGCGGGCGGCCTACGTGAGCGAGGCCCAGCTGTACGGCGACCCGTACATCCCGCCGCTCGTCGAGTCGCTCGAGCAGGTCCGCAAGGTCATCGAGAGCGCCGTCGTGCTCAAGGCGCTCGACGCCGGCCGGATCGTCGGGGCCGTGCGCGGGCAGGTGTCCGGCACGACCTGCCTGGTCGGCCGCCTGGTCGTCGCGCCCGACCGGCAGGGCCAGGGTCTCGGCACGGCCCTGCTGACGGCCCTGCACGAGGCGGTGCCGCAGGCGGAGGCGTTCGACCTGTACACGGGGCACCTGTCCGAGGCCAACCTCAAGCTCTACCGTCGTCTCGGCTACCGGGAGACCCACCGGGAGCGGATGGACGATCACCTGACGCTGGTCCACCTGCGTAGGCAGCCAGATCGATCCCCTCCTCGGCGGTGATCACGGCGCGGCCCATGTCGTCGTCCACCCAGTTCCACCCCCATCGCCACTCCGAGCCTGCGGGGTGCTCGGTGTTCAGCCGGTCGAGGACGGGCTGGAGCGAGGAGGCGGGCACGACGATCTGGTGGCGGCCCCGCCACGGCACGTACACGGACGGCGCGAGCGGCGGCGGCCGCACCCCGTGCTCGCGCAGCGCCTCGACCACCGCCGCCGGATCCACCCCGAACAGGTGCAGCGTCGTCGGGTCCCGGTCCACCTCGACGTCGTAGGCCAGGGCGAGGAGCCAGTGTTCCGGCGAGGGCGTCCGGTGGCCCGCCGCGAGGGCCAGGCCGGTCGCGATGCCGTACAGCTTGTAGAGGTGCGGGTTGGCGAAGCCGCCCGCCCGGTGCGCGGGCTTGGCGTGCTGCGGCAGGCACTCGAGCGCGCGGTCGCGGTCCAGCCCCGCCCCGGCCAGCACCCGCGCGGCCACGGAGTCGCCCGACAGCAGGGCGAGGACGACGTGCTGCGGCCCCACCCAGTCGTCTCCCACGGCCGCGGCCTGCTCGTGCGCGGCCCGCACGATCGTGGACGTCATACCTTCGATGATGACCCCGTAGGCTTTTCCCGTGTTGAAAACAGGGCTCACGGGCGGGATCGGATCCGGCAAAAGCGAGGTGTCGAAACGGCTGGCGGCCAGGGGCGCCGTCGTGATCGACGCCGACAGGATCGCGCGCGAGGTGGTCGAGCCGGGCACGCCGGGGCTGGCCAGGGTGGTGGGCGTGTTCGGTGACGAGGTGCTCCGCCCGGACGGGTCGCTCAACAGGGAGAAGCTCGGCTCCATCGTCTTCGCCGACTCCGAGCGGCTCGCCGCGCTCAACGCGATCGTCCACCCGCTGGTGGGCGAGCGGGTGGCGGAGCTGCAGAGCCGGGCGGCCGACGACGCGATCACCGTGTACGACGTGCCGCTGCTCGCCGAGAACAACCTGGCCCCCATGTACGACGTGGTCGTCGTCGTCGACGCGTCCGACGAGACCCGCATCAGGCGCCTGGCCGAGCACCGCGGCATGCCGGCGGCCGACGCCGAGGCCCGCATCGCCGCCCAGGCGAGCCGCGAGGACCGGCTGGCCGTGGCCGACATCGTGATCTCCAACGAGGGCACGCTCGACGAGCTGGACGCCCGGGTGGACGAGGTCTGGGAGGAGCTGACCAGGCGCGCCGCCCGCGGCTGAGCGGGGCCGTCACCCGAGCAGGCGGCGGGCCTCAGAAGGGTGAGTCGAGTGGCACCTGCCGCACCCCCGGCAGGTACGGGTCGAGCTCGCCCAGCTCGAACCGCGACATCCCGATGACGTGCCAGAACTGCCCCGCAGGCTCCCCCTGCACCTTGTAGCGCCCGTCGGGAGCCAGCGCCGCCCACCCCTCGGCCAGCCCGAGCAGGGTCGCCCGCCGTTCGCCGCCCTCCCAGAGGATCACCACGCCGTCGTCGCCCGCGCTGGCCAGCAGGTCGGAGACGGGGCTGAAGGCGACCGACCACACCCGGCGGGCGTGCCCGGCCAGCTCGTGCAGCGTCCGCCCGGTCGCGGTCTCCCAGACCCGCACCACCAGGTCGTCACCGCCGGTGGCCAGCCGGTCGCCCGAGGCGTCGAACGCCAGGCTCCACAGCCGCCCCTCGTGCCGGAGCTCGCGCAGCAGCCGGGGCTGCCAGGCCTGGCCGGGGCGCAGCTCCCACAGCATGGCCCGGCCGTCGTTGCCGGCGCTGGCCAGATGGCGGCCGTCGGGGGAGAAGGCCACCGAGTAGACCCGGTCGGTGTGCCCCTCGAGGGTGGCCACCCGGCCGCCGGAGGCGACGTGCCACAGGCGTACGAGCTTGTCGTCGCAGCCGGTGGCCACGTACTCGCCGTCGGGGCTGAACGCGATCGAGCGGACCCGCCCGCGGTGGTCGGCCAGGTTGACCGACAGCCGCCCGGTCGGGCGGTACCAGATCCTGACGCTGTCGTCGTCGTTGGCCGTGGCCAGCAGGTTGCCGTCGGGGCTGAACGCCTCGGCCCAGACGTGGTCGGTCTCGGCGTGGAGCTCGCGCTCGTAGTCGCCGGTGGTGGCGTTCCAGAAGTGCACGCCGCCGTCGTTGCTGGAGGTGGCCAGCACCGGACCCGCGGGGGAGAACAGGGCCGAGATGAGCCGGTCGGCCGTGCCGGTGAACTCCCGCAGCCGCCGCCCGGTCCGCGGCTCCCACACGCGGACGACGCCGTCGTTGCCGCTGGTCGCCAGCATCGACCCGTCGGCGCTGAACCTGACGGACGAGATGCGCCGCCCGTGCCCGCGCAGCACCCGCTGGCACTTGCCCGACTCGGGGTCCCACAGGCGTACGGTGCCGTCGTTGCTGCTGGTGGCCAGCTGCTGCCCGTCGGGCCGGAACGCGAACGGCCAGACCGAGCTGCGGTGCCCCGTCAGCTCGACCCGCTGCCCGCCGCCGACCCGCTGGATCCGGACCACGCCGCCGGAGTCGCCGCTGGCCACCGTCTGCCCGTCGGGGCTGAACGTCACCTGGTAGACGGCCGCCGCGTGCGTGGTGTGCACGCCCAGGGACTCGCCCGACGCCTCCCACACGCGTACGCCGCCCGCCGTGTCCCCCGTGGCCAGCCGCGAGCCGTCGGGGGAGAACGTCACACAGTAGACGCTGCCCGCGTGCCCGGTCAGCACGTGGAGCGGCGTCCACGTGGCGGTGTCCCAGAGGCGTACGGTGCCCGCCTCGTCGCCGCTGGCGAGCAGGCGGCCGTCCGGGCTGTGCACGACGCGGTAGACGCTGCCGCGGTGGCCCTCGAGCGTCTCCTTCACCTGCCCCGAGGCCAGGTCCCAGACCCGCACCACGCCGGCCGCGTCGCCCGTCACCAGCGTGGAGCGGCCGAACGACGCCGTGTAGATCGGCGCCCGGTGCCCGCCCAGCTCGTGCGCGAGCCGGCCGGTGGCGGTCTCCCACACGCGGACGACGCCGTCACCGCCTCCTGCCGCCACCAGGTCGCCCGTAGGGCTGAGGCGCACCGGCCAGACGCCGTCGGCGTGGCCGGTCAGCCGGCGCAGGCGTTCGCCGGTGAGGGCGTCCCACAGCACCAGGGTGCCGTCGCTCGCGCCCGTGGCCAGCAGGTCGCCGGCGAACGTGACCGCGAAGACGCGGCCGCGGTGCCCCTGCAGGGTGCGCACGGGCGCGCCGCCGACGCAGAGCAGCACGCCGCCGTCCTCGTTGCCGATCGCGATCGTGGCGCCGTCGGGGCTGTAGGCGATGGGTTCGGGCAGGCGGCTGGTCTGGAAGTGGTAGCCGTACGGGACGCCGATGCCGGCCGGCGCGAACTCCACCTCCACCGGCCGGCCCGGCACCACCGCCGCGCCGGGCAGGTGGGGCAGCGTGCCGGTCACGTTGATCAGGGAGGCCCGGTGCCAGCGGGCGCCCTCGACCGCCGCGTCGCTCAGGTCCACCTGAGCCAGCCGCGCCCCCGACAGGTCGGCGCCGGTCAGGTCGGCGCCGGTCAGGGCCGCGCCGTCGAGCCGCGCCCCGACCAGCCTGGCCTCGCGCAGGGTGGCCCTGGACAGGTTCGTGCCCGCCAGGGTGGCCTCGGACAGGTCGGCGCCGGTGAGATCCACCTCGCGCAGGTCCCTGGCCGACAGGTCCTCGCCCTTCAGGTTGGCGCCGCGCAGGTCGGCGCGGGCGGGCGTGCGCAGCCTGGCCGAGATCTTGACCGCGTTGGCCCTGGACACGTCGTCGCCCGGCGGATCGGCGACCCACGCGCGCAGCGCCCGCACGTCGGCCAGGTCGCACAGGAACTCCACGGTCAGCGCCGACAGCGGCCTGCGTGACAGCAGCGCGAGGTTGTCCAGGGCGATGTGGCGGGCGATCAGCCACTCCATCACCGACGCGTGGATGAACCCGAACATCCCCTCCTCGGTCCGCACCAGCAGGCTGCCCGAGCCCATCCGGTACGCGGCGTGCGCCGCCGACAGCTGCCCGTCGGACAGGTCGGTCAGCGTCTCGCCGATCTCGGTCAGTTCGTCCACGCCCAGCAGCGACTCGCCGGTGTCCCACAGCCGCACCGCCAGCGCGGTGACCACCCGCCACAGCTCCTCGACGGTCAGCGCGGCGGCCGAACCGGGGACCCTGGCCCGCCGCTCCTCGAAGGCCAGCCAGGAGCTGAGGATCTCGTCGTACAGCAGGGCGGGGCTGATCGTGTGGCGGGCGCCGGCCACCGTACGCAGGCGGTCGGCGTCGAGGTCGGCGATGAAGGTCAGCATGCGCGGGTTCTGCGCCAGCGCGAGCAGGTCCGCGATCTCGCTCATCAGCGACATGCGCGCCCTGGCCTCGTCGCCGTCGTCGAAGCGGTTGGCCAGGTAGGAACGGATCTGGTCGTGGGTGAAGTCCTCGACGCTGAGCACCCGCCGCTGCGGCAGCACCCCGACCATCTCGCCGAGCGAGGTCAGCACCTGGCTGTGCGACTTGAAGTGCTGCGTACGGCTGGCGACCACGATCTTCGCCTTGTCATCGGCCGCCGCCAAGAGCGTGGCCAGGTGATCGGCCGCCCGGTCGAACGTCAGCCGCGTCACCAGCTCGTCGAACCCGTCGAACAGCAGCACGATCCGCCCCTGCCTGAGCAGGTAGCGGAACGCCTTCAGGTCGATGAACTCCTCGCCGTGGCTCGCCAGGTGGGCCGCCACCAGCGCGTCCACCGAGTGCGACTTGTCCAGGGCGCGCAGCTCGATCAGGATCGGCGTCAGGTGCGGCAGCTCGGCCGGGATGCGCCGGGCCAGCTCGCGCAGTGCGAACGTCTTGCCGTGGCCGAAGTCGCCGAGCAGCAGCAGGAAGCGGCCGTGGTCGGTGGCCAGCAGCCGCATGAGCTCGTCGGTCAGCCCTTGCTTGATCTGGTTTCCCGGGCGGTCGAGCTCGCGGTAGCGCTGCGGCACGTACAGGCCGGGCGGGTAGCGGCGGTCGGTCGTCAGCCGGGCCGTCTGCTCGGTGACGTAGCCGCTCAGGTCGAGCAGCCCCTGGAACTCGGGGAAGCTGCGCAGCCGCACCCCCTTGCGCATCAGGTCGTCGCGGAGCGCCCGGGAGGCGGGCGGGCCCTGGTAGACCAGCTCGGCGGTCAGGCCGGTGGCGTGCGCCTGCCGGACGAACCCGTCGGTGGCGCTCTCGGTCAGCTCGCCCACGTGCGCGCCGATCAGCGTCTGGCGGACGAAGCCGTCCTCGGGGTGGGTGACCACCAGATGCGAGTCGAACCTGCGGATCCTGGCCCGCTCGTGCCTGGCCTCACAGACCTCCGCGATCCGGTCGAGCAGCAGCTCGACCGGGCTGGGCGCGCGCTCGTCCGGCTTGGGCGCGGGCGGCTCGGCCGACGGGCTCTCGCCGGTGAACGTGGCCCGCACGGCCCTCCACCGGTGCGGGACCAGCTCGGGCTCGCCGCCGTCCGGCAGCCACGTGCGCAGCCCCTCAGGGGTGATCTCGACGACGTGGTGCCGCCCGGAGCGTGGCGCCGCGATCCGCCCCCCGGCTGCCTCGGCCGCGCCCCCGTGGAAGAGCAGGTTGAGCCGGTGTGCCAGCAGCCGCTCGAACGCCGGCGCGTCCCGCAGCTCGCCCGGCGGATGCCCGATCGCGCCCAGCCGCAGCCACGCGCCCTCCTCGTACGGCCGCAGCCGCTCGGCGAACCAGGCCGCCTGCGCCTCGCCGAGCAGCGCGTACGCGTCGCGTTCCAGATGGCTCATCGCCATCGTCGAGTTGAGCCCCGCCACGACCACCTTCAGGTCGGGCACCTCGAACAGCGTCCACGGCTGCCCGCCGTCGAACACCCGGTCGTCCAGCCCCTGGTACACCTCGCCGAACAGCCCCGCGAAATGCCGCCACTTGGGCCAGTAGGGAGGCTGCGGGCTCACGTCGTCGGCCTCGCAGGTCATGAAGTACGCGCTGGCCGCGGCCTTGGTCACGTCGCGCGGCCCGGGCAGCAGCACCAGCCGGTGCGGCTCCAGCCCGATCAGCAGCCGCAGGTCGGTCACGAACCGCGTAGCCTGCCCGAACTGCCCCAGGCTGCCCGACTCGGTCAGGTCGCCGCTGACCACCATGAGGTCGGGACGCGGCATGCCCCGGTCGTACATGGCGGTCAGATCCGCCCAGATCCGCGCCTGCATGTCCTCCGGCGTGAACGGCTCGCCGGGATCGGGCAGCGCCCTGCCGAACCTGGGGCCGCCGATGTGCAGCACGCTGATCGACTCGCGTCCCCGGTCGGCCTTCGCCGCCGGAGGGAACTTCGGCGCCGTCACGGGCGTGCGCCGCGCCCTGGCCCGCTCGCCCGGCTCGGGCAGCGTCGGCGCGGGCGCCGGCACGCCGGAGCCGTCGGGGAACGCGGGCGCCGCCTCCGGCTTGGCCCGGCCCGCCAGCGCCTCCCGCACCCTGCCCAGCAGCAGCGCCCTGGCCTGCCCCGGGTCGGTGACGCCCAGCAGATCGACCCAGGTGATCGTGGACAGCAGACCCTCGAGCCGGACGTCCTCCAGCCTGATCGTGACGAGCTTGTTGGAGGGGTTGTCCGGGTCGGCCCGCAGCGCCGCCTGCCACTCCATCCGGCCGTAGCGGGAGGTCAGGTAGTTGCGCGAGAGCACCGCCACGACCAGTTGCGCCTCGCTGACGCCGCGGTCCATGAAGTCGATGAAGTTGGTGCCCGGCACGAAGTCCCACGCCTGGATCATCGTCCGGTAGCCCGCCGCCTCGAGCTCCCATGCGATCCAGGTGGCCCAGGCCGTGTCGGCCGGGGAGTAGCTGACGAAGATCTCGGTCGGCCTGCCGTCACGTGCCATGCAGCCAGTATCCCCTGTGGGACAGGGGTTTCCGCTTCCAAGCCGTGGACACCGTAGGATTCGACGGGTGTGGCGGCGTCTTGGCGTGCTCGACAGGATCAGGATCGGGCTGCTCGGTCTCGGTGTGGTGGCCGTGCCGACCGGGCTGCTGCCGTGGGAGGTGGCGGCCGACAGCCTGGACGAGATCTGGCCGCTGCTGATCTTCCTGGTGGCGATCATCGTGCTGGCCGAGCTCACCAAGGAGGCTCAGGTCTTCGACGCCATCGCGGCGAGAATGGCGGTGCTCGGGCGCGGCAACTACGCCGCGCTCTTCTTTCTTTGCACCGCTTTTGCGTCATTTATCACGATATTTCTGAACTTGGACACGACGGCGGTGCTGCTCACCCCGGTCATGCTCGCCCTGGCCCCCAAGGCCCGCATCGCCGCCCTCCCCCTGGCCATGACCACGATCTGGCTGGCCAACACCGCGAGCCTGCTGCTCCCCGTCTCCAACCTGACGAACCTCCTGGGCATGGAGAAGATCGGCCTGGACGCCCAGGAGTTCGCCGCGCGCATGTGGGCGCCGCAGCTCGCCTCGATCGCGGTGACGATGGCGTTCCTGTGGGCGTTCTACTGGCGCCGCGGCGAGCGGCGCGACCTGCGCTACACGCCGCCGCTGCTGGAGCCGGTGGCCGACCGCGTGCTGTTCGGGGCCGCGTCGGCGGGCTGCCTGCTCTTCATCGTCCTGCTGCTGCTCAAGGCGCACGTGGCCGTCGCCGCCACGGCGGCGGCCGCGATCGTCGTGGCGGCCTTTCTGGTACGCGCCCGCAAGCGCCTGACGTGGAGCCTCATCCCGTGGCAGCTCGTCATCTTCGTCACGGGGCTGTTCCTCGTGGTGCCCACGCTCAGCAGGCACGGCCTGTCCGACCTGATGACGTGGATGATCGGCACGGAGGGCGACCCGTACCGCACGGCCGCCGTCGGGGCCGGGCTCTCCAACACGATCAACAACCTGCCCGCGTACAAGGCCGTCGAGACCGTCATCCCGTCCACGAGTCAGGACCAGTTGCTGGCCCTGCTGGCGGGCACCAACGTGGGCCCGGTCGTCACGCCGTGGGCGTCGCTGGCCACGCTGCTGTGGTTCGAGTCGTGCCGCCGGCACGAGGTCAAGGTGCCGATGGGCCGCTTCCTGCTCACCGGCACGGGCCTGGCCGTGGTGGGCCTGCTGGCCACGGTGTGGGCGCTGGTGCGGTTCGGCTGAGCCGAGGCAGCGATCAGGCGGCGGCCGGCGCGTAGGCGCCGGCGACCGCGTCGAGCGCCCAGCGCATCCGCACGACGTACGTCTCGGGGTGGTCACCGGCCTCCTGCGCCACGTACGCCGCGCACCGGTCCGGATCGCCGCCGCACGCGCACAGCCGCTCGTCCACGGCCGCGCGGATCTGGTACGGGGACAGGCGGTCGGACGGCTGCAGAGCGGTCGCGAAGAGCACCTGCGCCAGCTCGGTCGTGGTCATCATGTCGGGCTCCTCCCCTTGTGCCGTTCCCTCTGAATAGACCTCGAACGGCGGCGGAACTCATCGACAAAAGACACACATCCTCTGTGGATTTCTCCTCATTCGAGGAGGGAGAGCAGCCCGGGCATGGCCCGCGGGTGGGCGGCGACGAAGCTGCGGTCCTCGGGCGTGCCGTCGAAGCACTCCTCGAACGGCCCGCCGTCCAGCGCCCTGATCTCGATGCCCGCCTCCCTGGCCAGCAGCGCGCCCGCCGGCAGGTCCACCGCCTCGGCGCGGTAGCCCACGATGCCGTCGATGTCGCCGCGCGCCAGCATCGCCCACGACAGCAGCGGCGCCCACAGCTGCAGCACCCTGCGCGCGTTCAGCTCCAGCGCCGACTTCAGCGCATGCGCCGCCGCGTCGCCCCTGGACACCTCGTAGCCCTGGGTCCAGGCCAGCAGCGGCCCGTGCGGGCTCGGCGCGTACGGGGGCGCCAGCCGTACCCCTGAGGACGATCCCGCCGGTGCGGACAGGGCGCCGCGCCCGCGGATCGCCGACCAGGTGTGCGCGGAGACCGGGTCGTGCACCACTCCGAGCACGGGACGCCCGCTCTGGCACAGCGCCACGCCCACCACATAAGCGGGCAGGCCGATCGCCACGTTGTTGGTGCCGTCGAGCGGGTCCACCAGCCACGTCCACTCGCCGCCCGCGGCCCCGACCAGCCCCGACTCCTCGGCGATCACCGTGTGCGACGGGTACGCCGTCAGGATGCGCTCCAGCAGCAGCTTCTCCGAGGCCAGGTCGAGATCGGTCACGACGTCGCCGGCGTCCCCCTTGGCCCGGACGCCGACCGTGCCCCGCGTGCCCTCCAGGAGGAGCGCTCCCGCGGCCTCGGCGGCTTGGACGGCGACCGTGCGGGCGTGATCCAGGTCCATCGGGTGCCTCTCAGGTCAGGTGCGCGGTGATCAGGCGTACGGCCAGCTCGGTCTCGCGGGCGTCCAGGGGCTGCCTGGACACGTGGTGCGGCCCGCCGTCCAGCGGGCCGAGCGACAGGTCGCGGCTGCCGGGGCGGCCGCGGCCGAGCGCGATCGTGGCGGCCTCGCCGCCCTCGGGCACGACACTGCTGTGGAAGCGGCCGGCGGCCAGCGTGTACGTCTCGCCGGGCCCGAACACCTCCACCAGGCCCGTCGCGTGCCGGACCGTGCGCCCCGTCGGCGAGATGCGGTCGCCGCCGGGCCCGCTGACCACCTCGAACACCCGGTGCGTGGCGTCCGTCCCGGTGTCGGTGACCAGGACGTGCACGTTGCGGACCTGGCCGTAGAGGACGTGGCTCACCAGGTCCCAGCTGTGGCAGTGGATCTGCGAGGTGGTGCTCTCGGCGTGCGCGAGCGAGTCGGACCACAGGTGGATGCATACCCCTTCGCCGCCGTCGCGCTCCAGCGGCAGGCAGACGAATCCGAGCGGGTGGCGCACCGCGGTCGGCCGGCCGGCCGAGAGCGCCTCGAGGGCCCACGACCTGGCCTCGCCCCCGAGCACCCGCTGGTGTACGGCGTGATGGCTCATGGCTCTCGTGGCTGACCGGCCGGTAGCGGCTCACCATAGGGATCGACCGCGCGTAACGCCTTGCGGGCGATGTCGACGACGTCGCGGCCGTTGTAGGACTTGGGCAGGGGCACCCCGATGCGTTCGAACAGCTCCTGCACCTCCTCGATGGTGGGCTCGTCGCTCAGCGGCACCTTCTTGTACATCTCCAGCGGCACCCGCCGCGCCTGCTCGAAGCTGAGCCGCAGCTCGGTGTCGCAGTTTTCGTAGTAGAAGGTGCCGGCCAGCGCGGTCATCGCCTTGTTGGGGTCTTCGACCGTCATGATGAGGCGGGTGGCCGACACGTCCCAGCGGAACGTGGTCATCGTCGACGACAGGCCCACCGCGATGTCGAGCAGGCCGTAGCGCTGGCGGTGCCAGAAGGCGGCCAGGATCGTCGCGTACGACTCCTTCCTGGCCCGGTCGGCCGTCCACATCTCGCCGGTGCCGTCGGGGGCGTCGGACAGCGAGCGGCGGTAGTGCGCGTACGTCTCGCACACCTCGAGGTTGGACGGGTCGATCACCTCGACCCTGACCGTGAGGTGGCGCTTGTCCCTGCGGGCGGCCGCGACGCACGCGGGCAGGGTGACCGCGCGCAGGTAGGTGCCGGTGCCGCCCTTGAAGCTCCACCTGGAGGTGTCCTTGCGCGCCTCGGCGTGGGACTGGGCGATCTCCTGCTTGCTGCCCAGCACCCGGACGAGCTGGAGGGAGTCGAGCGCCTTGCGGGTGCTGCCGACCAGCGTCTCGATCTCCTCCAGGCGCGCCAGGCGCACGGGCAGCTCGGCCAGCGCGCCCGAGGTGATCGTCTCCTCGACCGGCGCCTGGCGTACGCGGTCGCGCAGCAGCGCGGTGGCCACCAGCGCCATGATGACCAGCGTGGCGGCGTTGACCAGCTGGGTCTGCACCTCGGTCGGGACGATCTCGTTGGGCATGATGCCGAGAACGCCGATCACGATGGCGAGCAGCAGCGCGATCGCGCCGTCGGCGTTCTGGGCCGCCCAGGGGACGACCCGCTTCACCGCCGCCATGAACCGTGCCATCGCCCCGCCCCGCCGTCCGACGATCAGTCCCCGAGGTCATGGTAACGACCGCGCCATGCGACTGCCAGGGCACGCAAAGGAGCGATCACCTAGCCGTCACGGCCGCCTCACCGGCACGCGGCGGGGCGGCCGTGACGGCCCTGGAGGTCAGAACCAGCCGCGGTGGCGGGCCATCGCCTCCAGGCCGTGCTGCAGCGCCGCGTCCGCCGCGTGGGGCGGGTCGTCGTAGCGCACGGTGAAGCGGTTGTAGGCGTCGTGGCTCGAGGTCAGGAAGCCGCCCCGCTTGTCGGCCTCCAGGATGACGTCCATCTGCCGCGGTCCGGCGATGAACGTCAGCTCCAGCTCGTTGAAGTGGCGCCGCCACTGCCCGCCCGCGTAGTACTCGATCTCCTGGAAGAACGGCATCGTCGAGCCGTACAGCGTGCCGCGCTCCAGGTCGGCCTTCTTGAACTGGAAGCCCAGCCGGTCGAGCGCGCCGATCACGTGGTCCTGCGCCGGCAGCGGGCTGACGAACAGCGGGTCGAGGTCGCCCTTGTCGAGCGCGCCCGCCAGCGCCAGCTCCGTCTGGACGCCCAGCTTCATGCCGTGCAGCGGGTGCCCGGCGATGGCGCTGATCGGCGTCTCCCACGGGATCGCGATCTCGAACGGCTGCTGGTGCTGCGCGCCCGCGGCCAGCTGGAACGTCCCCGCGACCTGCTGGCGCAGGAAGCTGTAGGTCGTCTTGTACTCGTTGTCGCCCGACTCGACCTCCACCACGGCGGTCAGGTCGATGTAGATGCCCTCGACCTTGTAGTCGGAGTTGCCGCCACGGAAGTGGACGACGCCGCGCAGGAGCTCGCCGGGGCGCACGCCGGTGTTGGTCAGCACCGTGTCGACTTCGACGCCCGCGCCGAACGCGGCCATTAACTTGCGGAACACCATGGGGTTCTCCTATGCGGAAGGTGTGTGGCCGTTCACGTGGCCGGTACCCGTGCCCGAGATGCGGGGGAGCAACTGGGCGAGGAGGAGGGTGGACAGCGCGGAGTCCGCCTGGCCCTGCTGCGTCCGTACGACCAGCGGCTGGGGGGCGTTCTCCGCGAGTTTGGCGCCCACGTCGAGGCGCTTGCGGGCCAGCTCGTACTGCAGCACGGCCCGGTTGTCCCGGTACGACTCGGCCAGTCGGCGCAGCGCCTTGGCCTCGTTCTCGGCGGCGGTCAGCTCGGCCCGGCCGCGCGCCTCGATCTCCCACGTCACCCGCTGCGCCTCGGTCTCCTGCTCCTCCAGCATGCGCGCCACGTCCTTGCGCGCCTTGTTGTGGGCGGCCTTGACCTCGACGACGCGGGCGTCACGGGTCTTCTTGGAGCGCTCGATCTCCATCAGCAGGGTGTCGATGCGGCGCTTGCGGGTCAGCTCCCACTCGCGCTCGTAGGCCGAGAGCTCCTTGGCCACCTTCTCGCGGGTGGCCAGATGCTGCTGGTACTGGTCGGGCAGCTGGACGTCGGGGATGTTCGCGCCCGTGATGCGCACGCCGTACCTGCCGAGCTGGCGGTTGAGCGCGTCCTGCATGTCGCCGACGTCGGAGCCGCGCAGGTCGTACGCGCGCTCGGTGTTGACCCTGCGGCTGCGCTGCCTGATCGCGTCCTGGACCGCGCTGGAGAGCACCAGGTCGAAGTTGCCCGCGCCGATCGTGCGGACGAACGCGACCGGGTCCACGATGCGGAACTTGAGGAAGAACTCGATCGACTTCAGCGGCACGTTCTCGGCGGTCGGGCAGGCCACGATCGGCGCCGAGTACGGGATCTCGGTGGAGGTGTCGACGACCGCGTCCACCCGGTCCCACGGCAGCCAGAGGTAGTGGCGGCCCGGCGGGAGGACGCCGGTGATGGCGCCCCAGCGGCTGCGTACGCCGGTGGTGCCCTCCTCGATCTCGATGATGGCCTTGCGCCACATCGTGACCAGCGCCACGGCCAGGAAGAACAGCGCCGCCAGCGCGGCGATGACGGTGAGGTCCGTCAGGACCGCCATCCCGGCGAAGTAGACCGCCAGGAACACCAGCGCCATCCACGCGAAGCCGCGCCGGTCCTTGGGGATCACGACGGGCACGAGCTGGCCCTGCTCGCCGCCGCGCAGCAGCTGGCGGATGTCGCCCCAGGAGGCCAGCGACTCCTTGATCTTGGAGAACTCGCGGGTCATGTCAGATCTCCCCCTTCCCGGGCAGCAGGCGTTCGACGGTCCGCTCCAGCTCCGCGTCGGGCTCCGGCGGGGCCTGGGGCTCGGTCACGTCGGCGGCGGCCTTCTTGAGCAGGGCGGCGATCTCGAGCTCGCGGCCGCGTACCCGCTCGCCGATCGCGTCGAGCCTGGCGCGGATCGCGGCCATGTCGTCGGCGGAGAACAGCGCGGTGCCCTTGCCGCCCACGAGCTGCTGGGCCAGGGCCAGGAAGTCGATGTCGGTCTGCTCGCCCACCTGCACCACCTGCGGCAGCCTGGTGGCGACCGACTCCAGCTTGTTCAGCAGGTCCTGCTGGAAGCGGTAGTCGAGGATCTCGGGCGCCTCCGCGGCCGACAGCGCGCGGATGTCCAGCGCCTGCGCCTCCAGGAGCGCGGCGTTGGCGTTGGCCGTGGACTCGGCCTCGACCAGGCGCTGCCTGGCCTGCGCGGTGGCCTGGTGGGTGGCGCGCTCGAGCGCGGTGTCCATGCGGGCCTGGTAGCCGGCGATCTCCGCCTGGATGGCGCTCAGCGTCTCCTGCAGCCCGGCCAGCTCCTTGACCAGGTCGCCCTCGTTCTGCTCCTTGCGCAGCTGGAGCTCGTACTCGTAGGTGTAGGCCTCCTTGGCGACACGGACCATCTCGGGGGCGGCCAGGTCCATCCGGTACTCCTGGCTGGACGGCTCGGCGTGCGTGATGTTCACGTCGGTGAGCCGTACGGCGGGCAGGAACTGCTGGTTGAGGCTGTCCAGCATGCCGACCGTGCTCTCGCCGACCAGGTCGTAGATCTCCTCGGCCCGCTGGGCGTAGATGAGGGAGCGGGTGACCTCGCTGATGGCGTTCTGGAGCTTGGACTGGAAGCCGCTGACCGAGCCGAGCACGAAGATGAACTCCGCCGGGTTCTCGATCCTGAACTGCAGGAACAGGTCCACGCTCGCCTTGACGCCCTGCTGGGTCGGGGCCTCGCTGATCGGGGCGTTGAACGGGTACTCGCGGGTGGTGTTGACGATGTAGCTGACCCGCTTCCACGGGTTGAACAGCGTCACCCGGCCCGGGTCCGCGATGTGCACCAGCTTGCCGAACTTGGTGATCAGCGCCTTGCAGCCCTCGGGCACCATCACCACGCTGCGCCGCCACCACAGGAACGCGGCCGCCAGGACCAGCACCACCCAGTAGTGCGGCCCGAAGATGAGATCGGTGTTCGGGATGACGTTGCCGAGCGCGCCGATCAGGCCGAGCACCACCAGGATGCCCAGCGGCACGATCACCTTCGCGGTGGTGCCCTTGGGGATCACCACGGGCGAGATGACGTGCATGCCGTTCTCGGTGAAGCTGCGGTTGACGATCTCGCCGGCCTCGTTCAGCGACGCCGTTCTGGCCTCGATGACGGTGCCCACGGACACGCCGCCGTCACGGGCCGCGGCGAAGTCGTGCGGGTTCAGCGCGAAGCCCCGGGCCTGGCCGGCCAGCTGCCCGGCCTGGTCGACGAACTGGCCCACTGCCTGCCCCATCGCCTGCCGTACGTCACCCCCTTGGGCAACCGCTTGGGCCATGCCCTGCCCTGCCTGGATCAGTGCCTCTCTGGGTCGTGACATCGAACCTTCCTTTTCCGCTACAGGCGAATCCGACCGTATCGGGTGTGACTTACTGTTCGCTTGCAATGGGTGTCACACCTCTCACCCGCAGGGCAGCTCTCCGACGCTCTGGGGGCCGGTGGAGGTCGTCTTCTCCACCAGCCCGTTCCCGCGCACAGGCGGGCGCTCGGCCTGACCTTTACCCCTTGTCCTGCGGGTGGCGTTTCTGTCGGTGGGGCGGCCTACAGTGGCAACATGCGACCGGTCACAGATTTGCAGCGGAAGGTGGCGCCGTTCGAAGTCGTCACCGAGATGACTCCCTCTGGCGACCAGCCGACGGCCATCGCCGAGCTGGAGCGCCGCGTCAAGGCCGGGGAGAAGGACAGCGTGCTGCTGGGCGCCACCGGCACCGGCAAGACGGCCTCCATCGCCTGGCTCATCGAGAGGCTGCAGCGGCCCGCCCTGGTCATGCAGCCCAACAAGACGCTCGCCGCGCAGTTCGCCAACGAGCTGCGGGAGATGCTGCCCAACAACGCGGTCGAATATTTCGTTTCTTATTACGATTATTACCAGCCTGAGGCGTACGTCCCGCAGAGCGACACGTACATCGAGAAGGACTCCTCGATCAACGACGAGGTCGAGCGGCTGCGCCACTCGGCGACCAACTCGCTGCTCACCCGCCGTGACACCATCGTGGTCGCCTCCGTGTCGTGCATCTACGGCCTGGGCACGCCCCAGGAATACGTCGACCGCATGGCCAGGCTCCGCGTCGGCATGGACATCGACCGCGACCAGCTCCTGCGCCGCCTGGTCGACATGCAGTACACGCGTAACGACCTGGCCTTCACGCGGGGCACGTTCCGGGTGCGGGGCGACACGATCGAGATCATCCCCAAGTACGAAGAGCTGGCCGTGCGCATCGAGATGTTCGGCGACGAGATCGAGAAGCTCTCGACCATGCATCCGCTGACCGGCGAGGTCATCACGGAGGACGAGGAGCTCTACATCTTCCCCGCCTCCCACTACGTCGCGGGCGAGGCGCGCATGGCCGCCGCCGTGGCGGGCATCGAGGCGGAGCTGGCCGGGCGGCTGGAGGAGCTGGAGCGCCAGGGCAAGCTGCTGGAGGCGCAGCGGCTGCGGATGCGCACGACGTACGACATCGAGATGATGCGGCAGATCGGCACCTGCTCCGGCATCGAAAACTACTCGCGCCACATGGACGGGCGCGAGCCCGGCAGCGCGCCCAACACGCTGCTCGACTACTTCCCCGAGGACTTCCTCCTCGTCCTCGACGAGTCCCACCAGACCGTGCCGCAGATCGGCGCCATGTACGAAGGCGACGCCTCGCGCAAGCGCACGCTGGTCGACCACGGGTTCCGGCTGCCGTCGGCGCTCGACAACCGGCCGCTGAAGTGGGAGGAGTTCCTCGAGCGCATCGGGCAGACCGTCTACCTGTCGGCCACGCCGGGGCCGTACGAGCTGGGGCGGGTCAAGGGCGACGTCGTCGAGCAGGTGATCCGCCCGACCGGCCTGGTCGACCCCGAGATCGTGGTCAAGCCGACCAAGGGGCAGATCGACGACCTGGTCCACGAGATCCGCGAGCGGGCCGAGCGCGACGAGCGCGTGCTGGTCACGACGCTGACCAAGAAGATGTCCGAAGACCTGACCGACTACCTCCTGGAGCTCGGCATCCGGGTGCGCTACCTCCACAGCGAGGTCGACACGCTGCGCCGCATCGAGCTGCTGCGGGAGCTGCGCTCGGGCGAGTTCGACGTGCTCGTCGGCATCAACCTGCTCCGCGAGGGCCTCGACCTGCCCGAGGTGTCGCTGGTGGCGATCCTCGACGCCGACAAGGAGGGCTTCCTGCGCTCGGAGACGTCCCTGATCCAGACCATCGGCCGCGCCGCCCGTAACGTGTCCGGCCAGGTCCACATGTACGCCGACAAGGTCACGCCCTCCATGGAGCGGGCGATCGACGAGACCAACCGGCGGCGGGCCAAGCAGATCGCCTACAACGAGGCCAACGGCATCGACCCGCAGCCGCTGCGCAAGAAGATCGCCGACATCCTCGACTCGCTGCAGCGCGAGGACGCCGACACCGACCGCCTGCTCGGCGGCGGCCGGCAGCAGTCGCGCGGCAAGGCCCCGGTGCCCGGCTTCGGTCCCCGCCAGGCCGGCCAGCACGCCAAGGCGATCGCGGGCGAGATGCCGCGGGCGCAGATGGAGTCCCTGATCGAGTCGCTGACCGAGCAGATGCACCAGTCGGCTGCCGACCTGCAGTTCGAGGTGGCGGCCCGGTTGCGCGACGAGATCAAGGAGCTCAAGCGCGAGCTGCGCGACATGCGCGAGGCCGGGGTCAAGTGACGCCGGCCGGCAGCCGGGCAGGAGGCCGAAGGCCGGCAGGGGGTCTCCAGCAGGTGGCGAGTCACTGTTCCAGTGGCCTTTCGCGGCGTCGCCAGCCGAGATAGCCGCCATCGAGGGCGCGGGCGTCGTAGCCGTGTTCGCCGAGGATGCGTACGGCCTCTGCGGACACCGCGCAGTACGGCCCGCCGCAGTACGCCACGATCCGCGCCTGTCCCGGCAGCTCGTCCAGGCGTTCGCGCAGCTCTGCCAGGGGGAGCGAGATCGCTCCC
Organism: Nonomuraea sp. NPDC049695; assembly: GCF_040674955.1. Taxonomy (NCBI): domain Bacteria; kingdom Bacillati; phylum Actinomycetota; class Actinomycetes; order Streptosporangiales; family Streptosporangiaceae; genus Nonomuraea; species Nonomuraea sp. NPDC049695. Next base: position 2,075 of record NZ_JBFANV010000104.1, on the reverse strand, counting down.
GGCAGGTGCCCCGCCGCGTAGTCGGTGGCGGGGCGCACGTCCACGACCACCGTGCCGGGATCGGTCAGACGGGAGGCCAGCTCCTCCGCGCTCACGCCCTCCAGAGAGCCGAGTCGTGCCCGTACGGTCTCGCGCAGATCGGCGAGCCGCTCGTCCGCGAACTCCTGCAGCTCTCCCAGGAAGCGCGACACCCGCTCGTCGGCCAGCCGGTAGTAGACCCTGGCGCCCTCCTTCCTGCTGGTCACCAGGCGGGCGGCGCGCAGGTGCTGGAGCTGGGCCGAGGTGTTCTTGAGCGCGATCCCCGCCGCATCGGCCAGCTCCTCGACCGTGCGCTCGCGCTGGTCGAGCACATCCAGCAGGCGCAACCGCACCGGGCTGGCCAGGGCCTTGCCGACACGGGCCAGCTGCTGGTAGATCGGCTCCTCCGGGAACCCGGACATCAGACCATGTACTGATCGTGGCGCAGGTACAGCTCCGTCCACTCCTCGGGGGTGAGCTCCCGGCCGCTGCCGGCGATGTCGGCGAGCTCCTCGAAGTACGCCTCGCGGGGCGCGCCTGGGGTGAAGAGGATCAGCATCGAGGCGGGCTCGCCCGATTCGTTGCGGAAGGCGTGCACGCCGCCCTCGGGCACGTACAGGAAGTCGCCGGGCCTGGCGTCGGTCCACTTCTCGCCGTTGTAGAGGCGGATGGTGCCGGACAGCACGTAGAACGATTCGGTCATCGTGCGGTGGAAGTGCGCGCTCGGGCCTGACGGGCGCGGGCCCATCTCCCAGCGGTAGAGGCCGAACGCGCCGTTCGTCGAGTCGCCCGTGCCGAGGTAATGCACCTGCGTGCCGCTGGCCATCGACAGGTCGGGCGGGGTGGCGACCGTGCGCAGGACGCCGCTGTGTTCGCCGGACTCTCCCAGGTAACGAGGCTCGGGGTAGGACATTCCATCTCCTCTGAAATTCTAAGGAACTTTAGAATATCCTCCACGGTCTTCGCGTGGCAATACGCGCGCTCCTGTGCCGGGCCCCGCATATGGCGAAAGACACCGGCCTCGGCTAGGGGAGGAGGGCGGCCAGGGTGCGGGCGAAGGCTTCGGGGTTGTCGAGCATGATGTTGTGCCCCGACTCCGGGATCGCGACGACCTGGACGCCGCTCGCCCGCAGGTCGTCGGCGTCCTCGGGCGGCTCGCCCTCCGGATAAAGGAACGCGCGGGGGATGGGGAGCGTCTTGAGGAGTTCACGCATGGTGGGCGTGGTGCCGGCGGCCAGGCTGACGGCCGTGCGGTGGAGCCCGCGCAGGTCCGCCAGCCGCATCGTGGACCACCAGTGGGGGCCCACGCGGTCGCGCACCTCCTCCCACCCGTGCGAGACGAACTCCTCCTCGGTGTAGCTCGCGACCCCGCTGCTGCCCGGCTGGACGGGGGAGGGCGGATACGGGTCGAGGTTGGCGTCCACGAGGACCAGGTTCGCGACCAGCTCCGGATGGCGCGAGGCCAGGACGATCGCCACCGCGCCGCCCATACTGTGGGCGATCATCGACGATCCGGCCACCCCGGCCTTGCGCAACGCCTCGGCCAGGGTGTCGGAGTGGGCCTCGAGGGTGTAGGTGAAGTCGCTCGGCCGGTCGCTGATGCCGAAGCCGAGCAGGTCGATCAGGAGGGAGCGCTTGCGGGGCAGCAGCGGGTGGACGGCGACCTCCGCGTAGTAGGGGGCCGAGGTGGCGCCGAGTCCGTGAACGTAGACCCGCGCCGGATCGGCCCCTGGCAGCTCGACCCAGCGTATGCGGGCGCCGTCGGGGTGAACGATGGCATCGTGCATGGGGGTCTCTCCTTCACATCGAGTCGCTCGAGCCCTCCGGGGCACCGGGACCCTACCCCGGGGAGCCGTGAGCTTGCCGTCCCACCTCCTCCGACGTCCGTTCCTCAGCCGTGGGCAGTCTGGTTCCTCCACGGACCCCCCGAGGCGTTCCCGGTCCCGCGACCGGGTCTAGAGGCAACGCCGTTCAGTTAGGGCTGTGGTGGCGGCGTCAAGGGCTGGCCGGGATCATGTTGATGCTGATGGTGGCCTTGTAGGTGGTCCGGTCGATGG
>NZ_JBFANV010000103.1:0-35130 GCF_040674955.1 Nonomuraea sp. NPDC049695 | reverse complement strand
CCAGGTTCTGGCCGAGGCACTGGTGCGGGCCGAATCCGAAGGCGAGGTGGTGGCGGGCCCCGCGCTCGACATCCAAGACGTCCGGGTCGGTGAACACCGAGGGGTCCCAGTTGGCCGACAGGCTCGAGACGACGACACCCTCGCCGGCCTTGATGCTCACCCCGCCGATCTGCACGTCCTCGGTGGCCACCCGGGAGGCGACCGCGTCGGTGATGGTGAAGTAGCGCAGCAGCTCCTCCACGGCCATGGGGGTCCGGCCTGGGTCGGCGGTGATCAGGGCCAGTTGGTCCGGGTGGTTGAGCAGCCCGAGCACGCCGAGCGAGATCATGTTCGCCGTGGTCTCGTGCCCGGCGGTCAGCAGCAGGAAGGCCATGCTCACCAGGCCCGCGTGATCGAGGGTGCCCTCCTGGCGCTGCCGGACGATCTGCCGGCTGAACAGGTCGTCACCGGGTTCGGACTCCTTGCCGGTGATCAGGTCGTCGAGGTAGGCGTGGATCTCGGCGAAGGCCCGCTGCCGCTCCTGCGGCGAGGAGGTCCGGCGCACTGCCACGGTGGTGCGGCTCTGGAAGAAGTCGTGGTCGGTGTAGGGCACGCCGAGCAGTTCGCTGATCACCAGCGAGGGCACCGGCAGGGACAGCGCCTGCACCAGGTCGACGGGGTGCTGGTCGGTGGCGAGCATGTCGTCGATGAACCGGTCGACGATGGCCTGGATCCGCGGGCGCAGCGAGGCCAGCCGCTTCACGGTGAACTCGCTGATCACCGGACGCCGGGCCGCGGCGTGTTCCGCGCCGTCCATGCCGACCATCAGCGGCGGCCGGCTGCGGAGCTGCTGCAGGGTCGCCGCATCGACATTGAAGACCGGGAAGCCGTCCTTGCGTCGGTCGGAGGAGAAGCGGCGGTCGGCGAGGATGGCACGGGCTTCCGCATGCCCGGACACCCACCACACCTCGCCGCCGTTCATCAGGCGGACCTTGCTGATGGGCGCCTGCTCGCGCAGTCGCTCGTACTCGGTGGGCGGGGCGAACGGGCAGCCACGCTCGACCGGCAGCTCCAGGCCGGCGAGTTCGTCGGCGACGCTCTTCGTCATGAAGACCTTCCAGTAAGAGATCTGGCTGAGGATGTTCGGGGCTCTTCGGGGGCAGAGCCGGACGCTGTTGCGCCCTCGGTATTCATCGCAGGGTGAGCGGGGTCTCGGATCCGATGCGGGTCAGCTTCTCCGGGTTGCGGACGTAGTAGAGGCCGGCGATGCGGGCGTCCTCGACACGGATCGCGATGACGCCGTCGATCTGGCCGTCCACGCGGAGGAGGAGCCCCGGGCTGCCGTTGACCACGGTGAAGTCACCGGTGAGCGTGACCTCGGCCTTGCCGATGCCACCGACGATGAAGCGGGCCACCTTGTCGGCGCTGATGATGGGCCGCGGCGCGGCCTGCTTGACGCCGCCGCCGTCGCTCACCAGAACGACCTCAGGGGCGAGCACGTCAAGCAGGCCCTGCAGGTCCCCGGATTCGAGCGCGCGCTGGAACGACTCCAGAGCCGCCCGGGTCTCTCCGGAAGAGACGGCCTCGCGAGGGCGGCGGGCTTCGACGTGCTGGCGGGCGCGGTACGCGATCTGGCGGACGGCCGCGGGGCTCTTGCCGACGGCGGCCGCGATCTCGTCGTAGCCGACATCGAAGACCTCGCGCAGCACGAAGACGGCGCGCTCGGTCGGCGACAGCGTCTCGAGGACGAGCATGAGCGCCATCGACACGCTTTCGGCAAGCTCGACGTTGTCCGCCACATCCGGCGCGGTGAGCAGCGGCTCGGGCAGCCAGGGGCCGACATACGCCTCCTTGCGGCTCTTCATGCTGCGCAGGCGGTTGAGCGACTGCCGCGTGGTGATCCGGATCAGGTAGGCGCGCTGGTCGAGCACCTGCTCCATGTCGGCCTTGATCCATCGCAGCCAGGTTTCCTGGAGGACGTCTTCGGCGTCGGCCGCCGATCCGAGCATCTCGTATGCGACGGTGAAGAGCAGGTTGCGGTGGGCGAGGAAGCTCTCGGTCGCCGCGTTGGTGGCGTGGTCGCCCATGTCTCGGTCCTTCTCCTTCGTGGCTGTACTTCGCCGGCGGCCATTCGACCGCTCATGCAGTCAGAGGGTCACCGAGCTTCTGCACCGAGCTTGCCTTGAGCCTCCGCCGAGAGATCCTGCCAGTCGGCCCAGGTCTTGAGCCGGTCGGCGTAGGCCTGCTGGATCATCGGGTAGAAGCCCTGGCCGAACAGCACCCGCAGGGGCGGGTTGTCGGAGTCGACCAGCTTGAGGAGTGCCTGGGCCGCGGCGGCCGGGTCGCCGGCGGGCTGCTTTCCGGCCACCGCGCCGAGGCGTCGGCGAAGGCCGTCGTAGGCCGGGTCGGGCTGAGCCACGTGGCCGTTGGCGAGCGGATCCGGGTTCTTGCCGTCCCTGGTGGCGAAGCCGCCGGGCTCGATGATGGTCACCTTGACACCGAACTCGGCGACCTCGCCGGCGAGGGCTTCGTTCAGGCCCTCGAGGGCCCACTTGGAGGCGTGGTACGCGCCGCCGAGCGGCATGGCGATGACCCCGGCAGCCGAGGACAGCTGGATGATGTGCCCCGAGCGCTGCTCGCGCAGGTAGGGCAGCGCGGCCTGGACCACCCACACCGCGCCGAACAGGTTGGTCTCCATCTGGTCGCGCAGGTCCTGCTCGGTCAGCTCCTCGATCGCGCCGATCTGGGCGTAGCCGGCGTTGTTCACGATGACGTCCAGACGGCCGAAGTGCTCCTTGGCCCGCTTCACGCTCTCGAAGACGGCGGCCTTGTCGGCCACGTCCATCTCCAGGGGGAGCACAGCGTCGCCATGGGCGGCGACCAGGTCGTCAAGGCTTGCGATGTTCCGGGCGCTCGCGGCCACCTTGTCGCCCCGGGACAGGGCGGCCTCGACGAACTCGCGGCCGAGGCCGCGCGACGAACCGGTGACGAACCAGACCTTGCTCATGATGTCTTTCCGTTCTCTCTGCTGTCTTGCTGTTTCACCCCCCAAGACACGCGATCCGGCAAAGACATAACACTCCCCGAATGTGACCTGTGTCTCTCTGGACCGGGGAGCTTGATGGCGGCGACCAGGAGGGCCAGGCCCGTGCCGATGCTCAGAGCGTGCTCGATCACCGCGACGACGGGATGTTCGGCCGGTACGTAGTCCCAGGGCCGGAAGACGGCCAGCGGAAGCTTCCAGCAGCTCCAGGCGAACAGCGACCCCGACGCCGCGAACACCAGCGTCATCGGGACCCACAGCGGCAGCCGGGCGGGGCGGCGACGGCCGAGCACCAGCATGCTCCAGCCGCCGATCAGGGCCCACAGTCCCGCGTTCCCGTTCAACAGCCGCCCGTTGAGATCCCGATGAGCGAGATGAGCGGGGTCCAGGCCGACCGTCCCGCCGAACCCCCAGTACAGCCAGAGCAGGCCCAGCATCACGGCCACGAGCATCGCCGGCCGCGCCCAGCGTGGGACGTGAGGCCGGATCTGTCCGATCCGCCCCAGGAAATGACTCGGCCACCTCTCCCTCAGGTAGATCGGAAGGGCGACGGCCAGCCCCGCCGCCATCCCGGCGAAGCCGATGCCGATGAAGACCATCTCCCAGCCGGGCGCCGACTCGGCGCCACCGGACTCGCCGGTGCCCCGGTTGACGCCGGACGCGTCGAGGACCGTGCTGATCACCATGTACGGGAGCATCGGGACCAGGAAGCCGGCGCCCACCCAGGAGAGGAAGATCACGGGAAGGGCGGGCAGCCGCCGCCCCCACCGCTGTGCCAGCGCCAGTCCCAGCGCGACCCCGGCCGCCGACATCCCCACCGTGACGGCGTTGAGCCCGACCCAGCCGGCGGTGCCGACGTCCGACGGCCCGTGCCCGGTCAACGCGGCCACGACCCAGATGACCTTGACCACCAGATAGAGCGACATCGTGAGCGCGGCCGTGTAGCCGGCTGCTCTGCGTGCGACGCTCCACCGGGCACCGACGATCGCGGCGGACGGCCGCGCCTTCTCCTCTGATGGCACCCGCGTCACCGTGACCCCGCCTTTCCCGCACCGACCTCTGACACCGGCGATCCTTCCGCCGTCCGCTTGCGCGCGGATCCCACGGACGGGGGAACCTGTCGAGGACCCTCCCCGAAGCGGGCGATGGCAAGATCCCCTGACAGGGGGAGTGATTGTTCCGCGCGAGCAAGCGGCTGGTGCGTGGCGCCGGCGTCCTACGCGCAGGGGGCGGGAGACCGCTCGACCGATGGCACCCGGGGCTGTCGAGGCGCGCGCCCGGCGGGTGTCAGCGGCCGAGGAACGCCAGGAGCCGGTCCAGCGGCCAGGTGTTGATGACGTCGTCCGTGGTCAGCCACGCCCGCTGCGCGATCCCCACCCCGAACCGCTGGTTGGCCAGGTGCGGGACCGCGTGCGAGTCGCTGTCGATCGAGAACTTCACCCCATGGTGCTTGGCCAGCCGCACCAGATCAGACGGCAGGTCGGAGCGGTCGGGGAAGGAGTCGATCTCCATGGCCGTGCCCGTGCGGGCGGCCGCGCGGAACACGGCGTCCCAGTCGGCGTCGACGGCCGGCCGCTTGCCGATCTTGCGGGTGGTCGGATGCCCGATGATGTCCACGTACGGGTTTTCGCAGGCGGCGATGAAGCGCCGGGTCATCTCGTCGCGCGACATCCCGAAATGGGAGTGCACCGAGGCCACACACACGTCGAACCCGGCGAGGATCTCCTCGGGCCAGTCGACCGACCCGTCGGGGGCGATGTTGAGCTCCGTGCCGTGCAGGAGGCGCATGTCGGGATATTTCTCTTGGAGCTGGGCCACCCGCTCCCGCTGCTCCAGCGCCTTGTCCAGGGTCATCCGCTGCATCGCCAGGTCGGGGGCGTGGTCGGTGACCGCGTAGTACGCGTAGCCGCGGGCGTGCCCGGCCGCCACCATGTCCTCCAGTGAGGCGACGCCGTCGGTCAGGTCGGTGTGGGTGTGCAGGTCGCCCTTCAGATCCTCCAGCCGCACCGGCTCCGGCAGCTCGCCGCGGAGCGCCGCCTTGACCTCGCCGCCGTCCTCGCGCATCGGCGGCGGCACGTACTGCATGCCGAGCGCGGCGTAGATGTCCTCCTCCGAGGCGGCGGCGATCACCCGCTCGCCCTCGAACAGGCCGTACTCCGACAGCTTCCAGCCCTTCTTCACCGCCATCTCCCTGATGGCGACGTTGTGCTCCTTGGAGCCCGTGAAGTACTGCATCGCCGCGCCCCACGACTCGGCGGGCACCACGCGCAGGTCCACCTGGATGCCGGAGGTCGTGCGGATCGAGGTCTTCTTGTCGCCGGCCGCGATGACCTCGGCGACGTAGGGCTGGGCGCGGAAGCCGGCCATGATGGACTCGGGCGCGACCGCGAGGATGTCGATGTCGCCGATGGTGTCCTTCATCCGCCGCAGCGAGCCCGCGTACGCGATGCGCTCGGCCTCCAGCGAGGCCATCACCTGCTCGGCCAGCGACATGGCGACGCCGATGTGGACGCGGCGGCCCGACTGCTCGAGCTGCTCGATGCCCTTGAGCAGGTTTGCCAGCGTCTTCGGGCCGAGGCCCTTGACGCCGTCGAGGCGGCCCGAGGTGATCGCCTCGCTCAGCGACGCGGTGGAGTCGATGCCGAAGTCCTCGAACAGCATGATCGCCGTCTTGGGGCCGAGCGACGGCACCCGCGTCAGCCTGCGCACGCCCTCGGGCACCCGCCCCCGCAGGTCGTCGAGCTGCCGGAAGCTCCCGCGCTGCAGGAACTCCTCCATCTTCTTGGCGATCGCCTCGCCGACGCCGGGGACGCCGCGCACGTCGACCACCGAGATGTCCTCGGGGAACCCGGCGATGGCCTTGGCCGCCTTCTGGTAGCTGCGCACCCGGAAGGCGTCGCCGCCGCAGAGCGCGAAGAGCTCCGCGTATTCCTGCAGCGCCGCCGCCGCCTGCTCGTTTGCCCGCATGCCCCACACCCTAGAAGGTCGGGCCGACAATCCGGGAACCGCCGCAAGGCGATCAGGGCATCGCTAGAAGCGCACTTCCCGGGGGCGGTACGACTCGCCGAGGAAGGTCAGCTCCGACTCCGTCAGCGTCACCGACACGGCCGCCACCGCGTCGTCGACGTGCCGGTCCTTGGTGGCCCCCACGATCGGCGCGGTCACGGTCGGCTGGTGGAGCAGCCAGGCCAGCGCGACCTGGGCGGCAGGCAGGTCGCGCTCCTTGGCCACCTGCGCCACCCGGTCGAGGATCGCCTTGTCGTTCTCCGGGTCGTACAGGAAGTCGATGCGCTCGTCGGAGCCCGTCCGCGCGGTCGTGGCCGACGAGCCCGCCCTGGCCAGCACCCCGCGCGCCAGCGGGCTCCACGGGATCACGCCCACGCCCTGGTCGGCGCAGAGCGGCAGCATCTCGCGCTCCTCCTCCCGGTAGAGGAGGTTGTAGTGGTTCTGCATCGAGACGAACTTCGTCCAGCCGTTCTGCTCGGCCACGTGCTGGGCCTTGGAGAACTGCCAGGCCCACATGGTCGAAGCGCCGATGTAGCGGGCCTTGCCGGCCTTGACCACGTCGTGCAGCGCCTCCATGGTCTCCTCGATGGGCGTCTCGTCGTCCCACCGGTGGATCTGGTAGAGGTCCACGTGGTCGGTGCCGAGGCGCTGCAGCGAGGCGTCGATGGCGGCGTGGATGTGCTTACGTGACAGGCCCCTGTCGTTGGCGCCCCTGTCCATGGGGAAATACACCTTGGTGGCCAGCACGTAGTCCTCGCGCCGGGGGAAGATCGCGCGCAGCGCCTCGCCGGTCACCACTTCGCTCGCGCCACGGCTGTAGACGTCGGCGGTGTCGAAGAACGTCACGCCGGCGTCGGCGGCCCTGCGGATGATCGGCTCCGCCTCGTCGAGCGGCAGCGCCCACTCCTGCTTGGCGGGATCGCCGTAGCTCATCATGCCCAGGCAGATGCGGGAGACCTTCAAACCGGTGTTACCAAGCCTTGCGTATTCCATACCGCCCACCATACGGGGGCGATTGGTCCGGTTAATCAGGGGCTCCGGCCGGGAGCCGCGGGCCGGGGTCCGGCAGGGGCCGGAAACACAGCAGATCGGTCTGGTTAGCAGGGGCGCCGACGGGAAGTCATGGGTATCCAAAGCGCCGATGACCTTTACAAGGCGGAGCTCGATCAGGTCGATTAGGAGGAGCGAGGCAATGGCGGGGGCTATCACGACACGGCCGGTTCCGTCGATCCAACCGCGTATCGGGGGTGGGGTGAAAGACACAGGTCGCAGGCTCGTGTCATGGGCACGTTCCAAACTCAGGAGTCCCGGCTTGTTAGGCGGGCTCGCGCTGGCGGCGGGTCTCGCCGCGCTGGCGACGCCGGTCCTGGTGGGGCTGGTGCGGTCGGGCGCGGGGGTCGCGGGCGGCGTGACGCTGCTCGTCCTGCTGGCGCTGCACGTCAGGGTCGTCACGGAGACGCCGGTACGCCGTGCGGGCGCGTGGTGGATCGTGGCCGTGCAGGCGTGGCTGACGTATCTGCCGCTGGCGGTGTTCGGGGCGGCGTGGACGCCGGTGTTCGCCCTGCTGTCGGGCGCGCTGCTCGTGATGGCGGCCCGGATCCGGTCGGTCGTGCTGGTGCTGCTGGCCCTGGCCTGCGGCCCGGTGCTGCTTGCCGCACCCGACAGGGCGATGATCGACACCGCGTGGGTGCTCGCCGCCCCCTTGCTCGGTGTCGTCGAGTACACGATGGTGGAGCTGGCCAAGCGGGTCAGGTGCCTGACCGAGGCGCGCACCGACGTCATGCGCAAGACCGTCGCCCTGGAGCGCCGCCGCTTCACCCGCGACCTGCACGACCTGGTCGGCCACCGGCTCACCGTGCTCGTGCTGAAGGCGCAGCTCGTGCAGCGCCTCGTGGACGAGGACGACAAGCGGGCCGGGGACGAGGCGAGGGAGACGCTGGAGCTGCTGCGCAACCTGTCCGCCGACGTCAGAGCGGTCGCCCACGGCCTGCGCAGCTCCTCCCTGGCGGCGGAGCTGGGCTCCGCGCGCTCGCTCCTGGAGTCCGTACGGGTCCGCTGCCAGATCAAGGTGTCCTGCCGCGACCTCCCGGGCGACGTCGAGGAGGCGCTCACGCACGCCCTGAGAGAGGGCGTGACGAACGTGCTCAGGCACGCCGAGGCCCGCGAATGCTCCATCCAGCTTTTGGAACGCGACAGGCTCGTCCGCCTGACGATCAGGAACGACGGGGTACGCCCCCCGCGCCGCCCATGGGACAGGGGACAGGGCCTGCTGAACCTCGCCGAACGCGTCTCGAGCCTCGGCGGCTGGCTGGAGACCACGTCATCCAGACCAGGAATGTTCACCTTCAACGCGTATGTCCCACTCGATCATTAATGCCACTCAATACATTGTGAAAAACACACAAAAGCAAATTCAATAAGCACATTTACTCGATGTCGTGTGTAACTAGACCAAATCGCATCATGGCGGCAATCTCAAAGGACAACGCCTTGGAGGTCGGCGCCAGATGGACAAGTACGAGCTGTACTGCCTTGTGGATCCGTGTTTCTACGACACTCTCGAACACAGCACGGCCGAAGACGCCGACTTTCCCCTTTTGCGTGAGCCCGTTCCCGCCGGCTGGTCGAACGCACTGACCGACACGTGGTGCTATTACGCCCCCGACAACGAACCGCCCCTGCCCGCCCAGGGCTGGAAGATCCACGTGTCCGCCCGCGTGGAGGACGCCGAGAAGGCCATTGCCGCCGTATGGGATTACTGTGTCCCGCGGGGGATCGCGTTCAAGTTCCTGCGCGGCACTCCTGTGCTCGTCATGGTCAACTCCAAGGCCGCCTCCAGGGCGTCCAGCGGCAAGCTGATCACCGTTTACCCCAGGGACGAGGGCCAGCTCGAGCTCGTGCTCAAGGAGCTCGACGAGCTGCTGCGGGACGTCAAGGGCCCGTACATCCTCAGCGACCTGCGTTACGGCACGGGCCCGCTGTTCGTCAGGTACGGCGGATTCGCCGAACGGCACACCCTGTCCGCGGCCGGCGAACGCGTGCTGGCCCTCGAGGACGGCGACGGGCGGCTCGTGCCCGACGTGCGGGGCGCGACGTTCTCGGTGCCGCCGTGGACGACGCTGCCCGGGTTCCTGGAGCCGCATCTGGCCGCGCGCAACGCCGTGACCACGACCGGGCTGCCGTACGAGATCGAGAAAGTGCTGCACTTCTCCAACGGCGGCGGCGTCTACCTGGCACGGGACACCCGCACAGGGGAGCAGGTCGTGCTCAAGGAGGCCAGGCCGCACGCCGGGCTCGACGCGGCAGGACGCGACGCCGTCTCCCGGCTCGAGCACGAGCGCGACATCCTGCGGCGCCTGTCGGGCCTGCCAGCCGCGCCCGCGCTGCTCGACTACTTCACGCTGGGCGAGCACCACTTCCTCGTGCAGGAGTTCGTGGACGGCACGCCGCTGCAGCGGCGCCTCGTGCACCGCTACCCGCTGACCCGCGCCGACCGCACCGAGCAGGACCTCGCCGACTACACCGCGTGGGCGGTCGAGACGTCGGAGAGCGTGGAACGGGCGGTCGAGTCGCTGCACGAGCGCGGGGTCGTCTTCGGCGACCTGCACCCTGACAACATCCTGCTGACCGCCGACGGCCGGGTGGCGCTGATCGACTACGAGGTCGCCACGCTCGCCGAGGACGGCGGCCGCGCCGCGCTCGCGCACCCCGCCTTCATCGCGCCCCCCGACCGCCAGGGCGTGGACGTGGACAGGTACGCGCTGGCCTGCCTGCGCCTCGGCCTGTTCGCGCCGCAGTGCACGATCATGCTGCCGCTGCACCGCGCCAAGGCGGCCCACCTGGGGGAGATCGTCAAGGAGACGTTCCCCGTGCCGGGGCACCTGGTGGACGCGGCCGTCGCGACCGTCGGCGCGGACGGCGAGCCCGTGACCATGCCCGAGAGCTGGCCCGAGCTGCGCGACGCGATGTGCCGGGCCATCGTGGCCGCCGCCACCCCCGAGCGGGACGACCGGCTCTTCCCCGGCGACGTGGCCCAGTTCCAGCCGGGCGGCGGGTTCAACCTGGCCTACGGAGCGGCCGGCGTGCTGTTCGCGCTCCATCGGGCGGGACTCGGGCCGTTCCCCGCATACGAGCGCTGGTTACGCGAGCACGCGCGCCGCCCCGTCCAGGGCTCGGGACTCGGCCTGTACGACGGGCTGCACGGCATCGCGTACGTGCTCGACCTGCTCGGACACCACCAGGACGCCGACGACCTCATCGAGGTCTGCCTGCGCGAGAAGTGGGAGCGCCTGGAGTCGGCGCTGTTCTCCGGCCTGTCCGGCATCGGGCTGAACCTGCTGCGCTCCGGCCGCACCGACCTCGCCCTGCGCGCGGCGGACATCTGCGCCGAACGGCTCGCCGCCCCCGTCCCCGAGCTCAGCGGCGGCAGCAACCCCAAGGCCGGGCTCATGTACGGCTCGTCGGGGCCCGCGCTGCTGTTCCTGCACGCGTACGAGCACACCGCGGACGGGGCGCTGCTCGATCTGGCGGCGACCGCGCTCCGGCAGGACCTGCGGCGCTGCCGGCGCTCCGCGGACGGCTCGCTCCAGGTGAACCAGGGCTGGCGGCTGCTGCCGTACCTGGACGAGGGGTCGGCCGGCATCGCCCTGGTGCTGGAGCGCTATCTCGCGCACCGGCACGACGAGGAGCTCGCCACGGCCCTGGCCGAGCTGCGGCTGGCCGGGCAGGCCGGCTTCTTCGTGCAGTCCGGGCTGTTCACCGGGCGCGCGGGCATGCTCGCGGCCCGCACGGGCGACCCGCGCGAACACGTCAAGGGCCTGAGATGGCACGCGCTGCCGTACGGCGGAGGCCTGGCCTTCCCCGGCGACCAGATGCTGCGCCTCTCCATGGATTTCGCGACCGGGACGGCGGGCGTGCTCTTCGCCCTCGGCACGACGCTGGGCGACCAGCCGGGCCATCTGCCGTTCCTCGAGGCCGCTCCCGGGCGGCCTGCCCCCCACGAAGACCGGAAGGAGGTGTAGACGAATGGTCCTTCTCGACCTGCAGGGTCTCGAGGCCCCCACGGCCAGCGACGTCGCCAGCGGTGGCAGCACGCTGACGGTGCTGTCCTGCCACTCTGGCAAGCCCAGCAACCTCAGTGTCGCAATTTGCCACTGATCATGAATAGCAGTCCCCGCGCCGCCGTCACCGGCGGCGCGGGGACGCAGACGTAAGGAGGCACCGGGTGCTAGCGGGAGACCGGCTGGTGATCGGCGCGGTACGGCGCAGCGGCCCCTGGCCCGCCGTGCTGGCCGTCACGGCGGTCGTGGGCGCGGCCGGTGAGCTGGCGATCCCGTACCTGGTCGGCCGCACCGTGGATGCCTTCGTCACGCGCCAGCCGGACGGCACCCCGTGGCTGGCGCTCTCCGCCGGCGCCGTGGCCGCCGTCGTGGCCGGTGAGAGCCTCGGCGTCTGGGCCCGCGGCGCCGGCGGCGCGTACGCGGCGGCCACGCTGCGGCGGGCCGTCCTGCGCCATGTGCTCGGGGCCGGGAACGCCGCCACCCGCCACTTTCCCGGAGGCGAGCTGGTCACCAGGGCCGGACTGAACGCCGAGGAGGTGGGCAGGGCGCCCGAGACGGTGACCGGCGCGCTCGCGCTCCTGGTGCCGACGGTGGGGGCGCTGGTCGCTCTCACGCTCATCGCGCCCGTCCTGACGCTGACGCTCGGGGTGGGCATCGTGGTCATCCTGCTCGTCCTGCGTGCCTTCCTCCGCGCCTCGACGGTGATCTCAGGCGGCTACCAGCAGGTGCAGGGGGAGATCGCCGCGCGGCTCGTGGACGCCATGGAGGGGGCGCGCACGATCGCCGCGGCGGGAACCGCGGCCCAGGAGGCGCGGCGCGTGCTCGCGCCGCTGCCCCGCTTGCGCGCGCACGGGATGTCGTTGTGGCGGGCCAACGCGGGGGCCGCGGTCCAGTCGGGCCTGGTGGTGCCGCTGCTGGAGGTCGCGGTGCTGATCGCCGGTGGCTTCATGCTCGCCTCCGGCCGCCTCACCGTCGGAGAGCTGTACGCGGCCGCCCGCTACGCCGTGCTCGGAGCCTCCCTGAGCACCTCTCTCGGCTTCGTCGGCGGCCTGGCCCGTGCCCGGGCGGCCGCGGAACGGGTCGCCGAGATCTTCGGCCTCACCCCGGTCGCGCACGGCACGCGGACGCTCCCGCCCGGTCCGGGGACGGTCGAGTTCCGCGACGTGGCGGTGGACGGGCTGACCGTCGGCGACCTGACGCTCCCCGGCGGCTCGGTAACCGCCGTGGTCGGGCGGTCCGGGTCGGGCAAGTCCCTGCTGGCCGCCCTGGCGGGCCGGCTGACCGATCCGGGGCGCGGCGCCGTCCTGCTCGACGGGGTCCCGCTGCGGGAGCTGTCGCGGGAGGAGCTGAGAAGAGCCATCGGGTACGCCTTCGAACGTCCGGTCCTGGTGGGCGAGACGGTGTCCGAGGCCATCTCCCAGGAACCGGCCGAAGGCCCGGTGATCGAGGCGGCGCAGGCGGCGTGCGCGGACGCGTTCGTCCGGCGGCTGCCGCTCGGGTACGGCACGCCCCTGCGCGACGCCCCGATGTCCGGGGGCGAGCGGCAGCGGATCGGCCTCGCGCGGGCCTTCGCGCAAGGCGAGCGGCTGCTGGTGCTCGACGACGCCACCTCGAGCCTCGACACCGTGACCGAGCGCCAGGTGAGCCAGGCCCTCACGACCGACCCCCGCGCGCGCACCCGGCTGATCGCGGCCCACCGGCCCGCCACCGCCGCCCGCGCCGACCAGGTCGTCTGGCTGGAGAACGGCGTGGTACGCGCCCGCGGGCCGCACCACGTGCTGTGGGAGGACCCCGCCTATCGGGCGGTCTTCCAGGGGACAGAGCCGTGAGACGGCGGGAGCATGCCGGCATCGGATTCTGGCGGGCGTTGAGCCGGGAGCCGCGGCGGCTCGTCGCCATGGGGCTCTGGTCCGTGCTGGAGGCCGCGCCCGCGTTCCTCATCGGCCATGCCGTCGCGCGCGCCATCGAGGACGGGTTCGCCAGGGCCGACCCCGTGACCGGGCTGGCGTGGCTGGCGGCGCTCGGCGTCGCGTGGCTGATCGCGGCCGTGGCCGCGCGGCAGGTCGTGCTCTGCGTGGCGGCGGTGGCGGAGCCGTTCAGGGACGGCCTCCTGGCCCACGTCGTCGAAGGGACCCTGCGCCAGGCCGACGGGCGCGACAGCGCCGCGGTGGCCAGGGCGACGCTCCAGGTGGAGCTGGCCAGGGACGCCTTCGCGGCCGTGGTCACCACCGTCAGGGGGTTCGCGTTCACGGTGGTCAGCGTGGTGCTCGGGCTGGTGACGCTGGCCCCGCAGGCGCTCGCCCTCGTGCTGCCGCCGTTCGCGGCCGGGCTCGCGCTGTTCCTGGCGTCGCTGCCCGCCCTCGCGCGCAGGCAGCGGGCGTTCCTGCTGGCCGACGAGCGGCTGGCCGACGCCATGACGGGCGTGGCGGGCGGGCTGCGTGACATCGAGGCGTGCGGCCTGCAGGATCGCGCGTACGAGCGGCTCGATCGCCAGGTCGGCGACCAGGCCGCCGCCGCGCGGGCGCTCGCCGGGGTGACGGCCGCCCGCACGGCCGCCCTCGCCGTGGGCGGCTGGCTGCCCGTCGTGCTCGTGCTGGCCGGGACCCCATGGCTGCTGGACGGCGGCCTCGGCCCCGGCGTGATCGTCGGCACGCTCGCGTACGTCACGCAGTCCCTGGCCCCCGCACTCGGCGGCCTCGTGCAGGGCCTCGGCGTCAGCGGCGTCCGGCTGGCCGCCACGCTGCGCCGCATCGCCGCCTCCGCCCCGGCCGCCCCGCCGGTCCGGCCGAGCCTGCGCCCCCCGTCCTCCGACGTACGGCTGGCCTCCGTCACCTTCGCGTACGGCCCCCACTCCGCCCCCGTGCTCGACGGCCTCGACCTCGTCATTCCCGAGGGCGACCACCTGGCGGTCGTGGGGCCCAGCGGGGCGGGCAAGTCCACGCTGGCCGCCCTGGTCAGCGGCATGCTCCGCCCCGCTGAGGGGGAGGTGCTGGTCGGCGGCGTCCCCGCCGAGCAGCTCGACCCCGACGCCCGCGTGCTGATCCCGCAGGAGGCGTACGTCTTCCGCGGCACGGTGGCGGAGAACCTCGCATACCCGCGGACGCCGGCCGACCTGAAGGAGCGGCTGGACGAAGCCGTCGCCGCCGTGGGCGTCCGTGAACTGGTGGACGCGCTGGGCGGCTACGAGGCCCCGCTGGACCCGGCGGCGCTGTCGGCCGGGCAGCGGCAGCTCGTCGCGCTCGTCCGCGCCTACCTCGCCCCCGCCCGCCTCGTCATCCTCGACGAGGCCACCTGTCACCTCGATCCCGCCGCGGAAGCCCGGGCGGAGACCGCGTTCGCGCGGCGCGGCGGCACGCTCATCGTCGTCGCGCACCGCCTCACCTCCGCGCTGCGCGCCCGCCGCATCCTCCTCATGGACGGGACCCGGGTGACCGTCGGCACCCATGACGAGCTGGCCAGGGTCTCGCCGCTCTACGCGGACCTGGCCGGCCACTGGCACCCGGAGCCCGTGTCATGAAATTTCCAGACAACTACCCGCCTGCCGAACGCCTCCCTCTCACCGAACACCGCCACGGACACGACATCGACGACCCGTACCGCTGGCTCGAAGACCCCCACGCCCCCGACACCGAGACCTGGCTGGCCGCGCAGGACCGGCTCTGGCGCGAGGGCGCCGCCAGGCTGCCCCATCGCGACCGGTTCCTCGTCCGGCTCACCGAGCTCAGGGAGACGGGCCTGGTCACCGCGCCGGTGTGGCGCGGCGAACGGCGCTTCCACCTGCGCCAGTCCACCGTTCAGGAACACCCGGTCCTCTACTGCGACGACCGCGTCGTGATCGACCCCATGGAGCTCGATCCCACGGGCCTCACGACGCTGGACGACTGGCAGCCCGACCTGGAAGGGCGCCGCCTGGCGTACCAGATCTCGCGGAGCGGCGACGAGCGGGCGGACCTCTACGTCAAGGAGGTGGACACCGGGCGCGTCATCGACGGGCCCATCAGCGGCTGCCGCTACTCGGCGGTCGCCTGGCTGCCGGGCGGCGAGGCGTTCTACTACGTGCGCTTCCGTGAGGGCGTCCACCTGCACAGGGTCGGCGTCGCGGCCGACGTCCCGTTCTTCACCCGGGGACCGGTCTCGTACGGCGTGCAGATCAGCGCCGACGGCCGCTGGCTGACGATCTCCGCGGGCGCCCCGGCGGGCAACTCGCTCTGGCTGGCCGACCTCTCGCGGAGCGATCCGGAGCCCCGGCCCGTACAGGACGGGGCGCACGCTCGCACGGCGGGAGCGGTGGCCTGCGACGGCCGCCTCTACCTGGTCACCGACAGGGACGCGCCGAGGCGCAGGCTCTGCGTGGCCGATCCGGAGGAGCCCACCGCGTGGCGTGAGCTGATCCCGGAGGACCCCGAGGCGGTGCTGGGCGCGTTCACCGTGCTCGACGGCGACAGGCTGCTCGTCTCCAGGACCCGGCACGCCGTCGGCGAGATCGCCGTGCACCATGCCCGTACGGGGCGGCGGCTGGGCACCGTGCCACTGCCGGGCAGCGGCACGATCGCCTCACTGACCTCGCGCCCGGACGGCGGACCCGAGGCCTGGTTCACCTACACCGACGCCGTCACGCCCCCCGAGATCTGGCGCTACGACGCCCGCACCGGCGACACCACCCTCTGGTCGGCCGCGCCGGGCCGCAGCGCGCTGCCCTCCGTGCGCAGCCACCACATCGAGTACGCCTCCGCCGACGGCACCCGCGTCCGCATGGTCGTCGTCGCGCGCCCGGCGCCGGCCGGCCCCCGGCCCACGATCCTCACCGGGTACGGCGGCTTCGGCATCCCCCTCATGCCCGGCTACGCCGCCGACTCCCTGGCCTGGGTCGAGGCCGGCGGCGTGCTGGCCGTCGCCAACCTGAGGGGCGGCGGCGAGGAGGGCGAGGGCTGGCACCGGGACGGCATGCTGGAGCGCAAGCAGAACGTGTTCGACGACTTCGTGGCCGCCGCGGAGAAGCTGATCGCCGACGGCTGGACCACGCCGGAGCAGCTCGGCATCTGGGGCGAGTCGAACGGCGGCCTGCTCGTCGGCGCCGCCCTCACCCAGCGGCCCGGACTGTTCGCGGCGGCGGTGTGCTCGGCGGGCCTGCTCGACATGGCCCGCTACCACCTGAGCGGCCTCGGCCCCTCCTGGACCGGCGAGTACGGCGACCCCGACGACCCCGGACAGCTCGACTGGCTGCTGGCCTACTCGCCCTACCACCACGTCAGGAAGGGACAGGACTACCCGGCCACGCTGTTCACGGTCTCGGCGGGCGACACGCGGGTCGATCCGATGCACGCGCGCAAGATGTGCGCCGCCCTGCAGTGGGCGACGGGCGGGGACCGGCCGATCCTGCTCAGGCACGAGCCGGACGTCGGGCACGGCGCGCGGGCGGCCAGCAGGTCCGTCGGCCTGGCGGCCGACGCCCTCGCCTTCCTCGCCGCCCACACGGGCCTAGATCCAGCCTGACTCCCTGGCGATGCGGATGGCGTCGATCCGGCTGCGGGCGCCCAGCTTGGTCGTGCTCTTGGACAGGTAGTTGCGTACGGTGCCCTCGGACAGGAACAGCGACGCGGCGATCTCCTCGATCGACCCCCCGTCCGCGGCGGCCCCGATCACGTCCAGCTCGCGCTGCGTCAGCGGCGCGTCGGCCGGGCGCATGGCCGCGATGGCCAGCTCCGAGTCGATGACCCGCTCTCCGTCGTTCACCCTGCGGATGCCGTCCGCCAGCCGTTCCGGCGGCGAGTCCTTGGCCATGAACCCGCGCACGTGCACATCGAGCGCCCGCTTGAGCAGGCCCGGCGTGCCCACGCCGGTCAGGATGAGCACGCCGCATTCGGGCAGTTCCTCGTGCAGCTCGCCGGCGGCGGCCAGGCCGTCCTTGCCGGGCAGCGAGATGTCGAGCACCGCGACGTCGGGGCGGCAGGCGCTGGCCGCGGCCAGGATGTGGTCCCCCCTGGAGACCTCGGCCACGACCTCGATGTCTTCCTCATAGGCCAGCAGCGCCACCAGCGCCCCGCGTACCAGGTTCATGTCCTCAGCGAGTAACGTTCTGATCACCATGCGTCCTTGCGGTCGGCCAGGCTAACAACGTCTGTCTGCGGGCTTCTCAATCCTGACCTATTGCCTTCATCGTGAAAAGTCCTGCTTTATGAAGGTCAGACCCAATTACCAATTTTCGGAAAACACATAGGGACGCGAAACGATTACCGTCCGGGTCGAGGAGCGATCATCGTGACGCCCGGCACCGAGCCGATCGAGGCGAGCGCCTTGCCGGCGTCGGCCAGCCCGATCGTGCGGGTGATGAGCTGGTCGGGGTGGAGGATCCCGGCCCTGATCATCTCCAGCATCGGCGGGTACGCGTGCGCGGCCATGCCGTGGCTGCCCAGCAGCCGCAGCTCGTGACCGATCACCCGGCCCATCGGCACCGGGGTCGGCCCGCCCGGCAGCAGCCCCACCTGGACGTGACGGCCCCTGCGGCGCAGGCTCTCGACCGAGGCGGCACAGGTCTGCGGGCTGCCCAGCGCGTCGATGGAGACGTGGGCGCCGCCCCTGGTCAGCTCTCTGACCTGGGCGGCCGCGTCACCGGCCGAGCCGTTGACGAAGTGCGTGGCCCCCGCCCGCTCGGCCAGGTGCAGGGCGTCGGTGCTGACGTCCACGGCCACCACGCGGGCCCCGGCCGCCGTCGCGATCATCACGGCCGACAGGCCCACGCCGCCGCAGCCGTGCACCGCCACCCACTCGCCCGGCCGCACCTCGCCGACCTGCGCCACGGCGCGGAACGCGGTGGCGAAGCGGCAGCCCAGCCCGGCCGCCGTGGTGAAGGCCATGTCCTCGGGGATCGCGATCAGGTTGACGTCGGCGCGGTCGATGGCCACGTACTCGGCGAACGAGCCCCAGTGGGTGAAGCCCGGCTGCGTCTGCCGCTCGCACACCTGCTGGTCGCCGGTGGCGCAGGAGGGGCAGGTGCCGCAGGCGCAGATGAACGGGACGGTCACGCGCGCCCCCGGCAGCCAGCCGCGCACGTCGGCGCCGACGGCCTCGACGACACCGGCCAGCTCGTGGCCCGGCACGTGGGGCAGGACCTTGATGTCGGGGTCGTGCCCCTGCCAGCCGTGCCAGTCGGACCGGCACAGCCCTGTCGCCTCGACCCTGATCACCGCCCCGTGCGGGGCGGGGGACGGGTCGGGCAGCTCGCGCACGTCGAGCTCGCCGCCGAAGATGTCAAACGCAACCGCTTTCATCTCATGAGCTTAGAGTCAGTTGCCGCAGGTCGCGCAAGGCCTGGTGGGAGGGCGAGCCGGGTTCGGCGGTGTAGAGGACGAGACGGAGGTCGTCGCGGTCGGGCACGGCCATGACCTGGCAGATCACATCGATCTCCCCGACCACCGGGTGGGTGACGCGCTTGCGCTGCTGCCTGCGGATCTCGACCTCGTGCCTGGACCACAGCTCGGCGAAGTGGGGGCTGAGCCCGAGCAGCTCGGTGACCAGCGCCTGGAGCTTGCGGTCGTCGGGGTAGCGCCCCATGGCCGCCCGCAGGTCGGCGACCGAGGCGCGGGCGAAGCGGCTCTTCTCCTCGTCCTCGAAGTGCTTGGTGATGTCGGGGGACATGAAGACCCAGCGGATGACGTTCCTGGTCTCGTCCGTCACGCTGTCGAGGCCGCCCATGAGGGCATTGGCCAGGGGGTTCCAGGCGCGGATGTCGTAGCGGGCGTCCAGCACGTACGCGGGGACCTCCTCCATGAAGGAGAGCAGGTGCAGCAGGCTCTCCGGGACGTCCTCCCTGATCCGCGGGCTCTCCACCGCCTGCCCGGCGAGGTGGAACAGGTGGGCGCGCTCGTCCTGGCTGAGCATGAGGGCCCTGGCCAGCGCGTTGAGGACCTGCCGCGACGGATGCGGGCCCCTGCCCTGCTCCAGCCGGATGTAGTAGTCGATCGACATGCCCGCGAGCTGCGCGACCTCCTGGCGCCGCAGCCCTGGTGTGCGGCGCCGGTCGCCGCCCGGCAGGCCCACCTCGGCCGGGGTGACATGGGCGCGCCTGATGCGCAGGAAGTCGGCGAGTTCGTCGCGGTTCATGCCCCCATCCTCGGTGATGTCCGATCGTGCGTGGGTGGTACCGCTGATACCAGCCTTTCCAGGTCTCTCCCGGACCCGCTGCGACCTGCGAGAACGTGGACGCATGACGAAGATCGCGCTCATCACGGGCGCCAACAAGGGAATCGGTTACGAGATCGCGCGGCTGCTGGGCGAGCAGGGTGTCACCGCGATCGTGGGAGCGCGCGACGAGGAGCGCGGGCGGGCCGCCGCCGAGCGGCTCGGGCAGCCGTACGTGCGGCTCGACGTGACCGACGAGGCGAGCGCGACCGCCGCCGCGAAGTGGATCGAGCAGGAGTACGGAAAGCTGGACATCCTGGTCAACAACGCCGCGATCGGCGGCGACATCACCGCGGTCACCCCCAGCACCGCCTCGGTGGCGGCGGTCAGGGCGGTCTACGAGACGAACGTGTTCGGCGTGATCGCGGTGACCAACGCCATGCTGCCCCTGCTGCGGCAGTCGGAGGCCGGGCGGATCGTGAACATGTCGAGCGAGCTCGGCTCGCTGGCCATGGCGATGGACTCGGAGAGTCACTTCTGGGACGCCAACATCATCGCCTACAACTCCTCCAAGACCGCGCTCAACATGATCACCATCTGCTACGCCAAGGAGCTGATGGCCACCTCGATCAAGGTGAACGCGGTCAGCCCCGGATACTGCGCCACCGACCTCAACGGGCACAGCGGGTTCAGGACCCCCGAGCAGGGCGCGGCCATCGCGGTGCGGCTCGCGACCGTCGACCACGACGGCCCCACCGGGGCGTATCTGGAGGATGCCGGCGTGATCCCCTGGTGAGGTGTCAACCCCAGTGAAAAGGACAGAGGGAGGTGATGGGAAGAGATCTGGACAAGGAGCGATTTACCGAGGCGGAGTACACCGCCTTCGGGGAGCGCATCCAGGAGCAGCTCGGCGTGCTGCGCGAGCTGCTCGCAACCCCCGGCTTCGGCCAGGGGCCGGCCACCATCGGGGCCGAGCTGGAGCTGTTCCTGATAGACGAGCGGGGGCGGCCGCTGCCGCGCAACAGCCAGGTGCTCGAGGACCTCGACGACCCGCGCGTGGTGCTCGAGCTCGGCCGCTACAACCTCGAGGTGAACCTGACCCCGACGCCGCTGGCCGGCGAGCCCTTCGCGCGGCTCGGCGACGAGGTGCAGGAGACGATGGGCAAGGTGGACCGGGCCGTGGGCCGGGCCGTGGCGGGCGGCGGCGCGCTGCCCATCGGCATCCTGCCCACGCTCGACGCCGACGACTTCACGGTCGGCGCGATGAGCGACCAGAACCGCTACCGGGCCATGAGCAGGGGCATCAGGCGGCTGCGGCTGGAGCCGTTCCTGGTCAAGATCGACGATCTCGAGCTGTCGGTGGAGGACGTGATCCTCGAGAGCGCCAACACCTCCTGGCAGGTGCACATCCGCACGCCGCCCGAGCGGTTCGCCCGGCTGTTCAACGCCGCCCAGCTCGCCATCGGCCCCGTGCTGGCGGCATGCGGGAACTCGCCGTTCTTCCTCGGCAGGCGGCTGTGGGAGGAGACGCGGGTCGCGCTGATGGAGGAGGCCGCCGACGACCGGGACGTGCAGCGGCGCGAGCGCAGGGACGGGCGCGTCACGTTCGGCTCGGACTGGGTGCGTGAGGGCGCTTATGAGCTGTTCGAGCGGTACGTGCGGGACTACGACCCCATCGTGCCCGACCTGACCGACGACGCGGAGCCGTACGAGGTGCCCGAGCTGCGGCTGCACCAGGGCACGATCTGGCAGTGGAACCGGCCCGTCTACGACCCGGCGGACGGCGGACACCTGCGGATCGAGATGCGCGCGCTGCCGGCGGGGCCTACGTGCGTGGACATGGCGGCGAACACGGCGTTCCTGCTCGGGCTGACGTTGGCGCAGGCGGAGCGGGATCTGACCGGGTACCGGTTCGCGGAGGCGTACCAGAACTTCTATCGCGCGGCCATGCACGGGCTGGACGCCAAGCTCTCCTGGCCGGGCGAGGACGCCGAGTTCACCGCCGCCGACCTCGTGCTCCGGCTGCTGCCCGAGGCGCGGGAAGGGCTGCTCGCGGCCGGGGTGACGCCCTCCGACGCCGACCGCGCCCTGGACGTGATCGCGCAGCGGACCAGGCTGCGCCGCACGGGGGCGGCGTGGCAGCGGGAGGCGCTGGAGCGCTTCGGCGGGGACCGGGAGCGGCTCGTACGGCGTTACCGCGAACTGGCGCTTTCGGGGCTGCCGGTACATTTGTGGCGCTGATCGCCAACCTCTGCCGCTTGCCGTCCATCAAACTGGGTCAAGGGACGGCAAAGTGAGGGTCACATGGCGGCAACGGGGATGGTTCCCACGGACAAGGCGCGCTTGGCCTTGCGGAGGCAGACGGGCGACCTGGCCGAGGGGGCGGCCAAGCTCGCGGGGGAGATCGGCAGCGTCGGCGTCGAGGCGGTGCTGGCACAGGGCAACCGGGTCGCGGAGCACAAGGGGGCCTCGGGCGCGGTCGGTTCCATGCGGCCGCGACCCGTCGACTGGTACGCCTTCGACGACAAGGACCAGGACACCGTCGACTGGTATCCGCAGGGGCTCACCTGCTCCGACGAGTCCGGCTCGATCGGGGTGCCGGCGTTCCTGGCGACCTGGTACTTCAAGCCGGATGAGGGCGAGCGGGGCATCAGGGTGTCCTTCCTGAGCCCCAAGACGCTGAAATATCAGCATGCGCTGCTGGTCGAGGCGAAGCCGGACGGCTCGTACGGGCCGATCGACATCCACGCGGGCGGCATCGCGTGCGACGGCGACCTCGTCTACATCGCCGACACCAAGAGGGGGCTGCGCGTCTTCGACCTCAACCGGGTGCTGGACCTGCGTACCGCCCAGAGCGATCTGGGCGACCCCAAGCGGATCGGGCGGCACGACGGCAAGTTCCACGCGTTCGGCTACCGGTACGTGATGCCGCAGACCGACTTCTGGCGGGTGGTGACGGCGGGGCCGCTGTTCTCGTTCGTCTCGATCGACCGCAGTGGCGGCACGCCGCGGCTGGTCAGCGGCGAGTACCGGGAGGACGACCCGGGCGGCTGGGTGGCCCGCTGGCCCCTCGGCCTGTCCGGCGGTGAGCCCGAGGACGCCTTCGTGATGGGACAGCCCAAGATCCAGGGGGCCGTCTCGTGGGGCGGGAAGTGGTACCTGAGCCAGGCGGCCGGCGCGGCCGCCAACGGCAAGCTGCTCGTCTATGCCGACGGCAAGCTGGAGACCAGGGGGTTTCCCGTCGGTCCTGAGGACCTGACGGTGCAGGGCGGCAAGCTGTGGAGCGTCACCGAGTTCCGGCACAAGCGGATCATTTTCGGCGTCCCTCTGTGAGGTTGCCGAGGTGCTCGTACAGCACCTCCCGATAGCGGCGGTCGAAGGCGTCGTAGCGGGAGCGCAGCTCCGCGCCCGGCCAGTCAGGCGGTAGCAGCTCCTCCGGGAGCAGCGGGTCGGCCAGGAGGTGGCGCAGCACGGCGGCCGAGACCAGGAAGCCCTCGGCCAGGCCGTCCGCCCTCTCCAGGGCCCGCTCCAGCCCGCGGGCCTCGGCCGCCCAGCCGTCCAGGTCCCACAGCAGGGGAGTGGGGTCGCCGTGCGGGCGGCCGTCGATCAGCGTGCACTGCGCGGTGACGGTCTCCGGCCACTCGCGCACCAGGTTGGCGGGCCGCATCCAGGTGCCCTCGCGGAGCTCGGCCAGGCGCAGCGCGGTCATCGTGTGCCGGAACGCGGCCCGGTCGGCGGGCGCGCGCCGCTCCGCGGTGACCACGGCCACCTCCCACGTGCCGTCCCACGGCCTGGTGTGCGGGTCGCGGCTCTCGTCCTGCCTGGCCTGGCGCTCGACGAGACGCTGCGAGAGCGTGTAGTGGCGGCCGTCCTGGAGCAGGTCGCCGGCCGCGACCATGCGTGACAGCGCCACCCGTACGGTGCCCTCGGCGATGCCGAACAGCGCGCCGATGCGCACCAGATGGCGGGCCGGCAGGCGCGGCGGGTGGCTGCCCAGCAGCGCGCTCAGCACGGCCGATCTGGCACTCAGGTTGTTACGCTCTTCCATCGCGTGTCGAGTATATGTAACACTCGCGAGTATGGGCCGCTACCTCATCGAACCTTTCGACCGCGGCGACCGCAGCGACCGGTACGCCACCGAGCGCTACCAGGGCGCGGCCGGGCGCAACTGGTGGACCTGCGATCCCACGCTCCGCCTGCTCATGCGGCGCCACCTGGGCGAGGGATTCGCCTGGGCCGAGCCGCGCCTGGAGCGGCTGGGCGCGCTCATGGGCGGGCTCGTCGCCGAATGCGCCGAGGAGACCGACCGCAACCCGCCGCGGCTGGAGAAGTACGACAAGTGGGGCAGGGACGTCAGCCAGGTCGTCATGCCGCCGTCGTTCCAGGCTGCCAGGCAGGCGCTCATGGAGGACAACTTCACCTCGCCGACGTTCGCGGAGGAGGCCCGCTCCCATGGGGCGGATCCGGCCGCGCTCGCCGCCGCCTGGACGTACCTGCTCGACCAGGCCGACATCGGGATGGGCTGCGCGCTCGGCACGGGCGGGGACATGGTGGTCTCCCTTGCGGAGAAGTACGCGCCGCAGGACGTACGCGAACGGGTCCGGGAGATCTTCGCCAACGGCTACTACTCCGGCGAGGCCGCTCAGATGCTCACCGAGCGGACGGGCGGCTCGGACCTGGCGGCGCTGGAGGCCACGGCGGAGCCCGCCGGCGACGCGTGGCTGCTGACGGGGTTCAAGTGGTTCGCGTCCAACGCCAACGGGTCCGCGTTCGTGGTGCTGGCCAGGCGTCCCGACGGGGCCGTGTCGCCGTTCCTCGTGCTGTGGGAGCGGCGGGACGGGACCCGCAACGGGGTGCGGATCAGGCGGCTCAAGGACAAGCTCGGCACCAGGTCGGTCGCGTCGGCCGAGGTCGAGTTCGCCGACGCGGAGGCGTTCCCCTTGTCGGGGGAGAGCTCCGGCTCGGGGCTCGGGACCATGATGAAACTCACCAACGCCTCCAGGCTCGGCGTGGCCATGATGGGCGCCGGCGTGGCCAGGCGCGCGCTGGTGGAGTCGATCTGCTACGCCAGGTCACGCGAGGCGTTCGGGCGGCCGCTCATCGACCAGCCGCTGATGCGCCGCAAGCTCGGCGAGCTGATCGTCGAGGTCGAGGCCGCCCAGGCCCTCGTCTTCGACGGCCACGTCGGCCCCCGCCTGCGCATCGCCCCCGCGCTCATCAAGCTCCGCGCCGCCCGGCTCGGCGTGACGGCCGCCAGCGACGCGATCGAGGTGCACGGGGGCAACGGCTACATCGAGCAGTGGCCGGTGGCCCGGCTGCTGCGCGACGCCCAGGTCAACCCGATCTGGGAGGGCGGCGACAACATCCTCTGCCTCGACGTGCGGCGCGCCATGGTGAAGGAGCAGGCCCACCTGCCCTTCCTCGACCGCCTGCGTGACCTGGCCACCTCCGACCTGGTGCACACGCGCATCGACGACCTCGCCAAGGCCGTCTCCGCGTGGGCCGCGCTGGAGCCGTCCGTGGGGGAGGAGCGGCTGTATCCGCTGGCGCAGTTCATGGCCGACGTGTACGCCGCCGCGCTGCTGGAGGACCAGGCCACGTGGGGGCTCGACGACGGCCGCAAGGCACTCGTGGCCCGCCTGTACGCCGAGGCGCACCTCGCCGACCACGGCCCGCTGCGCGGGATCGACCGCCCGGCGGAGAGCCCCGAGTTGTTGGGTGACCTCGTTTCAGGGGCGGTCACGCTCTGACACGATCCGGTGGTTACCACCAATCGGTGCAGCTGATGGCCGGCGGTATGTGGCGACCCCACCTCACGCACGCCCGGAACTTCCAGTTGACGTCGGAGCTGGTGCGCTGTGCCGCACTGGTCTTCGTCTGCCCGCCGGAGGTCACCTCGAACGGACCGCACTGGATCCACGTCCTGCCGCCGTCCCGGCTCCAGTCCATCCACACGCTGTCACCCCAGGTGGTCTCCCCACCCAGGTGAGCCCAGCCGCGGGTGACACCACCGATCTTGCCGTAGTAGAGGGTGCCGGTCAGTCCGATGATCCTGGCGGGCGCCACCGGAGCCGGGGTGCCCTTCAGAGTGTCGGGAATGTCGACGAAACCGTTGGCACCCCGCTCACACTCCTGCGGTGTCGCGGCGGCGGGGGATGACGCCCCGGTGACCACGAGCGGAGCCAGGAGCAGCCCCGTGGCGAGTGCGAGAGCCGGCCTTCGACGGGGAATTCGGGTGAGCATGCGACGTCTGTCCTTTCTCGCTGACAACGACGCATTCAGCCAACCAAGGAGGGCTGTCGTACCGCTGTCCCGGCTCTGTCGCGCCTGTTACGCCCCCCGCAACCAATTGATTGCCATCCTGTCCTGGTATGTGGCTCCTGCCGGAACTCAGGCGCCCGTCACACGCGCAGAACGGTGACCTGGCGGCCGGACGGCGTGGTCGCCTGCTCGAAACCGCCTCGTTCCTTCCAGGGCGGGGTCTCGGGGCACCGGTCGAAGACCACCAGCACGCCGGTGGGGAGGCTGAGCCGGTCACGCCCTGGCCGCCGTGACGTGTTCGGTCCTGGCCGGGTTTCGTGGTGTGGCGTTGCGACCTTGCGCCGCGATAGACCCACGAGCGAGCTTTGTGTCGTGGGGCTGCGCTACCGTCACGACAATGGTGGAAGATCACATCAGTTCAGAGATGCTGCTTCAACATCCCGGTTCACCCAACAGTCGCGATCTGCGACGTTACGTGTTACCTGACGGTCCCGACCTGCGATACGCCCAGGTCCTCATGGAGAAGATCGAGGCTCTGCGCGGGCAGCCCCGCGAAGCCTGGCCCAGCCCGTACGCGCTGGCTGAGCAGTTGGGGTGCCTCGGCGCCGAGCTGGAGCACCCGGACTGGTACGCGCTCGCGCGGCTGGCCTATCTCGAAGCGATCGACGTCTACCGAGCGGATGGCATCGAGGCCACCGACGACTTCCTGAACGATTACCGCCGCACGCTGGGCTCTCTGAGCAGCGTTCTGGAGGAGCTGAGGCGCTACGAGGAAGTGTTGCCGATCAAACAGGAGGAGCAGGCGGTGAGCCTGCGCCTGGCGGTCGCGGACGCTTCTGATCTTGACCTGGCGAACGATGCGCGAACCAGATCCATCGGCATCTTGGCGCGGCTCGGGCGGCACGGCGAAGCGCTGGACTCGGCGGCCGAGGCGGTCCGTGACATCCGGCAGCAACCAGACAACAAGCCTGGCCGACCCCAAGGCTATGAACTGGCGTACGCGCTCGCCCTGTATGCCGACTGTCTTACCAGCGTCGGCCGTTTCGACGAAGCCGTCGACGCCGCGACTGAGGCGGAGAGCATCTGGCGCCGCTACAACGACGCCAGTGATGAGCCGGACTGGCTCATCACGAGCCGGCTTGACGAAGCGCTGGGGCGGCTGGGCGGCGCTTTCGCAGAGGTCGGGCGGTACGAGGAGGCGCACGCGGCCTTCGTCGAGCGGGTGGAGATGTGCAGGCGGTCGGTCGATGGGGACGATGACTTCTTCGGGTTGCGCAACCTGGCCATCACGCTGAACAACGGCGCCATTGCCCTGAGACGGACGGGCCGGCATCGCGAGGCGGTGGCCGCCGCTGAGGAAGCCGTGCGCCTCGATCGCGCACTCGCGGCGCGGGCGTTGGATCGCCAACAGCGGTTCGAGCGCTTGTTCCCCGATGAGGTGGAGTTTCTCAACGCAGGTGATCAGCCGATGGGCACGGAGCTCTTCGAGGACGGCGGGCTGAGTGAAGTCAATGATCTTTTCGATGACGACGAACTCGACGAGGAATTCATCGAGACCATCCAGTGCGACGATCAGATCCGGGACGATCACCTCACCGATTTCCGCGCGAAGGTCCGCGAGGCCGAGCTGAGCTTGTGCGTCACCCTCTACAACCTGGCCTTCGACCTGCATGACCTGAATCGGGTCGAGGAGGCGCTGGCGGCCGACTCCGAGGCGGTCGAGATCGCCCGGCGCCACCACGACGCCGCCCCGCAACTCGCGCTGGCGTTGAACAACACCTCGTGCGTCCTGGCGGACCTGAACCGTCAGGAGGAGGCAGTGGAGGCCGCACGGGAAGCCGTCACCCTGCTCACCCCCCTCGCGGCCGCCGACCCCGAGAAGCACGAGCCGACGCTCGCGCTCGCGCTGCACACGTTGTGCGTGTCGGCGCCGGATCGAGAGGAGGCGCTGAGCGCCTCGCTGCAGTGCCTGGCCATCTACCGGCGCCTGTACCGGCTCCATCCGCATCGTCTGGCGGGAGATATCGCCCATGCGTTGACCGATCACGGCCTCATACGATCCCGGCGAGGCGAACACGCCGAGGCGCTGGCGGCCACGGCGGAGTCGGTGGAGATGTACCGGCGGCTGGCCGCGCGGCATCCGGCCCGCTACCGCGGCGGGCACGCGAGCGCGCTGCTGAACCTCGCCGAGGTCCACTCGGCCGCCGGCGGCGCGCATGCGGAAGCGCGCGCGGCGGCGGAAGAGGCGGTCGCGCTGTACGAGTCGCTGGCCGTGGACCTGCCCGAGGCTCATGAGCACCGTCTGGCCCACGCGCGCTCGGTCCTGCGCCGTCTGACGTAGGCAGCCTCTTCGGCTACTTTCAGGACGCTCGGCGCCGGCAGATCGCCCGGGTGGGCACGAACACCGCCACCCGCAGCACGTTCACCTTCAGGACGTGGTGCTGGGCGGCACCATCAGCAGCGCGGCCGGCGCGGGCTCCGGCGCTGGCCATCCGGCAGCACGAAACTGCGCGGATCGGCCCGCCGATCTCGAAAACAGTTCCGAGATGTGCTACGGCGTGGCACCGGATGGCACATCAGTTAGAGACTGAGGATATGAGCACTCCCGAGGCTGACCGCAGCCATGAGATCTCTAGCGCGACCTACGCAACCGGTCGGCGGAGGATCATGGATGGCCTGGAGCGCGGCGAGCGGTATGCCGTTACCCGGAACGGCCATCACATTGGTGACCTGGTCCCCCTCCTGGTGGCGGCAGAAGCCCAAGTGCTCGCCCAGCGAATGAAGATCCTGCAGACCGCCGAAGGCGAATTCGATCCCCTCCCCTTCGACGACACCGCTGCCCGTGAGTACAGTCAGTTGTGGACGGCCGTCATCGCCTCAGGACGCAAGCCACACCCCCGCACGGCGGATCTGACGATCACTAACCGCAGCTCGCATCCTCGTGGGCCACGCCGCCTGAGTTCTATCTCGGCGAGAACAGCGTAAGCTGCGGACGCCCGACAGCGCTGGATATCGCGTTCACGGTCCTTGAAACAGTGCGGCCCCCTGACGGATTTTTTGAGGGCCGCATGGTTGTGACGCTAGAAGTCGAATATTCCGCTCTTTGCGCCTGCTATGAATTTGTCCCAGACGGCCCGGCGGACCACCCACGGCTCGGTATCTGGTTGCTCAGTATCACGCAAGGCGATGCGGCCGTCCGACAGATGCTTGGCCTCCAGACAATCGCCACCCTGGTCGCTTGACGCCGTGATCCATCCCGTTGGGTTTACGATCTCTCTCGTGATGTTCTCGTTTAACTCCATGCCGCCACTCTCCCCTTGATGTGCTGTATTGACAGGTACTTGGGAAGCGCCGCTTTGCGTACGCTTTCGAGCCGAACCACGAGTCGCCTGATCTCGTCGGGTTTGTCTAGGCGGGACAGTGAAGGGCGGACTCGACGTACGCGGCGATCGGCACTCCGTTCTCCTGGACCGCCCCAGCTCAACTCACGAATGGGGACTGCCGTACTAGAAGTCGAATATGCCGTTCTTTGCGCCTGTTACGAACTTGTCCCAGACGGCCCGGCGGAGCACCCATGGCTCGGCGTCCGGCTGTTCGGTGTCGCGCAACGCGATGCTGCCGTCTGACAGATGCTTGGCCTCCAGGCACTCGCCGCCCTGACCACTCGACGCGGTGATCCATCCGGCCGGGCTCGCTATCTCCTTGGCGACTTCCTCATTCAACTCCACGCTGCACTCTCTCCTTGATCCGCTGCACTGACAGATACTCAGGGAGCGCCGCGCTGCGTATGAGTTCGAGTCGGTCCACGAGTCGCTTGATTTCGCTGGTGGAGTCAACGACGCGACCGTGGACGGCTGATTCGACGTAGGCGGCGATCGGCACCCCGTTCTGCTGCGCCAAGAGAGCTGAGCCCACCAGCACTGCCGTACACCGGGCTGCGTACGGAAGTAGTTGGATGGTGAACCACTTGTTCTCGGCCAAAGTGATCAGGTGTTCTAGCTGGCGGTGGGTTACGAACTCGTCTCCAATTGGACGATACAGGATGCCCTCGTCTATCACAGCAAGGAATTGAGGGGGATTCGGCCGATCGAATATGGATTGCCGCTCTACTCGGGCCTCGGCCGCTTCGTCAACCTGCTGCGGGGTCGTGTGAGGCCCGCCCTCGAAGATCGCACGCGCGTACTCCTCCGTCTGTACCAGCCCAGGCACGATGAGCGGGGCCCAGGTGATGAGCTGATCGGCTTTCCTCTCGATCGGCGGCCACTGCCGGAACCAGTCGGGCATCCGGTTGCCGCTGATGGCCGGCCAGTGGGTGAGCAGGGAACCGTTCAGGCCCAGCGCCTCTTCGCAGCGCTCGATCAACTCGCGTGTGGGTTTCTCGTCCCCGCGTTCTACGTTGCCGATACGGCTCTTGCTGTAGCCGATGCGATCGGCGAGCTGCGCCTGAGTCAATTTAGCGGCATATCGGTATTTGCGTAGATCGGCACCGAAACGTGCTGCTGGGCCGGCGGTTGGGTCTAGGTCTTTGGGTGCTGGCATCACGGCTCCCGTAACTACGTCCATTCCAGCTCTTCTGGCTTGGTGCCAGTTAAAGTCTGGGACCGCTCTGGGATTGTTTCGCAAGACAATGTAGCGCACTGTAGGCAATGTTTGAAGTGGCTGTTGGGAGCGGTGTGATTTGCGAGTTCTTATAACAGCAGCCCAACAAGATCAACACTGGCAAGCGCAAAGCTGTACAAAATAGGGCGGGTGGTCAATATGTCCACATTCGAAATGAAGCTCGTCAGCGCAATGCGATTTCCTGGATGTCCCCAGATAATCCGTGATGTAAGGATTTATGCTGCTCACTGGCTCGTTATGGCACTGCCGGAGGTCGCTGACGATGAGAATCTTCTGGACAATCTGCGACTCCTGGTCACCGAGCTCGCTGCCAACGCGATAAAGCACACGATGTCCGGCCGCTGGAGACATGGATCATTTCAAGTACGCCTGTGGCTCGGCGCCGGCCGGATCCGTATCGAGGTTGTGGATCAGGGGTGGTGGTCAGGGCCACGACTCCGCAACGACTCAGACGAGGTCGGTGGGCGAGGGCTGCAGATCTTGGCGGCCGTGGCGACGAAGTGGGGGGTCAGTAGGCGCTGGTTCGGCCGGACCGTGTGGTTTGAGCTGCTCACCCAGGTCCCCATCGCTGAGAGCGCGGCAAGCCCGGGTGCTCCGGCGAGGATCGGCAATGCGACGCCTGCACGTTCACGTGCTCGTCATGAGCTACGTCGACCCTTGCTCAGGAGCCTCGGCGAGGCTTTCAGAGGAAGGGCCGTGTGACATGGCAGGGATCCCTGACTTCCATGGCCCGCACGTCGAGCCTCCCCTGCCTGGGCACATCACGCTGACGTGGTACGACCCCACCCCTCGGCCGCCACGCATCCGGGTGATCTCGCACACTTGTGAATGCCGCGACACGACGTATGAGCTGTGCGCCGCCGCCGGCCAGGGCTTCGTTCGCCGCACGGACCGCGAGAAGCAGACCGTCCGTGAAACCGCCTGGACGTTGACCGCGACCGCCCGACGCATCTTCCATCAGATCCTGCACGGTGAGGCCCGCTGATCCAGTCGGCCAACCGACTGGAGAGGACTTGGGCTGTCGGGGCTGTGCGGCACGCCTGGCTGGACGTAGCAACGACGCGATAGAGGAAAGGTGCGGCATGGACGACATCAGGACTCGGAACGGCCTGCTCAACCAGAGCGACGCCGCCCGCTTCCTCAGCATTCCCCAGCAGACGTTCAATCACTGGGCGCGCGGCTACGAAAGCGGCCGCCCGTTGCTGCACGTACTTCCGCGGCCAGGCGCACATCGCATGGCCACCGTTCCCTTCGTGGCCATGGCGGAGGCGCACGTGCTGGATGCGCTGCGAGTCGCAGGAGTGAAACCGCGCAAGCTCCGTCCCGCACTGGAGCGGCTTCAGCGGGAAATCGGACCGTACGTTCTCGTCGCCCTGGAACTGGCCACGGATGGCATCGATGTCCTCTGGGACTTCTCGAAGACTTCTCCGGAAGGGGAAGGGCTGTTCGATGGCGGCATCGGGCAGCGGCAGATCCGCGAGATCGTAACCGCCTGCCTGCAGAACATCGTGCGAGCGGAAGACGGCTACCCGGCAATGCTCCACCTCCGGCACTGGGCCCCTTCGAAGATCGTCATCGACCCGCTGCGAGCGTTCGGGCAACCCATCTTCGAGGGGTCTCGCACCCGCGTGGCGGACGTCGCCGCCATGGTGAGGGCCGGGGAGGACTTCGAGGTGATCGCCGATGAGCTCGGAGTCACCGTCGAAGACGTCCGAACCGCCGCCCGTATCCTCGTGGGCCACACCGCCTGAGTTCTACCTCGACGAGAACAGCGCCAGCCGCACCATTCGCGTTCACAGTTCTGCCGAGTTGTACGTCAAGGGATCAGGCTCATCATCAGGCCGAGAAGATGAAGAGTAGGAGGTTCCATCGGCGGGATAAGGCGGGCGCGTGCCGGCGCGCATCAGCACTGCATGACCGTCCAGACCTGGTCGAAACGCCGCGCCGCCAGATCTGCACGGCGGATCCAGAAATAGAGGCCGCCCCCGTCTCCCCAGCACCATCCCGGCATCTCCTCGCTGCCGAGCTGCAGCAGCAGTTGCCAATCGGCTGACCTGGTGTCCGTCTCCAGCTCGTCCCAATCGTCCTGGGTCAGCGAAGCATCGGGATGATACTGCGGTCGGTCGCCGCGGTGAAAAGTGCTCTCCTTCTGGCATGACCAGTGCATGGAGCCCTGCAACAGATGCGGCCAGCCCAGCAGTTGATGATGGGCTGGACCAGGTCCGATCGCATCATCAAGTGCCGACCGCGCCTTCGTGGTGCTGGTGTCCTCCATGGCTTCGATGAAGTCGACGTACTCCTCGGTGGCCCGGGGCAGGGTGACCAATGGCTCCCATCGAACTTCACGGGCGGGAAACATTCCCCATCCTTCAGGCAGGGCAATCGGCTCGACGGGACCGCGTTCCCACCGGACTCGCCAGCCGGCCGGGTCGGATGGAACGACTCCCCACGCCGGGGTCTTGGTGTCATAGAAGAACGACAGCAGCCCGTGATCAGGTAGTGGGTTGCCCGGCAGCAGCCGGGCCACCTCCACGAGGTCGATCTGAGCCAGCAGGTCCAGTGGGTCGCCCTCCCAGGTAGGCCAGGAGGTCCCGGGGGCAGCCAACGGCCGGCCGCCCAGCCGAGACCCGGCGGCATCGGGGGCGACCTGCTCTCCGGGCCAAATCCGCAACGCGGAACGGCGCATCCTCCACAGTTGCTCCCGCGACCCCTCAGGAACCGCCTCGGCGATGACGCCGCGTAACCATGCCTCTGACCCAAACGCCATTGCATGACCATCGTGAAGGAGCGGCGGACTGTCAAATCCGTGTCCGACGCCAACGCCATGGTCATCGACCCGCAGCGAGCGTGATCAAGACGGTAGCCGACGACGCCTATATCGCGGACCTGGCGTCCGCGGTCGGCGGAGCGCTCGGGGGCAAGGTCGGGGTGGCGCCTCGCCTGTTCCTGAAGAAGCTCGTAGGGGATGTGCTCGACCGCATTGACCAGTTCGACGACTTCGACCCGCGCCGGCACTACCGGCTCACGCTGTCCAAAGCCGAGCTGACCGAGACGGAACGCAATGTCGTGGCCGCGGCGGACGACATCGACCTGGACATCGGATGACGGACGTGTCGGATCGGCTCCATCCGGTCGTCCTTCACCATGTCGTCAACACCCTCGGCTGGCCGGACCTGCGCCCGTTGCAGCGTGCCGCGATCACGCCGCTGATGGACGGCGAGGACACCATCCTGCTCGCGCCGACAGCCGGAGGCAAGACAGAGGCCGCGTGCTTCCCCCTGCTGTCGGCGATGGAGCGGGACGGGTGGACCGGCCTGTCCGTGCTCTACCTGTGTCCGCTGAAAGCGCTGCTCAACAACCTGTCCACGCGGATCGGCTCGTACGCCGAGTGGCTGGGGCGTCGAGCCGGTGTCTGGCATGGAGACGTCACCCAGTCGCGTCGGCAACGGATCAGGACGGATCCGCCGGACATCCTGCTGACCACTCCCGAATCGCTCGAATCCATGCTGATCGGAGTGAAGACCGATCATGGTCAACTCCTCGGACGGATCCGAGCGGTCGTCGTGGACGAGGTCCACGCCTTTGCCGCCGATGACAGGGGCTGGCATCTGCTGGCCGTACTGGAGCGGTTGGAGCGATTGACGGGCCATCCGATTCAGCGGATCGGGCTGTCGGCCACGGTGGGCAACCCCGAACAGCTCCTGACGTGGCTCCAGGGAGCGGGTGCAGGCAAGCGGACCGGCCGCGTCGTAGCGCCCGAAGCGGTGCCCTCAGGCCGCCCTTCTGGGGAGGTCGAACTCGACTATGTCGGCTCGCTGGACAATGCGGCGAAACTGATCGCGGCGCTGCACCGGGGCGAGAAACGCCTGGTGTTCTGCGACTCACGACGCCAGGTCGAACAGCTCGGGGCAGCACTCAGCGCCCGCGAGGTCCGAGTGTTCCTCTCCCATGCCTCGTTGTCGGCCGACGAACGGGCACGCTCGGAGCAGGCGTTTGCCGAAGCACGGGACTGCGTGATCGTTTCCACCTCGACACTCGAGCTCGGCATCGACGTCGGCGACCTGGACAGGGTCATCCAGATCGACGCCCCTGCCAGCGTCGCGTCCTTTCTGCAGCGTATCGGCCGTACTGGGCGGCGCGCCGGCAGCGTGCGAAACTGTCTGTTTCTCGCGACCAGAAAGGACGCGTTCCTCCAGGCCGCCGGCTTGCTGCTGCTGTGGGGACGCGGCTGGGTAGAGCCAGTGAGCCCGCCGCCTGAACCGCGCCATCTTGTCGCGCAGCAGCTTCTCGCGGTCGCTCTCCAGCAGCACCGGATCGGGGACCGGCTCTGGGAGGACGAATGGAACGGGTTGCCACCGTTCGACCGATCCGCTGCCCCCATCCTGCGTCACATGGTGGACTCCGGCTTCCTCGACCGGGACGATGGAATGCTCTTCGTCGGTCCGGAGGCCGAGCGGCGGTTCGGGCGACGGCATTTCATCGAGTTGACCGCGTCCTTCACCGCGCCGCCCCAGTTCACCGTGCTCGCCGGGCGCCGGGAGATCGGGCAGGTCGATGTCTCGCTGCTGACCGAGGAACGGCAAGGCCCGCGGCTGCTTCTGCTGGGCGGCCAGAGTTGGCGGGTCACCTTCATCGATTGGACCCGCAAGCGGGCCTTCGTCGAACCGGCTGACCGCGGCGGCGTGGCCAAGTGGACCGGCGGCGGCATAGGAGGGCTGCCCTTCGCCCTGACGCGCGCCATGCGGGACGTGCTCCTCGGCGCCGACCCACCGGTTTCGCTCACCCGCCGGGCGCAAGCCTGCCTGGCAGACTGGCGCGAAGAAGCGCCCACGATCGTGCACCCAGGCGGAACCCTGATCACGAGGACTGGCACCGACGTGCGCTGGTGGACCTGGGCGGGTTACCGCGCCAACGCCACCCTGGCCGCCACGCTTCCCTCGATCGCCGACCCGGTGCAACGGCCGACCGATTTCGCGGTACGGCTCCGCCAGGACCTCACCCTGGCTGTATGGAGGGAGGCGAAAGAGAGCGCCGCTGACGGAG
>NZ_JBFANV010000102.1:0-35750 GCF_040674955.1 Nonomuraea sp. NPDC049695 | reverse complement strand
CTCTATGTCAACCGCACGGGAATTGCCTGGAAATACCTACCGCACGACTTCCCGTCGTACAACACCGTGTACGCCTACTACGCGGCCTGGCGCGACGAAGGGATACTCGCCCAACTTAACTACGACCTGACCGGACTGGCCCGCGCCAAGGCCGGCCGCGAGCCCGAGCCGACCGCCTCCGTGATCGACACCCAGAGCGTCAAGACCTCCACCAACGTACCCCTGGCCAGTCAAGGAACGGACGCCGCCAAGAAGATCATCGGCCGGAAGCGAGGCATCGTCACAGACGCGCTCGGCCTCCTACTCGCCGTCACCGTCACCGCCGCAAGCCTCTCCGAAAACGCCATAGGAATACAACTGCTCAACACCGTCAAGGAGACCTACCCAACCATCACCAAAGCCTGGGTAGACACCGGATTTAAGAACGCCGCAGTCGAACACGGAGCCCGCCTCGGAATCGACGTGGAAGTCGTCAACAGAAACCCCGACGTCCGCGGCTTCCAAGTCGTTAAAAGACGCTGGGTAGCGGAACGCAGCCTCGGCTGGCTTATGTTAAGACGACGCCTGACCCGCGATTACGAAACCCTTCCCCTCAGCTCCGAAGCCATGATCTACATCGCCTCGATTGACAACCTCACCAAACGCATAACGGACGAGACCACCTCAACCTGGCGAGGCACCTACTAGAACATAAGCCGCAAACTACTCAAATCAAATGCCCTCTCAGCTGTACCGAATGATGTTAGCGCTAACACAGCGCGCGTTCGTGTACCGGGCCCGGGAGCGTTCACCCGGCGCGCCCACGGGCCCGGTACGGCATCGCGCTATGTACGGTTCCAGCGCTGGTATGACTGGCTGCCGCAGTCGTACAGGACGATGGGGGTGTTGTCCGCCGTGCCGCCGTTGGAAGGCGTCAGGCAGCGGCCGCTCTGCGTGCCGGCGATCGTGCCGTCAGACCGTATCGTCCACTGCTGGTTGGTTCCGCCGTTGCAGGTCCACAGGATGATCGCGGTTCCGTTCGCGGTGCCGTTGCCGTAGGCGTCGACGCACTTGCCCAGGACCTGCAGGGTCGAGCCGGACTGGGTCACGGTCTGGCCGGTCCCGCCGTTGCAACCGCGCAGGGTGAGCTGGACGCCGTTGGTCGTGCTGCTGTCGGGGTCGTCCAGGCAGGTGCCGGATGCGGCGTTGGTCAGGCGGAAGGTGGCCGGCGGCTGGGAGGTTCCGCCGCCCTTGATGAGGAAGAGGTTGTCGGCAACGTTGTAGTACGTGGCCAGGTAGCTTCCGGCCGGCGGGTTGGTGTTGTAGTAGTCCTCGTGGCCGCAGTCCAGGAGCCGGTCGTGGCTCTGATTGGTGCAGTTGTAGATCAGGGTGACGTCGTCGGCGTCCTTGTAGCACATGACGTCGTACTCATCGACGCAGTGGGCGTGGCCGGAGGCGTGCGGCGCGTTGTTGTTGACGGCGCCGAGCGTGTGGCCCACCTCGTGGGAGGCCACGGCCGAGTCCCAGCAGCCGTTGTCGACGCGGGCGTATTCCGGGCCGACGTTGGAGCGGTTGGCGTCACTCTTGGAGGTGTCGCCGGCGAAGCCGCCGATGCCGCAGTAGACCTGGGCGTCGACGAACTGCAGGTACTTGCGGTCGGTCCGGGTGTAGCCGGCGGCCTGCACGGCGTTGAGCAGGGGCGCCCAGTCGTTGGCGTTGAGAGCCGAGTCGGAGATCTGCACGTCACGGACGACGGGGCGGCACAGGCCGTTGACCGTTTCGGTGACGAAGCGGATGTGGCGCTCGCCGCCGGTCTCGGCCGCGCTGGTGTTGTAAATCGTGTCGACGCCCTCCGCGAGGGTGCGGAACGTCTCCAGGTACTGCTGGTAGCGGCTGGTGGAGCCGTGGATGTAGAGGACCTCCACCCGCTTGCCTGTGACGCCGTCGCCCTCGCACACGGGCAGGCCCGCGGCGGCCGCGGTCTGGGAGACGGGCTGGACCCGGCGTTTGATGTCCAGTCCGGGCGGTGGAGCGTCGGGGCCGTGGGTGCAGACCGCGTGGCGGCTGGTCGTGATCTGGTAGGTGCCCTGGGGGCAGACCGCCGCGCTCGCCGTCGTCGCCCCGAAGGGGACGATCATGGATAAGACCAGGCTGAAGGCGGCGGCCAGGAACAGGGGGATGCGGTTGGACATGCGGGTTCCTTCCGGTGGGGGATGGGCGGGCGCACGACGGCGCCCGCACGGAGGGGCTACTGCTCGCCGGAGGGGGCGGGCGGGAACGTCTGGCCGGCGCCGCCGTCACAGGACTGTGGGACGAGCTGGACGCCTTCGCCGGAGGAGCCGTACGGGACGTCCATACAGGTGCCGCCGTTCTGGTTCACGGCGGTGAAGGTGAACGTCGTGGCGGGACCGACACGGCGCAGGGCGCCGAAGAAGGGCGTGAGCGTCTCACTGAGCCCCCATGCGGGTAGGCGTGACAGTACTCTCACGTCGGTGGAAAGCGCTTCCTGGAGAAGTACGCCTACCCGGCCCACCGGTGACTGCCTAGATTGTTGATGATCACAACAACTCTGACAAGGGCTCTTCACAACTTTTCAGGAAATGACGCTGTACGGCTCCCGTCTATGCCGATGCGGGCTTCCTCAGACGTTCAGGCGGGTGGCCATGCCGTAGAGGAGGCAGTCGACGCCGAGGTCGAGCTGCCATCGGGTGTTGTCCTTGCGGGCGACATCCTCCTCCGCGAGCGGGTTGATGGCTGTCCCCGCGTTCCTCGACCCCGGAGCAGCAGACGTGGCTCTACATTGCGTAGACGGGCGCCAGGTCGACGAAGATGCGGTAGTCCGAGATCAGACCGTCGTCGCGGGTATGCCAGATCGACACGGCCACGACGCTGACGTCCTTGCCGTCGAGCCGCCGGTATGTCACCTCGGTCTCGGCAATGGTGTCGGCGTCGACCTGCCACGTTCTGACGAGCCTGTGCGCCAGGCCCGCGATGGTGGCGAAGAACATCCGCAGCCCCTCGGCGATGGCGTCGCGTCCCACCATGGGCTCGGCATTGCCGAACACCAGCCTGGCGTCCTCCGCCAGCAACTGCACGAACCTGTCGGGCTCGAACGAGTCGACCACCTGGAAAACGCGCCGTGCCTCATCGTCGGACATGCCGATCTCTCCTCCCGCGCGAGGGTCGCTGCTCGGGACGTTACGTGGCGACGGACAAGATGCAACCCCTTCTGGAAGCCAACTGACTGAATCGCACTTCATCCGGAGACGCCATCGCCGCGGATGATCCACATTTCTGCCATTCGCGTTGACAACAGCTCTGTTCCGGCCGATGCTGTCCTCGCGCACGCCCATTTTTTGACCATCGCGCCCAATATTTGGGCATCTGGGAGAAGTCCACGCCGTGTTCGCGATTCATCGCCTGAGACCCGAGTTCGGACGCGCTGCAGCCGTTTCAAGGCGCCCAACGGAGAGCGGCGTGTTACCGCCGATCGCAGGGGGTGCGCCGTGAATGTCGTCACCGACCTTCAGAGCCGGCTGCTCTCCCGCTGGTGCGATCTGCCCCGCTCGCCGATCGCCTCGTCCATCGCGCGCCGCTGGGTGTCGGCCATGCTCGCCTCCTGGGATCTGTCTCTCTCGCCCGCTGACGAGGCGACGATCGCCGAGCTGACCAGTGAACTGGTCACCAACGCGGTCCAGCACGCGGTCACGCCCGCTTGGGGATCCTCCGACATCAGGATCAACGTGCGAGCAGGGGACGTCACGATCTGGGTGGCGGTCTGCGACCACGATCCGACCCTTCCCACGCGCCGGGCCCCCGACTTCCTCGCCGAAAGCGGGCGCGGGCTGTTCCTGGTCGACGCGCAGGCCGACCAGTGGGGCGCTGTCCCGCACGAGAACGGCAAGTACGTTTGGTTCAGCCTGGAATGCCTCGGCGGCATCGACGCCACGAACGCTAAGGAGGATTCGCCATGTCCCCCGTCGTCCTTCCCCACGACGTCCTCGGTTCGGGGCCGCATCGCGTAATCGCGTTGCACGGCTGGTTCGGAGACCGCGGAGCCTTCAGGAAGATCCAGCCGTACCTGAACGGCGAGGCCTTCACCTACGCCTTCCCCGACTACCGGGGATACGGCCAGGCTCGCGACATCACCGGCGAGTACACCCTCGCTGAGATCGCCGCCGATGTGATCGCGCTCGCCGACAAGCTGGGGTGGGAGACCTTCTCCCTGGTCGGTCACTCGATGGGCGGAACGGCGATGCAGCGCGTGATGCTGGACGCGCCCGGCCGGGTCAGCAAGCTCGTCGGCATCTCCGCGGTGCCGGCCTCCGGCGTGCCGTTCGACGACGAGGCCTGGGCGCTGTTCTCCGGCTCCGCCGACGAGCCCGCCGGCCGTCGCGCGATCATCGATCTCACCACCGGCAACCGGCTGCCGGGCCCGTGGCTCGACGAGATGGTCGACAACTCGCTGCGCAACTCCACGGTGACCGCTTACCGGGCCTACCTCGACGCCTGGGCCCGCACCGACTTCCACACCGAGGTGGCCGGCACCACCACGCCGGTGCTCGTCATCGCCGGCGAACACGACCCGGCGCTCTCCGCCGACGTCATGCGGGGCACCTGGCTGCAGTGGTACCCGAACGCCGAACTGCTGACATTCGCGGACGCCGGCCACTACGCGATGGACGAGACACCGCTGGCCCTGGTCTCCGCCATCGAACGTTTCCTGGCCACCTGACGATCTCTTGAAGGGTTGCCCGTGATCGACATGAGTACGACGGCCAACGTGTTCGACCCGCGTATCTACGCACAGGGCATCCCGCACGAGACGTACCGCCGGCTGCGTGACCACGACCCCGTGCGCTGGCAGGAGGAGCACGAGGTCGGCGACTGGCCCGCGGGGCCCGGGTTCTGGGCGGTGACCCGCCACGCCGACGTCGTACGCGTGCTGCGCACGCCGACCGAGTTCAGCTCCTGGCTCGGCGCCACCCAGATCCGCGATCCGGACCCCGCCGACCTGTCGTTCATCCGGCGGATGATGCTCAACCTCGATCCGCCGGAGCACGGCCGGCTCCGGCGGATCGTCTCCGGCGTGTTCACCGCCAGGCGCATCGAGCGCTTCACCGCCGGCGTCGCGGCACGGGCGCGACTGCTCATCGACGACATCGCCGAGCGAGGCGCGTGCGACCTGCCGGCGGACGTGACCGACGACTACCCGATCCACAACCTCGCGGATCTCCTCGGCATCCCGCCCTCCGAGCGCGGCCCGATCCTGGAGTGGACCAACCGCGTGATCGGCTATCAGGATCCCGACCACGCCACCGTCGTCCGCGGCCCGGACGGCAAGCCGGTCAACCCGCGATCCCCGGCCATGCTCGCCGACATGTTCGAGTACGCTCACTCACTCGCCGCCTACAAACGCCGCAATCCGGCAGACGACATCATGACCGCGCTCGCCACGGCCGAGGTGGACGGGCAGCGTCTTACCGATCCCGAACTGTCGATGTTCTTCTTCCTCCTGGTCATCGCCGGCAACGACACTGTGCGATCGGCTCTGCCCGGCGGGATGCTCGCGCTGCTGGACCATCCCGACCAGCATCGCCGCCTGCTCGACCACCCCGATCTCCTCGACTCGGCCATCGAGGAGATGCTGCGCTGGCATCCTCCCGTGCTCAGCTTCCGCCGTACCGCCGTACACGACACAGTCCTGGCCGAGCGGCGCATCGCCGCAGGCGACAAGGTCGTCGTCTTCCACGGTGCCGCCAACTTCGACGAGCGCCGCTTCCCCGACCCGATGC
Organism: Nonomuraea sp. NPDC049695; assembly: GCF_040674955.1. Classification (NCBI taxonomy): domain Bacteria; kingdom Bacillati; phylum Actinomycetota; class Actinomycetes; order Streptosporangiales; family Streptosporangiaceae; genus Nonomuraea; species Nonomuraea sp. NPDC049695. Next base: position 29,976 of record NZ_JBFANV010000102.1, on the reverse strand, counting down.
GTTTCGACATCGCCCGAAGCCCCAATGACCACGTCTCGTTCGGGGACGGCCCGCACGTGTGCCTCGGCTCCCGTTTCGCCCGCCTGCAACTGCGCGTGTTCTACCGGGAACTGCTCTGGCGGCTGCCGGACGTGCAACTCGCCGGACCACCTGTCCGGCTGGTGTCGAACTTCATCGGCGGCGTCAAGCACCTGCCGCTGCGCTACACCCCCGTACCTCCCCTGGGCACCGAATGACCACCGACGAGCAGAGCCCGGCCGCCTCCACGGCGGGCTCGAAGACGATCGACACCGGCCTGCGGCTCCTGGAGATCCTCAAGGAGCATCCGGACGGGCTGACCATCACCGAGCTCGCCCAGCTGGCCGGGATCCATCGCAACGCCGTCTCCCGCCACCTGGTCGCACTCGGCAACCACCGGCTGGCCGCCCGGATCGGCACCCGCTACACCCTCGGCCTCGGCATTGTCGAGCTCAACGCCGCCGTGCAGCACAGGCTCCGCACCGCGGCCTCCGCCGCGCTCCAGGTGCTGGCCGACGCCTGCAACGCCACCGCTTTCATCACGGTGCTCGACATCGACGAGAGCCAGGCGGTCGTCCTCACCGTGGCCGAGCCGCGCGTCTCGCAGATCCACGTCGGCTATCGCGCCGGCACGCGGCATCCCGCGGACCGCGGCGCCTCAGGGATCGCCATCCTGGCCGGCCGCCCGCCCCTCCCCGGGGAGCGCCCGGCGATCACCCAGGCTCGCGCCACCGGATACGCGGTCACCGCGGGCGAGCTGCAGCCGGGGGCATGGGGCGTCGCCGTCCCGATCACCACGGCACGGCGCCCGGCCGGTGCCAGCGTCGGCGTGGTGACCATCGGGGTGCGGGACGAGAACGAGATCGCCCCACTCGTACTCAGCGCCGCAACCGAGATCGCAAGGCTCCTCTAGCTGGACGTGGTCGCCTCGCTGGCCCCTGGCGCCCCGGTATACGTGCTGACCTCGGACGATCCTGCATGCGACGGGCTTGACGGCTGCTTTCTCGCCGTCGCCTGCTGAAGGCAGCGGGGAAGACAAAGAGCCTCGATGGTAGACGGGGTAGAATCTGAGTAAGGACAGGGTAGAAGGGGGCGGTTGTGAGTCTGAATATCAAAAACCCCGAGGCCGAGCGGCTGGCAGCGGAGATTGGCGCGCTTACGGGAGAGAGCAAGACCGCAGCCGTCATCTCCGCCCTGCGCGAGCGGCGTGAGCGCCTGCTCGCCAAGCGCCGGGAGGAGGAAGACGCCACGATGGCGGAAGATCTACTCGCGCTCGCCGCGAAGATCCGTACGAGATTGGGTGGTGCGGACCTGTCCACTGACTTCCTGTATGACTCAGAGACGGGTCTCCCCGCTTGATCATTGACACCAGCGCGATTGTCGCGATCCTCAAGGGCGAGCCAGATGCCGCCGCCTTTGGCGCAGCCATCCGAGATGCCGCGTCGCGCCGCATGTCGGCCGCGACCTATCTGGAGGTGGCCGCCGTGGTGGAGCGTACGCGCGATCCGGCCGCTTCTCGGCTCTTGGACGACTTCCTGAACAGGATGAAGGTCGACATCATGCCTGTCACATTGCAGCAGGCACGCATCGCCCGCCGGGCCTACTGGGACTATGGCCGGGGGAGCGGTCACAAGGCTGGGCTGAATTTCGGCGACTGCTTCTCCTATGCGCTGGCAAGAGACTGTCGTGAGCCGCTGCTCTTCAAGGGCGACGACTTCGTCCACACCGACGTCACACCGGTTCTGTGACGATGACGTGCTCCGTGCCGCCGCAACCCTGACATGCCCTCGCCTACGACCTGCGGAGTATCGGTGGCGACCCCCGCGCACGCCCGTGGGCGCAGTCCGAAACGCCCCTCGCGCCTGATGCCCCGGGCCGTCCGCACAGGGCAACCTGTACTCCCAAGGGACGGCCGCGAAGCGCAGAGGGAGTGGAAGTCATGATGTACCCAGACCTGCAGGGCAAGGTGGCGCTGGTTACCGGCGGCTCCGGCGGGATCGGGCGACAGACCGCTCGGGTGCTGGCCGAGCAGGGGATGCGGGTCGTGGTCAACGGGCGTGACCCGGTGGCCGTCGAGGCGGCCGTGAAGGAGATCGGCGGCGCGGCGATCGGCGTGGCCGCCGACACCACCGACTTCGCCGCCGTCGAGGCGATGCGGGAGGAGGTCGAGCGGCGGCTCGGGCCCGTGGACGTGCTGGCGGCCTTCGCGGGGGGCGGGACCGGGATCCCGCGGCCCATCGACCAGCTGAGCGTGGAGGACTGGCACGCCACCGTGAACGCCAACCTCACCTCGGCGTTCCTCACCATCGGGAGCTTCCTGCCCCGCATGAGGGAGCGGCGGAGCGGATCGATCGTCACGATGTCGTCGCTGGCGGCCCGTACCCCGACCGCCGCGTCGGTGGCGTACACGGCGGCCAAGGCCGGAGTCATCGCGCTGACCAGACAGCTGGCCTACGAGCTCGGCCCCACCGGCATCCGGGTCAACGCGGTCGCCCCGTCGACGATCATGACGGAGCGGCTGGAGGAGCGGATGCCGGCGGAGTTCCAGGAGCGGCTGCTGGCCGAGCACCCGCTCGGGCGGCTCGGCACTCCGCTCGACGTGGCGAACGTGACGGCCTTCCTCGCCTCCGAGGCGTCGTCGTGGCTCACCGGGCTCACGATCGACGTCGCGGGCGGCAAGTGGATGCCGTGACGGTCCGGTTCGTCACCCGGTCCGCGGGGGTGCCGCCTGGTCACGGGAGAGGATGGCGGTGAACGCGGCGAGCAGTTCCGCGGCGGGGTCGGCGGCCGGTCCTGTGCTCCGCCAGGCCACGAAGCCGTCCGGGCGCACCAGCACCGCACCGCCTGCTCCGATGCCGTGCCGGGCGGCCGCGTCGGCCGCGGGTGTGCCGGCTGCGGCAAGGTCGGTCCCGAACCGCCGGGCGGTCACCGGTAACGGCAGCTTGCCCGCCGCCGTCACCCAGTCCTGGCCGTCGGGGCCGGCGAGCAGGACGAAGCGCCCGCCGTACAGGTCGATCGTGGACCGCTCGGCGGAGCCGGCGAGCGGGAGATGGGGAGCCCTGGTGCCGGGGTCTCCGCACAGGCCGGACACCTCCGCCGGCGCGGCCGGATCGCTCACGCCGCCTGCCACCGCGGTCGACCGGTCATCGCTCACACCGCCTGCCACCGCGGTCGACCGGTACCGGTGTCCCATCATCACGGTCGAGCGGTCCACCGGCTGCTCATCGGCCATCGGGAGCTGTGCCAGGGTCTCCCCGGGAGCCAGGCGGGACCGGTACCGCGCGAGCGCCTGCCGCAGGGCGAACGCCGCGACCGGGCGGCGCTCGTCCTCGTACGTGTCGAGCAGTCCCTCCCCGGCATGACCATGGACGACGGCGGCCAGCTTCCAGGCCAGGTTGTGCGCGTCCTCCACGCCCACGACACCGCCGAATCCCCCGGTCGGCGGCATGAGATGCGCCGCGTCGCCGATCAGGAACACCGGCCCCTTCCGGTACGTGGCCGCCACGGCCGCGCCGACCTCGAACCGCAGGACGGTCCTGGCCGTGCCGGGTATCTGCGGCCGGAGCACCACCGGCACCGCCGGCAGGCCGGCGGCGGCACGCACCAGTTCGATGCATTCGTCCTCATCCGGCGCGGCGTCGCCCGGACCGTCCGTGGTGCCGAAGACCCAGCGCTGACCCGTCCGGTCCAGCGCCATCAGGTACGTCCTCGGCCGGGGCCGGTCAAGGAAGGCCATGTGCGCGGTACGGCCGGCCAGCGCGGGCCGGAGGTCGGCATCGACCATCAGCGTCAGCAGACGGAAGAAGTCGACCGGCCCGTCCATCGGTATCCCGAGCAGGTGCCGGACCGGGCTGCGCCCGCCGTCGGCCGCGACGACGTACCGGGCCACGAGCCGGTGCCCGGCGCCGTCGAGCTCGCGCAGCCGCGCCTCCACCCCACCCTCATGCCGGGCGAGGCCGAGCAGCTCGGTGCCGAACCGGATCCGTGCGCCGAGCTCGCGCGCCCGGGTCCGCAGCAGGGCCTCCACCCGGTTCTGATCGATGGGTGTGCCGGTGCAAGGGCTGAAGGCGGCGGTTCGCGCGGCGTCATCCTGCTGGTCCACGGGGAGGTACCGGGCACTGGCCAGCGTCTCCGCGCGGATGGCCGTATATTCGGCGGCACTCGCGAAATCCACCCGATTCTTCTGGATCCGGGATTCCAGTCCGACCTGCCGGTAGACCTCCATGAGGCGGGGGACCAGGCTGCGCTGCCTGGGATGGCTCAGCAGGTCGGGGTGGCGCTCCACGAGCGTGCACCGTACGCCGTGATGAGCGAGGAACAGCGCGCAGGACAACCCGGTGAGGCCGCCCCCGACGACCAGCACCTCGGTCTCGTGGGACTGGAGCATCAGACGACCCCCGTTCGTGTCGGTGCGTGGATGCCAGGCCGTGGCCTGATCGCGCAGGATCAGGCCACGGTCACGATCGGTCAGTACCAGTACCGCATGGCGCACCTCCTTTAACTCGCCGCTGCGCCCATCGAGGTCCGATGGGCGGGTTTCGAGGCCCGAACGGCACCTGGCGACATGGCGTGGGCCGTTCGGGGGGCCTCGAGCTCAAAGAGGTCAGCTGTCGTGCCGGGCGATCAGCGTTCCCTTGTCGTCGAGCGGGGTCACCTCGTCGGTGACGGCTGAGCCGCCCACGGCGGTCAGGCCGACCGCGCGCAGGTCGGCGAGCACGTCGGCGGGCCGGTGGAGGTGGTAGTCGCCTTCCATGGTCTCGGTGGCCACCAGCGTGTCGCGGTGGTAGGTGCGGTACACGCGCCGCACCCCGGCCAGGTCGGGGCCGAGCGGCCAGACGGCCGACGACAGGGTGTAGCGGCACTCGCCCTGGCGCGCGCTGCGCACTTCGCGCTCGGGATGGTCGGGGACGACCTCGTCGGTCACCATGTCCATGGCCAGCACACCACCCGGTGCGAGGCACTCGGCCAAGCCGGCGAAGAGCGGCCGACGTGCCTCCGGCGGCACGTCCTCGTACACGGCGGCCAGGTAGATGTAGTCGAAGCGCCGGTCGAAACGGAAGTCCGGCGCGGCGTCGCCGAGCACGGTCACCCGATCGCGCAGGTCCGGCTCCTTGGCCAGCTTGGTCATGAGCACCGCACGCATCGCGGGGGAGGGCTCAAGGCAGTGCACGCTCGCCACGCGCCCGGCCACCGCCAGGGTCATCCGGCCGGTACCCGGGCCGATCTCCAGCGCGTGCCCTCCGGGCGGGGCCAGGCCGGCGAAGAAGGAGACCAGCGCCGCTGAGCCAGGCCCTATGTGCAGGCGGTCCCAGTAGGCTGCCGCCACTCCGTACGGGTCGGTGGTGGATGAGACGGTGAGCGACACTTCCCTGTCCTCTCCTGCCCACACTGCGTTCTCACCGTGGCGGGAGGACCCCGGCCTGTTCGGCGCGGCGCAGATATTCATCAGTGGTGTTCGCCGTGGGAAAGGGCACATCCGGCACGTCGACCCCCAGTGCCGCGCAGAGCGGCTCCCATCCACGCGACGGCTCGAACTCGACGAGCCGGCCGGACGGCACGGCCTTGCGAACCTCGTCCAGATGGGCGAGGTAGACGCCGATGGCGTGGTCGCGATCCTCGAATCGCCCGGAGAACGTTCCCTGCCAGACGATCTTCTCGATGACCTGGTCCCGCACGCTCGTCCCCGGCCCGGCCTCCGCGGGCCTGGTGCGGTACAGCGTGCGGCGCATGCTGGCGTACCACGAGGCCGGGTCCCGCACGATCAGCAGGACTTTCGCCTCAGGAAAGGCGGCGGCGAGCTCTCGCCAGTAGCAGGCCGCGGGCCACGCGATCGTCGAGGCGAAACCGTCGAGCAGCCGTTTCCAATCGGGTTCACCGCCCTCGGCGACCCGCAGCCATTCCTCGGCATGCGCAGGGCTGGTGAAAAGCTCCCTCATGTAATGGCAGGGGCCGAGCCCGAGGGTTTCCAAAGCTAATCGAACGGAAGTGGTCCCGGTGCGCCCGTACGAGGCTCCGACGACCTTCAGCACGTAAACCTCCTTCACCGAAGGGCGACCTCGAAACGCTCAATGCTGCGCGCTGTCAGGTTCGGGAAATATGTCGGCGCGCCGAGCGCCCTGATGCCGGGATAGCGCTCGGCGAGTACGCGGAGCACCACCCGGGTGAAGATTGCTGTAAAGGGTGAGCCGAGGCACGACTTCGGGCCCCGGCCGAAGCCGAGATGCGGATTGGGATGCCGGTCGAGCCGTACCGTGTCGGGGTCGGGAAACCTCGCGGGGTCCCGGTTGGCCGCGCCCAGGAGCAGCGTGACCGCCTGTCCCGCGCGCACCTCGACGCCGCCCAGTTCGGTGTCGCGCACGCACGCGCGGGCGACCGCCTGGATCGGGGAGGCGTAGCGGACCATCTCCTCGACGGCCCGTGCGGTGTCGGCCGCCCGAAACCGCTCCAGCTCGGCGGCCCGCTGGTGGAGCAGGGCGATCGCCACCAGCCCGAGCAGCTTGCTGCCGGAGCTGTAGCCGCTGAACAGCAGCCCTCTGACCGTGTTCTCGACGATGGCCGGGTCCACGCCGCTGCCGGCCGCCCGTTCCGCGATGACGCCGACGACGCCGGTGGGTGGCGGATGGGCGAGCCACTCCTCGACCAGCACGGCCAGCTCCTCCTGCGCCGCCAGCACGGGTCGCGCCCGCTCGGGCCAGAGCCCGGCGTCCATCCCGGCGACGATGTCGCGGGCGATCCGGCTGGACCAGGCCGGATCGGGCGTCGGCACGCCCAGGTACGCGGAGGTCGTCGACAGCGCCAGCGGTTCGGCGAACTCCGTGAGGAACTCGAACGACGGACGGCGGGCCAGCGTGGCCAGCAGTTCGGTCGTGTGCTGCTCGATCATCCGCTCCAGGGCCGGGTGGTCCTGCGCGCGCAGCGCCTCCATGAACAGCCGCCGGACCACGGTGTGCTCCGGTGGGTCCAGGGTCAGCATGTTGATCGCCCGCGGCGGCATCTCCTCACCGACCCGGCGCCAGTCGGCGGCGAAGCTCGCACTGTCCTTCAGCACGGCGACGCAATCGTCGTACCGGCTGAAAATCCATGAGTCAAGGCGGTCGTAGAAAAACACGGGCCTTTCCCGGCGCAGGTTTTCGTACCCGGGATAAGGATTGAGAAGGAGGTCGGGAGAGGCGAGGGAGATAATCGGGTCGTGGTCAATGATTTCCGACAAGAGGCCCCTCTAACCGGCTGTCCAGCCTAATCAGACTCAAGCTCTCTAGAGAGATCGTCTCTCACATCGAGACAGAACACAACCCTCGTCCGGGCAGTCATGTCGACTCGCTGTAAAGGCGCTCAGTGAGTAAACCGATGCTCATGGTAAAGACGGCCGGTGTGACCATGGCGAATCGAAGCCGGCGGGCGTAGGAAGATGGCCGGATGGAGTTCAAGGCGATCGAGCGGGCCGGTGACGCGTTCCAGCGGCCGGTGACCCCCGACCACATCCAGGCCGTGTGCCGCCGCGTCTTCGGCCGGGACGCCCGGTCCGCCGTCGAGCTCGGGCTGGGCGCGTACAACAGCACCTATCGCGTCACCGTCGAAGGCGAGGCGCGGCCGGTGGTGGTGCGGTTCGCGCCCGAGCCCGGCGCGCAGTTCCCCTCCGAGCGGGAATTGATGCGCAACGAGTACGCCACGGTGCCGTACCTCGCCGTCATCGCCCCGCTGATGCCGCGGGTGATCGCGGCCGACTGGTCGCACGAGCTGATCGGCCGTGACTACCTCGTGCAGACCCTCCTCGACGGGGTCCCGGCGCCCGAAGGGCTGCCGGACTACCCCCGACCGGCCTGGGCGCCGTTCTTCCGCCAGCTGGGGGAGATAACCAGGAAGATCCACCAGGTACGCGGCCCGGCGTTCGGGCCGGTTGCGGGCGGCGGGCACGCCACCTGGAGCCAGGCCGTGATCGCCTCGCTGGAGGGCATCGCGGCCGACCTCGACCGCGCGGGGCTGGAGGCCGCCGACCTCCGCAAGGCCGCCGCGCTCGCCGAGGAGAACCGTACGGTGCTCGACGAGATCACCGAGCCCCGCCTGCTCGCCGGCGACCTGTGGACGGTCAACACCATGATCGCCGCCGGAGCCCCCAAGCCGACGATCACCGGCGTGCTCGACCTGGACCGGACCCTGTGGGGTGACCCGGCGGCCGACTGGACCATGCGCATGGTCGCGAAGAAGCGGGACGAGCGTGTGGCGTTCTGGGAGGGGTACGGGGAGCCGGCCCGCGGCGCGGCCGCGACCTGGCGTTTCCTGCTCTATGAGGTACGTCACCTCGGGGCGGTCCGGCTGGAGCGCCACCGCCTGGGCAACGGCGACGGCGTGCGGGACACGTACGAGGCCGTGATCAGGATGTTGTCCGAACTCACTTGACGATCAGGCCGGCGTGAAGTGGGCCACTTTCCGTGATCGTCAAATTATGTCCGGATTCTGTGACACTGGCGCCCGGCGGACGCCGTAAATGATGTCCAAATGATGGGCGTTTGCGCAGGTCGGGAGGGGTTTGGTAAGGTGACCGACCAGCTTCGGGTGGCTATTGCGAGTGACCTGACCGTTATGTCCAACGGTTTCTGACTGTTACATTTTTGCTTATATTCTGCGCGTTGATCGCCATCTCGAGGTGCTTGTGGTTTTCGCAGCCCGAGATGGGTTTTCGTTGCGGGGACACCTCTCCGGATGGAAGCACGTGTCCCCGGTCAGCGCGAACGGAGAGTAATGGGCAGGTACCTGCTCCGCAGGTTGGTTATAAATGTGATCTTGGTTGTGATCGCGGCAAGTCTGGCGTACATGCTCGCTGCCAGCACGATGAACCCGCGATCGGCATACCAAGGGCGCCAGCCTCCGATCGCCGAGGAGGTCATCGACCGCACCCTCGACGCCTACAACCTGAACGACAAGACGCCGGTGCTCCTGCGGTACGCCACCTGGGCGAAGGGCGTCGTCGTCGGCGACTTCGGCAAGACCTGGAACGGCGGCTCGGTCAACGCTGAGATGGGCCGCCGGATCATGGTCAGTCTCAGGTTGATGCTCATCGGCACGATCGTGGGCTTCGTCATCGGCGTGGCCATGGGCGCGTGGTCCGCGGTGAGGCAGTACAAGCTTAGCGACCGGTTAATAGGTGTCGGCTCGTTCGTGATCATGGCGGTACCCGTTCTCGTACTCGCGACCCTGCTGGCGATCGCCACGTACAACCTGAACAGGGGGCTCGGCTTCACGCTGATCGAGTACACCGGTGAGTACAACCCCCGCCTGTCGGGCTGGGACCAGTTCGTCAACCGGCTGAACCACCTGATCCTGCCGACCATCTCGCTGAGCCTCGGCCTGGTCGCCTTCTACAGCCGGATCCAGCGCAACATGATGCTCGACGTGCTGAACCAGGACTTCGTCCGCACCGCGATGGCCAAGGGGCTGCGGCGCAGGACGGCGCTCACCAAGCACGCGCTGCGCACCGCGCTGATCCCCGTCGCGACCTACTTCGCCTTCGCGTTCGGAACGCTGTTCACGGGAGCCACCTTCACCGAGAAGATCTTCGCCTGGCACGGCATGGGTGCCTGGCTGGTCGACTCGATCAACGCGAACGACGTCAACTCCGTCGCCGCGGTGACCTTCTTCACCGCCGTCTGTGTCCTGTTCGCCGCCTTCCTGTCCGACGTGCTGGTGGCGGCCCTCGATCCTCGGGTGCGGGTGAGCTGACATGCGTTCGAAAGTCGTCCTCAGGCGCCTGCTCCGCAACCAGCAGGCCCGTTACGGCTTCGCCGCCCTGATCCTGCTGGTGGCGCTGGCCTACCTCGGTCCCTACTTCGGCTCGTACGACTGGCAGGAGAAGGACTTCATGGCCTTCCTGTCGCCTCCCGACGCCGACCACTGGTGGGGCACCACCTCGATCGGCCAGGACATGTACGCGATCACGCTGCGCGGCATGCAGAAGTCGATCGTCATCGGCTTCCTGGTCGCGCTCATCTCGACCGGTGTGGCGGCGATCGTGGGCGCGTTCGCCGGATATTTCGGTGGCTGGGTGGACAGGGTGCTCATGTGGGGCGTGGACCTGCTGCTGGTCCTGCCCAGCTTCCTGATCATCGCGATCATCTCGCCGCAGCTCAGGGCGGGCTCCTCCTGGCTCTGGTTCGTGGTGCTGCTGGCCGCCTTCTCCTGGATGATCACCTCCAGGGTGGTGCGCAGCATGACGATCTCGCTGCGTGAGCGCGAGTATGTCCAGGCCGCCGTCTACATGGGCATCCCACGCTGGAAGATCATTTTCCGGCACATCGTGCCCAACATGTCCTCGTTGCTGATCATCGACGCGACGGTCAACGTCTCCGGCGCGATCATCGGCGAGGCGGCGCTGTCCTTCTTCGGCTTCGGCATCCAGCCGCCGGACGTCTCGCTCGGCACGCTGATCGCCTCCGGCTCCGGCAACGCCACCGGCTACCCATGGCTGTTCGCCTTCCCCGCAGGCCTGCTGGTGCTCCTGGTGCTCAGCGTGAACCTGATCGGCGACGGCCTCCGTGACGCACTCGACCCGGGGAGCAACTCGTGAGCATCTTGGAGGTCAGGGACCTCACCGTCACCTTCCCCGGCGGCATCGAGGCCGTGCGCGGCGTCAGCTACGAGGTCGAGGCCGGCGAGGTGCTCGGCATCGTGGGCGAGTCCGGCTCGGGCAAGTCGGTGACCTCGCTGGCCGTCATGGGCCTGCTGCCGCCGAACGCCGTGGTCAGCGGCTCGGTCACGCTGCACGGCCGTGAGCTGCTCGGCATGGACGAGGACGAGCAGATCAAGGTCCGCGGCAAGACGATCAGCATGATCTTCCAGGATCCGCTGTCGGCGTTCACGCCCGTCTACACGATCGGCGACCAGATCGCCGAGGCCGTCCGCATCCACCAGAAAATGGGGAAGGACAAGGCCGCCAAGCGGGCTGTCGAGCTGCTCGACCTGGTCGGCATCCCTAACCCGCACCTGCGGGCCAAGTCGTTCCCGCACGAGTTCTCCGGCGGCATGCGCCAGCGGGCGATGATCGCCATGGCCATCGCCAACGACCCCGACCTGCTGATCTGCGACGAGCCGACCACCGCGCTCGACGTGACCATCCAGGCGCAGGTGCTGGAGGTGCTCAAGACCGCGCAGCGGGAGACGGGCGCCGGCATCGTGATGATCACCCACGACCTGGGTGTCATCGCCGGCATGGCCGACCGGGTGCTGGTCATGTACGCGGGCCGGCCGGTCGAGCAGGGGCCGGTGGACGACATCTACTACCGGCCGCGCATGCCGTACACGATGGGGCTGCTCGCCTCGATCCCCCGGATCGACGGCGAGGAGGGGCCGCTCGTGCCCATCGAGGGCAACCCGCCCTCCCCGTCGGCGCTGCCGCCCGGCTGCCCGTTCGCACCGCGCTGCCCGATGAAGGTGGACATGTGCGACGACGAGGAGCCGCCGCTCACCCCCTTCGGGGCCGGGCGCCACGTGGCGTGCATCCGCTCGCACGAGATCGAGCACAAGGGCCTGACCGGGGCCGACGTGTTCCCCGTGCCGGTGATCCCGCCGAGCGACGTCGTACGCGTGCCGCGCGCCGAGCGCCCCACGGTGCTCGAGCTCGACGACATGATCAGGCACTACCCGCTGATGAAGGGCGCGGTCTTCAAGCGCCGCGTCGGCACCGTGTTCGCGGTCGACGGCATCAGCTTCGACATCGCCGAGGGCGAGACGCTGGCGCTGGTGGGCGAGTCCGGCTGCGGCAAGACCACCACGCTCCAGCAGATCATGCAGCTCCAGCCGCCGCAGGGCGGGCGGGTCGTGGTGCTCGGCAAGGACAGCGCCAAGCTCGACGGCGCGTCGCGCAGGGGCCTCCGCCGCGACCTGCAGATCGTCTTCCAGGACCCGATGGCCGCGCTCGACCCGCGCATGCCGGTCGGCGACATCATCGCCGAGCCGCTGCGCGCGCACGGCAAGAAGAACGTGGCCGAGAGGGTCGCTGAGCTGCTCCAGCTCGTCGGGCTCTCCCCTGAGCATGCCGAGCGCTATCCGAACCAGTTCTCCGGCGGCCAGCGCCAGCGCATCGGCATCGCCCGCGCGCTCGCGCTCGAGCCGAAGCTGCTGGTGCTGGACGAGCCGGTCTCGGCACTCGACGTCTCCATCCAGGCCGGTGTGATCAACCTGCTGGAGGAGCTGAAGAACAGGCTGGGGCTGTCGTACCTGTTCGTGGCCCACGACCTGGCCGTGGTCAGGCACCTGGCCGACCGCGTCGCGGTCATGTACCTGGGCAGGATCGCCGAGATCGGCACGGTCGAGAACGTCTACGACCGCCCCGCCCACCCCTACACGCAGGCGCTGCTGTCAGCGATCCCGCTGCCGGACCCCGAGATGGAACGCACTCGCGTGCGGATCCTGCTCGAAGGCGACCTGCCCAGCCCGGCAGACCCACCGTCGGGATGCCGGTTCCGTACCCGCTGCCCCAAGTTCGCCGCGCTCAGCGAGGCGGAACGGCGGCGGTGTGTGGACGAAGAGCCCTCGGTTGCTCGGCTGGCGCGTGCCGTGGACCACGGCGCCGCCTGCCACTACGCGGAGGAGATCGAGGTCATCACGGCCTCGGACGATCAGGAGGAAAAGTGAAGGTTCGTTACCGGGCGGCCGCAGGTGTCGCGGTCCTGGCCCTGGCCGTCGCGGCCTGTGGCGGAGGCGGCGGCGAAGCCAAGAAGCCGAGCGCCGAGCAGTCGCAGCAGGCCCAGAAGCAGATGACGGAGACCCCGGCCATCAGCATCAACCCCGTCCCCTACGACCAGGTCAAGGACGGCGGCACGCTGACGCTGGCGGTCGGGCAGTGGCCGACCCAGTGGAACGGCAACCACGTCGACGGCAACCAGGCCGACACGGCCGACATGCTCGACCCGATCATGCCGCAGCTCATGGTCTCCAATGACAAGGCCGAGTGGAGCGCGAACCCCGACTACCTGGTCGACGTCAAGAACGACCTGTCGTCGGGCAAGCAGGTCGTCACCTACACGCTCAACGACAAGGCCACGTGGTCGGACGGCACGCCGTTCTCGTGGAAGGACTTCGAGGCCGCGTGGAAGGCCAACAACGGCGAGAACAAGAAGTTCAAGCCGGCCTCCACCGACGGCTGGGACCAGATCGAGTCGGTGAAGAAGGGCGACACGGACAAGGTCGCCGTCGTCACCTTCGCCAAGCCGTACCCGGAGTGGGAGGGCCTGTTCTCCCGGTCTCCCAGCCTCTACCCGGCCAAGTACATGGAGACGCCCGAGGCGTACGAGAAGGACTACCTGCAGAAGATCCCGGCCACCGCGGGCCCCTTCAAGGTCGAGAAGATCGACGAGGGCACCAAGACGCTCACGCTCGTGCGTGACGACAAGTGGTGGGGCAAGAAGGCCAAGCTCGACAAGGTCATCTTCCGGGCGATCGAGTCGCCGGAAGCGCAGGTGAACGCCTTCGCCAACGGCGAGCTCGACGGCGTGGAGATCCCGTCCGGCGCCCCGGCCGAGCTGAAGCGGGCCAAGGGAGTCCCGAACGTGGACATCCGCAAGGCGCTCAGCCCGAACTGGCGGCACATCACCGTCAACAACCAGAGCGAGTTCCTGAAGGAGAAGTCGGTCCGCCAGGCCGTCGAGTACGCGATCAACCGTGACGTGATCGCCCAGTCGGACCTGAAGGACATGGACTGGCCGATCCAGACGCTCGGCAACCACATCTTCATGAACAACCACAAGGGGTACGTCGACAACTCCGGCGACCTCGGCAAGTACAACCTGGAGAAGGCCAAGCAGCTGCTGGACGCGGCCGGCTGGAAGCAGGAGGGCGAGTACCGCAAGAAGGACGGCAAGGAGTTCGACCTGAACTTCGTCATCCCGACCGGCACCCCGGTGTCGCAGACGGAGGGCGAGCTCACCCAGGCCATGCTCAAGGAAGCCGGGATCAAGGTCAACATCAAGCCCGTCCCGCTTGACAAGTTCTTCAACGACTACATCATCAAGGGCGACTTCGACCTGGTGCCGTTCTCGTGGATCGGAACGCCGCTCCCCATCGGCTTCCTGAAGCAGGCCTTCAAGACCGGCTCCGAGAGCAACTTCCCCAAGGGCAGTGACCCCGCCCTGGACGCCGCGATCGACGCTGCGGTGAGCGAGATGGACCCGGCCAAGGCCATCGAGAAGGCCAACGCCGCCGACAAGCTCATCTGGGACATGGTGCACACCATCCCGCTGTACCAGCGGCCCGACATCCAGGCGACCAAGAAGACGCTCGCCAACTGGGGCGCGCGTGGCTACCAGAGCCCGGACTACTCGATCGTCGGCTTCACCGGCTGATCACCGTCTGATCACCGTCTGAAAGGAAACCCCCGGCCGGGGTCACCGGCCGGGGGTTTCCCCTTGTTGTGCGTGATCAGCCGTGCGAGTCGGCCGGGGCCGTCTTGGCGGTCAGTCCCTCCCCAGGGGGAGGGAAGCACGACGAGCCGTTCGGGCCGTCGAAGCGGACGGAGTCGAAGAAGTCGCGGAACGGCGTGTAGAAGTTGCCCTTCCCGGCGGGGCTGGTCACGGCAGAGCAGCCGCCGTAGTTCGCCTCCGAGAAGAGGTGGATGTACGAGCTCGTACGGTTCCAGTCGGACTTGGCGCGATCGGCGATGTTGTAAGCGGCCAGATCCGGGGTGTCGCTCTTGATCTGGACGATGTCGCCCGTGCCGTCGAGGCCGGAGAACAGGCAGTAGTAGCCGGCGGCGCAGCGGTCATAGCCGTCGGCCGCCTGGGCCGGCAGTGCCGTCAGCGCGAGAGCGGCGGCGGCGACCGGTAAAGCCAGTAGGTGAAGCTTCTTGCCCAAGACTCCTCCATTGGTGAAACTTTCCTTCCGGCACGATACATTGCGGGATCTTGTCAGGAAAGAGGGAGTTCGTCGGGTCAGAGGCGGGCGCCCGCGCCGGCACCGCTCTTCGGGCGGAGGAAGGTGGGGGAGGGGCCCAGGTCGGCCGGCATGGCGTTGGTGGCGGCGGCCGTCGCCGCCGTCGGGGTGATCCTGCCGTAGCCCGCGCCCGCCCGGACCGCCGACGGGACGCCCTGCGGCGGATCGACCGTGTAGCTGTAGTACGTGCGCGGCTCGACGACCGTTCCCGCGGTCTCCGGGGCGCCGGAGTTCACGAAGACGTTGTTGCGCTGGACGGCCCGGCCCGGGCCGCTGTCGGCGTACCCGCTCGCCGAGTAGAGCGGATGCGCCACGTTCTCGAAGTAGTTGCCCTCGACCACGGCCCCCGCGTTCTGCGTGGAGGCCACCCCGTACAGCTCGTTGTTCAGGAAGTAGTTGTTGTAGATGTGCACCGGCTCCCCGAAGCGGATGCGCGGGTGACGCTGGCGGCTGTTGTCGAAGAAGTTGTGGTGGATGGTCACCTTGAGATGCCCGACGTCCGTGCCCGCCGCGCCGTCGGAGTGGCTGATCAGCATGGTCTTGTCGGAGTGGTCGAAGTGGTTCCACGAGACGGTGACGTAGTCGGCGCCCCTGACGATGTCCACGGACCCGTCCACCGCGCCGGAGAACGTGTTGTGGTCGATCCAGATGTGGTGCGACTGCTGGCCGATGTTGATCGCGTCGTCCTCGGCGTCGGTGAAGCGGAGGTTGCGCACGATCACGTTGTACGACCGGTAGAAGTCCAGGCCTCCGCCGGTGATGTGCCCCGTGGTGCCGACGCCCACGATGGTCTTGTTGGGGCGCACCCCCTGCTTGCTGGTGATCGAGATCGTGCCCGAGACCTGGATGACGAGGGGCTCGAGGCTGTCGATGTACTCGAGGAACTGCTCGGCGTTCGTCGCGGTGACGGTCCTGCCGCCGGCGCCGCCGGTGGTGCCGTTCTGGCCGAGGGCGTTGAGTGCCGCGAACCCGATCGGCCCGTCGGCGGCCACGGCCTGCACGGTCGCGGCCTGCGCGGGTGCGGCCTGTGCGGTCGCGGCCTGTGCGGGTGCGGCCTGTGCTGGTGCGGGGCCGATCGACGGCGCGGCCAGTGCGACCGCCACGAGGACGGCCGCCGCCCAGTTCGGGGCGCGTAACGAGGTGAAAGGCATGGTGCTCTCCGTCTGCCAGGTGCCTCCATGGGATGGTCGGAAAGCGCTTTCCTTCGCGTATTATCGGCACTGCCTCACGGGCGGTAAAGCCCCGATGAAAGTTTCACGCCGCCCCCATCGCCCGCAGTCCGCCGATGAACAGCTCCAGGTGGCGCCGGGCGAGCTCGTGCTGGGTCTCCGCTGACAGTGGCCCTGGAAGGGGACGGGCGATGCGTGCGAGCATCATCACGACGTCCATGAACGTGACGTCCTCCGGCAGCGCGCCCGCCGCGTGGCAGTCGGCGATGATCCGCCGCACGGCGGCGGCGGACTCCTCGCGCACCGGTGACAGCTCCGGGTCGGCGGCGGGGTCCACCACGTCGAGCAGAGCAGGGAGCACGGCCGAGACCCGCAGCTCCAGGGCCTCGCGCAGGTAGCGCGCCAGCGCCTCGAACGGGTCGTGCTCCTCCTCGGCCGCCGTCGCCGCCGCCGCGGCGGTCCTGGTCAGCGCGTCCATGACGAGCGCGTGGAAGAGGGCGTCCCGGTCGGGGAAGCGGCGATAGAGCGTGGCGCTCCCGACCCCGGCGCGCCGGGCGATGTCGTCGAGCGGCACGTCGTGGCCGCGCTCGGCGACCAGGTCGCGTGCGGCGAGCAGGATCTGCTCCTGGTTGCGCCGGGCGTCGGCCCGCATGGGCTTGGACTTCACCATGCCACCTTAACCGCTAACCGGGGGAAATTTCCCCACTTGGGTTGTGCCGGCTCGCCGTCCCATGCGACAGTTAACCGGGGGATTTTTCCCCACTTATCTGGATGAAGGAGTAGACCCATGAGCAGTCAGGAGCAGGTCCTCGACCTCGTCGACCGCTGGGCGCAGGCCGAGCGCGACGGAGATGCCGACGCCTTCGACGACCTCCTCAGCGACGACTTCGCGGGCATCGGCCCCGTAGGGTTCAAGCTGGACAGGGAGCAGTGGGCCGACCGCCACCGCGGCGACCTGAAGAACCACCGCTTCGCGATCCTCGACCCGCAGGCGCGCCTCCACGGCGACACCGCGATCGTGAGCGGCGTGCAGGAGCAGCACACCACGGTCAGGGGGCGCGAGTCCGAACTCTCGTTCCGGGTGACGCTGGTCGCCGTCAGGCAGGGCGACCGCTGGCGGATCGCCAACATCCAGCTCAGCGGCCCGCTCCAGGACCCGTCGGCGCCGCCGCCGTTCGCCCGCGAGCGCGCCTGAAACTTTCACCCTTTTCGAAGTGACGCGAGGAGCGGCGGGCTACACCTGCGGATGACGGGTACGTAGAGAAATCTCGACAATCCCTGTCAAGGAGCTAGCCATGCGCGTACGTACCGTGATCATGCTCCTCTTAGCCGCCGCGGGGCTCGTCCTGGTGGCCCCGCCTCCGGCCTCCGCCATCGGCGGCTTCGACTACTCCCGGGCGCAGGTGGCCGCCACGGGCCTGCAGGTGCCGTGGGGGCTGGCGTTCCTGCCTGACGGCAGCGCGCTGGTCTCGGAGCGCACCACCGCCAGGATCCTGCAGGTGCGCCCCGGCCAGGCGCCCACGCAGGTGGCCACCGTCAACGGGGTCTCCGCCTCCGGGGAGGGCGGGCTGCTCGGCATCGCCGTGTCGCCGACGTACACCCAGGACCAGTGGGTGTACGCGTACTTCAGCACCGGCACCGACAACCGGCTCGTGCGCCTGCGGCTGAGCGCCCCGCAGACCCAGACCGTCCTGCTCTCCGGCGTGCCGCGGTCCTCCATCCACAACGGCGGGCGCATCGCGTTCGGCCCCGACGGCCTGCTGTACGTGGCCACCGGGGACGCGGGCAACACCGCCAACGCCCAGAACCTGAACACCCCCGCCGGGAAGATCCTGCGCATCAGGCCCGACGGCAGCATCCCGCCGGGCAACCCGTTCGGCAACTCCCGGGTCTACAGCTACGGGCACCGCAACGTGCAGGGGCTGGCCTGGGACACGCAGGGCCGGCTCTTCGCCGCCGAGCTGGGGCAGAACGCCAGGGACGAGGTCAACCTCATCGTGGCGGGCGGCAACTACGGCTGGCCCACGTGTGAGGGCGTCTGCGGCAACCCGTCGTACCGCGACCCCATCGTCACCTGGTCGACGGCCGAGGCGTCGCCGAGCGGGCTGGCGTACGCGAACAGCACGCTCTTCGTCGCCGCGCTGCGCGGGACGCGGCTCTGGACGGTGCCCGTGACGAGCGGCGGCGGGGCGGGGACGCCGGTCGCCGAGCTCCAGGGCACGTACGGGCGGCTGCGCGCGGTGACGGTCGGGCCCGACGGCTGGCTCTGGGTGACGACCAGCAACAGGGACGGCCGCGGCAGCCCGGTGGCCACGGACGACCGCATCGTCCGCGTCCCGCCCACCGGCACCGGCTCCTGACCGGACGCCCGCACGGGTGAGGACAGGCGGTCGGGCGGCGGTGTTCAGGGAGGGGGAGACCGCCGCCCGGCCGGGTCAGCGGTCCACGAGGAGCCGGTCGAACTCCACCTGCGGCGTGCTTCCCGCGAAGTTGCGGTCGACCTCGGCCCGCTCGGCGGCGCTCGGGTTCGGGTTGGTGCAGCTCACGCCCGCGCTCGACCCCGACATCAGGTCGGAGCAGAGCCCGGTGCGCCGGTCCGGGAGGCCCAGGATGTGGCCGATCTCGTGGGCGGCGATGCGGAGCGGGTTGTAGCCCTGGCCGGTGGCCTCCCTGCCCATCCAGATGGTGCCGCGGCCAAGACTGGTGGGGAGCGTCCGTGGCCAGCCGTTGTCGGCGTACACCACGAAGTCGGCGGGCGTTCCCTGGACAAGCCGGACGTTGGTGACACTGGAGTTCCAGATCTGGGCCGCCTGGTTCACCGCGGACACGAACTCCGCCGCCCTGCTGGGGTCGTACCTGACCACCCTGACCAGGACCGCGGCCTGCGCGGGCGCGGTGACCTGCAGGAACGCGAGGCCGAGTAAGAGGGACAGTGCGAGACGAAGGGGTTTCGGCACGTGGCCTCCTCCGGGAGTTGGGGGTGGCCGACACGGTAACCGCACTCTTAGCCCGGGGAAGAGCTACCAGATTGCCCCTATCACGGTGATATGACCCCTCGGTGGCTCGGCGGCCCCGAATTATCGAGATGACAGGCTGTCGGTGCCCGCCCGCATACTCAGAGCATGCAGGATGAGCCCCTCGAACTCGGCGAGATCGCCACTCCGAAATGGAACGTTCACAACGACAAGATGGCGGAGGTCGGCTTCCTGACCATCGCCAAGCGGCTCCCCTCACTGGTGGCCCAGGCGCTGCGCATGGCGTGGGGCGCGAGCCCGCGCGACATGCTCGCCACGATCAGCCTCAACCTCCTCGGCGGCGTCTTCACGGCCTTCGGCCTGCTGGCGACCACCGGCGTGCTCAGCGCCCTGTTCAGCGAGGGCCCCACCCCCGACCGGGTGATGGCCGCGCTGCCCAGCCTCGCCCTGGTCGGCGGCGCGGCCGTGCTGAGCACGACCGTCCAGGCGGGCGCGGGCTGGGCGGAGTCGCGCCTGACCCCGCAGATCACCCGGCTGACGGAGGAGCGCCTGTACGGCCTGACCAGCCGGGTCGAGCTGGTGGCCTACGACGACCCGGAGTTCCACGACGCGCTGGAACGCGCCGGGGGCCGGGGCGCGGCGGTGGCCGACTCCGTGGTGTCGGGAGCCGTCGACGTGGTCACGGCGTCGGTCGGCATCGTGGCCGCGGCCGGGGTGCTCGGCGTGCTCCACCCGGCGCTGCTGCCCCTGCTGCTGCTCGCCGTCCTGCCGGACGCGTGGGCGGCGGTCCGGAGCGCGCGCATGCGTTACGCCACCATGTACGGCCTGATCCCGGCCCGCCGCCGCAAGTGGATCATCGCGGAGCTGCTGGCGGAGCGGGAGTCGGCGGCCGAGGTGCGGTCGTTCACGATGCGCGGGTTCCTGCTGCGCATGTACGACGCGGTGGCCAGGGCCGAGCAGGAGGTCCTGCTCCGCCTGGCCCGCCGCCAGACCTTCGCCCGGCTGATCGGCGAGGCGCTGGGCGGCCTCGGCACCGGGCTGGTCTACGTCGCCCTGGGCGTGCTGTTGGCCCTGGCCGCCATCCCGCTGGCGGTGGCGGGCACGGCGGTCCTGGCCATCAGATCGGGTCAGGGCTCGCTCAGCAGCCTCCTGTACGCCACCAACCGGCTCTACGAGCAGGGGTTGTACTTCACGGACTTCCTGGAGTTCTGCGCCGACGCCGAACGCCGCCTGACCGCCCCCCGCCCCACCCCGGCCCCCGAGGGCTTCGACCGCATCGTCGCCTCGGGCCTGACCTTCACCTATCCGGGCGCCGACCAACCCGCGCTGCGGGACGTCTCCATCGAGATCAAACGCGGCGAGGTCATCGCCTTCGTCGGCGAGAACGGCTCCGGCAAGACCACCCTCGCCAAGATCCTCGCCGGTCTGTACGAGCCCGACTCCGGCACGGTCTGCTGGGACTCCACCGATCTGCGCGAGGTCGACCCCGAAGACCTCCGCATGCGCACCGCCGTCATCGCCCAGGACCACACCCGCTGGCCCCTGACCGCCCGCTACAACATCACCATGGGCACCGACAAAGGCCCGGAGGCTCTGGACGCGGCCGCCGCCGTGGCCGGCGCCGACGAGGTCATCGCCGGCCTCCCGCACGGCTACCGCACCCTGCTGGACCGCCGCTTCAAGGACGGCCACGAGCTCTCCGGCGGCCAGTGGCAGCGCATCGCCGTGGCCCGCGGCTTCCACCGCGACGCCAACCTGCTCATCTGCGACGAACCCACCGCCGCTCTCGACGCCCGCGCCGAACACGCCCTCTTCGAACGCATCCGCCACCACTCCGACGGCCGCACCGTCCTGCTCATCACCCACCGCCTGGCCAGCGTCCGCTACGCCGACCGCATCTACGTCCTCGACCACGGCAAGATCACCGAGCAGGGTGACCACGCCACCCTGATGTCCCTCGACGGCCTCTACGCCGACCTCTACACCCTCCAGGCCGCCGCCTACCGCTGAACCGCCATCCCCTGCTCCTGTCCGGCCCGGCGCCCCGAGCTGGATTTGAGCAGGGGGATACTCAAGACCTTCGCGGATCGCGCGCTTAGCGTCGTGAACCATGAAGACCAGGACGGTTGCGACGGTACTCGCCTTGTGCCTCACCATCGGGGCGTGCAAGAGCGGGGCCTTCGAAGGGCCGGACGCGGCAGACCGGCCCGACGGCACCTCGACCCGCGCGGGGAAGCAGGACCCTCCGGCGGGGAAGCAGCGGACCAAATACGGCTTCACCCTCCCCACCGGGAACACGGCGGTGGACGTCAACGAGGGGCGAGTGTACGACGCTCTGGCGGAGGGGGACTGCCCCGGTGCTCAGACGGCGCTCGACGAGACCAAGGGAAACTTCAGGACAGCGACTACCGTGCCGCTCTTCCAGGCCGGGGTGTATCTGTGCCGGAAGGACGTGGCCTCGGCCAAGTCCGAGTACGCCCGGCTGGCGTGGGAGGGGTCGGACGTCTGGTTCATCTGCGAGCTGCATCGAGCGGTGGGGAGCGTCGTCAAGCAGAAGCCGAAGTCCGCCTTCGGAGGCTGCCCGCCGGTCGAGCCGCTGCCTCAGAGCCCGGAGGAGAGTCCGGATCCTGCCGAGTCTCCTGATCCGGCCGGCACGCCCGATCCGGAGAGCACGCCTGATCCGGGACAGACCCCCGACTCAGGCGAGACTCCGGACTCGGGCTCCGGCACGGACACGGGATCGGGATCGGGATCGTGACGAGCGAGCCCACCGTCGAGAATCGCAAGGAGCCGGCCGAGCCGGAGCCGGAGCCCCATGGCTCCGTCGAGGCGGCCGAGCCGTCGCCTGACGACCTCGTGGAGGCGGCCGAGCCCGCCGGGTCCACCGGACATCCGGTGCTCCGGTGGGCGCTGGTCGTGCTGGCCAACGTCACCGTCACGACCGCGCTGCTGGTGTACTTCGGCTGGCAGCTCAGCGCCGTCCAGGCGTTCGAGCTGGGCATCGACGAGAGCATCCTCGACATGTCCACCAAGGACTATGTGCTGCGGAGCGTGCGCCCGGTGCTGGTCCTCCTGATGATCATTGGCGTTGCCGGGCTGCTCTGGCTGCAGGCCGACCACGTGCTCGCTCCGCGCGCGAGGAAGGACGGCACAGGAGACCGCCTGATCAGACACACCCTCCGCGCCCTGTCCCTGGCCTGGCTGGTGCTGCCGCTCGCGATGTGGGCGCTGGGCTTCGTCCTGCAGACGGCCTCGTTCCTGGCCTTCCCGTTCAGCATCGGCGCCGGTGTCCTGCTCACCTTGTACGGAACGCACCTCCGCACCCTGCTGCCCGGCGCTTCCCCGCGCGACGGCCTGCCGCTGCTGTACACGTTCACCTCGATCATCGTCTGTGTGTCGCTGTTCTACGGCGCCACCAACCTGGCCATCTACCAGGGTGTCTCCTTGGCGCAGAACCTCATCGTCGGCGATCTCACGAAAGTGACCCTCTACAGCACCGAGCGCCTGTACCTGGGAGCCGGCAAGGAGTCCGCCCTGCCCGCCTCGACCGGCAAGGCCGCCTACACGTACCGGTACGGCAACCTCCGCCTGTTCGCGCACACCGGTGGCCGCTACTTCCTGATCGCCGACGATTGGCGGCGTGACCAGGGCGTGGTCGTCATGCTCACGGAGTCGAGCACGATCCGCCTGGAGCTGGGAGGTTCTTAAACAAAGTTCGAGCAGTACTTGCACATTGTTCAAGTGCTTCTTAGAGTCGTACTTGAACAATGTGCAAGTAGCTACTCGAGAGGCTCCCATGCCAGTCCCCGTCCTCGTCGCATCCGCGCTGCAGTACGCGCTCGCCGCGACCTTTCTCATCCTCCCCGCCATCGTCCACACCCACGGAGAGCGGGCACAGCGGGCGGCCGAAGCGGTCGTGACCCGGCAGGGAGTGCCTGCCACCGCCCTCGCCCAGCACCGGATCAAGTTCGCCGAGAGCGTCGTCGAGCTGCTGTTCCCGATCGGCATCGCCGTCGCCTTCGCCGCGCTGGCCTCGCTCGGCCTGGCGGGAAGCGGGGCCGGCCGGATCCTGTCGTGGATCGCGGCGGCGGTCATGCTGACCGCCGGCGGGTTCGTCACCGGCAGCCAGATCTTCGCCGCCCGCTACGTCGCGGCGGCGTTCAGGAAGTCAGGCGACCCGGCAGTGCGGGAGCTCGACGGACGAGCGGTGGTACGGGCGGCGCAGGAGGCGTTCCCCGCCGCGCTGCGCCCGCTGATCGTGCTTCGCTTCGTGCTCGCGACGGCGGGCTCGCTCGCCGTCATCGTCCTGCTGGCGACTCCGGGCGCGAGCGCCTATTTCCGTTAGCCAGCCGCGCCTCCAGGCCGTCGAGGATGGTCCGCAGCCCGAACTCGAACGTGGCCTCGTCCGGCAGGGCAGGCGTCTCTTCGACCGACGGCATACTGCGGGCCCGCAGCCGGGGATAGCGCTGGGCGATCTCGCCGATGCGCTCGAGGGTCTCGCGCAGCTGCTGTTCCTCGTCGGCCCCCGCCCTGCGGAGGCGGGCGCGCCATGCCAGTTCGGCCGCCTCGCCCTGGGCGGCGCCGATCACGTACATGAGTACGGTCGCCGACGCCTGGTCCGCATCCCGTCCGCCGAACCCGGCTGCCTCGTAGACGGCCAGGCACCGGTCGTCGTATCTGGCCTTGTTCGGGCCGTGGATGAGGTGGGTGCTCATGGCCGTGACCATCCAGAAGTGCCGGCCGAGCATGTCGTGCGCGCCGGAGGCCAGCGCCGCCGCGGCCGCCCGCCAGCCGACCTCGTCGGGGTCGGGCAGCCGGATCTCGTCCCACACGTGGTCGGCGGCCAGCACGACCAGGTCGTCCTTGCTCTTGACGTGCCAGTACATCGCCGTGGCCGCCGCCCCCAGCTGGGCTCCCAGGCGCCGCATGTTCAGCCCGTCCACGCCCTCGGCGTCCAGCACCGCGACGGCGGCCCGGACGATCTGCTCCCGAGTAAGGGTGTCGCGCGGCATGAGCCCCAACTTTATCGCCCGAGCAGTGCGGCGGAGATGAGCCTTGCTGATCCCGACGCGGTTCGGGGGAGCCGCCACCACTGAAGGCCGTTCCCCCGCCACGGGCGAAGACCGTGATGCCCGCTGATGCGCTGGACGGCACGGCGGCCTGAAAGGCTCACACCGCGTCTCTGCCGCGGTCCTCGGCCGACGGGCCGAGGGACTCGGGGGCCGGGTTGCCGAGCGCCGCGAGTACGGCCTGCTCCACCGTGGCGTGCACGTGCAGGACGGTGTGCGCCTGCGTGATCTCCATGATCCTCGCGAGCTTCGGAGGGGGCGCGGCCAGGCGCAGGCTGCCGCCGTGCTGGCGGGCGTAGGCATGGGTGTTGAGCAGGACGCGAAGGCCTGAACTCCCCATGAACTGAGCCTCGCTGAGATCGATCACCACATGCTCGCCCGGCACCCGGCGGCTGCGCCGGATGTAGCGGTCGAGCCGCCCGGCGGTGGCGGCGTCGACCTCGCCGGCCACCGAGATAACGCTCACGCCCGGCAACCTCTGAGTGACGAACGACAGATCCGGCATGCGACGCCTACCGATCGCGAATCCTGTGGCTTGCCCGTATCGCACCATATCCGGGCGTCCGCCTTTCGCCTAGATACCGCCGCTCACTTCTTCCCCGGAATCGTCAGGGCACACGAACCGCAGGTGAGCAGGCGATTCAAGGAACCCACACGAACTCTGCAAGACCGGCTCGGCACACTGGGGCCTCCGGTACGAGCGATTGCGGGAGTCGGCATATTCAGCACGCAACAGCGGACGGAAATTCGAATAACCGCGGCGCCGCGAATTTCGGTGTCGCTTTCGCCGAGTTTGACCGTCCTCGCCATGATCACGGACGCGCTCGCGGGCCGTCACCGCGGCCTTCCCCAAGCGTGGAGGAGCGCGGTCCAGTCGAGGGCGAGCCGCCGGTCACGGGAGATCGTACGGCCGCTGGGCGCCCCCGGCTGCTCCGTTGCGCCTGACAGCGTCGTGCCGCGCGCGCCGGTTGGCGACGACTCCGTGCAGGAGCAGATCGACCTCCTGCGTGACATGTCGCCCGACACCCTGCTCAAGGACCTCGAGCAGGCGTTCGGGCAGTTGCCCGCGCACTGGCGGGCGGCCGCCGAGCGGCCCGGCCGCTGGCTGCACGGGTACGCCGGCGCGTTCGCCGACGTCTGGGCCACGGCCGAGCGCTTGTGGAGCCGGGCCAGGCCGCTGCTCGACAGGGAGGTCGCGCGCGTGGGCGTGGCGAGCGTGCGGGGCGGCCTCGACGAGCTGCTCGGCTCGGTCGCCGAGCGCCTCGTCCGTGACGAGAACGGCCCATGACCATGGCCATGCTGGCCGGCGGGATGAACATCCCGCCGAGCAGCATCACGTTCCACTGCGACCGGCTGGTCGCGGCCCGGCTCATCGCCCGCGAGCGCAGGGGCCGCGAGGTGTGGATCGACCGCACGCCCCCGGGCGGGGGAGCTGCTCGAGCTCTGCCTCCGCTGGACGAAGGACACGTCTGGGGAGGGCGGCCTACCGGCTGAGCTGCTCGTTCATGATGAGGAACGCCCCCAGCCCGTGGAAGTCGTTGACCGGCCGGGCACGCCCGAAGTAGTAGCTGAGCGAGTCGCTGGCGTTGGTGCCCTCGCTGACGCCCACGAGGTTGGTCCGTCCGTCGGAGCCGAGTGACACCTGGGCCAGGACGCCCTGGTAGCCGCGTTCCGCGTTCGCGCGGTAGGAGGCGTCCACGTACCCGCGCTCGACCGCCCGCGAGATCGTGTACGTGTACATCGCCGAGCACGACGTCTCCGTCCAGTTCGACGGGTTCGACGGCTCGGTGACCACCTGCCACCAGCGGCCCGTGGCCGGGTCCTGCCAGCGGGCGTACGCGGGCACGAGCTCGCGCAGGATGTCGATCAGCGCCGCCCGGCGCGGATGGTCGGCAGGGAGCAGCTCGAGGATGTCGGTGACGGCCATCCCGAACCAGCCCATCGCCCGGCACCACGAGATCCCGTTCGTGTTGCCCAGTGAGGGTTTGACCCAGGACGCGGTGGGGCCGCCCGGCTCGTCGTAGGCGTGGTACAACAGCCCGGCGGCCTGGCCCGACGTGCGGCGCAGGTGGCTCCAGTAGATCTCGAGCTGCTTGGCCGGCTCGGCGCTGGTGAAGGAGTCGCCCGCCACCCAGGCGCCGTAGCGGGCGAGGAACGGGTCCACCATGTAGACGCCGTCGCCCCAGAGCTGGCCCTCGCGCGAGCTGGACGTGGAGTGCCACCAGCCGCCGTCGGAGGTGCGCGGGTACGTGTTCAGCCGGGTCCTGATCTTGGCCGCGGCCGTGCGGTAGCGGGCCTGGCCGGTCTCCCGGTAGAGGGCGAGCAGGACGTTGCCGGCCTGCATGCTGTCCAGGTTGTTGAAGCTCTGCGAGATGCCGCCGGAGGAGTCCACGAACCGGTCGGCCCAGTCCTTGATGTACTGCAGGTAG
This sequence comes from Nonomuraea sp. NPDC049695, assembly GCF_040674955.1. Lineage (NCBI taxonomy): Bacteria > Bacillati > Actinomycetota > Actinomycetes > Streptosporangiales > Streptosporangiaceae > Nonomuraea > Nonomuraea sp. NPDC049695. The sequence continues at coordinate 3,397 of NZ_JBFANV010000102.1, read as the reverse complement.
CGGGGCTCTCCCGTGCGCTGGTAGACGAGGTACTGGCCCCAGAGGTAGAGGCCCTGCGGGTAGCTCCAGCCGCCGAGAGAGCTGGGGGAGAAGCGGGCCATCGTCGAGTCGACCATCGCCCTGGACCAGTCGGTGCCCGTCGCGGAGTCCACGCTCAGCGAGTCGAGGTTCGGGCCGCCGTTGGCGGTGGTGGCCGCGGCCCTGACCGCGTTCGTGCCCGCCGCCAGCTCGGCCCGGACCGTCACCGTCCGCCAAGTGGTCCAGGAGCCGGTGCCGGGGAAGGAGAGCGTCGTGGTCGTGCCGCCGGCCGTGATGCTCATCGGCCGGTCGGCGCCCGTGCCGTTGGCGTAGCGGAAGGCGAGCGTGACGGTTCCCGGCCCGTTCACGGTCCACTCGACGGACGATCCCGCTACATTGTCGAAGTTGACGAAGCCCGTGCCGGTGAAGCCGGCGTGGTTCGACTCCACGATGCCCTGCGAGATCGTTCCGTTCTCGGCCTCGTAGAGGGTGGCAGCCGCGGCCGGAGCGGCGGCAACCGGTTGCAGAAACACGAGCGCGCCGAGTGCGGCGGCGCTGGTCGCGCGAAGACGTCCCATGTATCACTCCGGGTCTGACGAGCGGTGATGCCGTGCCGCCGGTCCAGATGTATGGCACCCAGCGGCGCATGGCTCCGATCTCCTGAGTCGCATTACAGGCATACATCCCGACCTGGCGCCTGTCTACCGGTCACTTTCATCCGATGTATCCGAAGCGAAGAGTTAGGAAAGTTTCCTAAAATATGGACCGTTCCAAGTATTGACGCCCACGGCGGTTTGTGACAAACGTTTGGAAAGCTCCCTCCCCTTACTCGAGGCATCACTCTCAGCCAGGAGCGCCCGATGAACTTCAGCAAGTCCCGGGCCTGCGTCATCGCCTGCTTACTCGCCCTGGGAATGACGGCCGTCACCGTCCCAGCCGAAGCGGCGCCCACCCGGTACGAAGCCGAGAACGCGACGATCTCCCAGGGCGTCGTCGAGTCCAACCACGCCGGCTACTCCGGCACCGGCTTCGTCAACGGGGACAACGTCGCCGGCTCGTACACCGAATGGACCGTCAACGCGCCCAGCGCGGGCACCGCCACGCTGGCCTTCCGCTACGCCAACGGCACCGGCGCCGACCGGCCGAGCGACATCGCGGTCAACGGCGCGACCGTCGCCGCCGCCCGGTCGTTCCCCGCCACCGGCGCCTGGACCACCTGGACCACGGTCACGCTGACCGCCCAGCTCACGGCGGGCGCGAACAAGATCAGGGCCACCGCCGCGGGCGCGGGCGGCAACCCGAACTGGGACTACCTCGACGCCGAGGTCCAGTCGTCGACCTTCACCGACTACCAGGCGGAGTCCGCGACGATCTCGCAGGGCGTCGTCGAGTCGAACCACGCCGGCTTCACCGGCTCCGGCTTCGTCAACTACGACAACGTCACCGGCTCGTACGTCGAGTTCGCCGTCAGCGCGGCGAGCGCGGGCACCCAGAGCCTGACCTTCCGCTTCGCCAACGGCACCACCACCGACCGGCCGATGACCATCACCGTCAACGGCACCGCCGTCGCCACCGCCCGCTCCTTCCCGGGCACCGGCGCCTGGACCACCTGGCAGGAGATCAGCGTCGACGCGCCGCTCAACGCGGGCGGCAACACGGTCAGGGCCACGGCCACCACCGACAACGGCGGGCCCAACCTCGACCGGCTGCGGGTCAGCGGCCCGGGTGACACCGAGAAGCCGACCTCGCCGGGGCAGCCGACGTGCTCCGACATCTCCTACAACGCCCTGACCCTGGACTGGCCGCCGTCCACCGACAACATCGGCGTCGTCGCGTACGACATCTATCACCAGGGCCAGCAGATCGCGACCGCGACCGCGCCGCCGTACCGGCTGACCGGGCTCAACCCGAACTTCTCCTACCAGCTGTCGGTGTTCGCCCGCGACGCCTCCGGCAACGTGTCGCTGAGCAGCCCCGAGGCGAACTGCCAGACGCTGCCCGCGCCCGCCGACGACCCGCCGTCGCAGCCGGGACAGCCCACCGTCAGCGGCGTGCAGGCCACCTCGGCGACCGTGACCTGGGGCGCCTCCACGGACGACAACGGGGTGCGCGCCTACCTGGTGCGTGACAACGCCACCAACGCCGTGCTCGCCACGGTCACCGGGACCCCGCCCGCCACCACGGCCAGTGTGCCGCTCGAATGCGCGCACACGTACCAGGTGCACGTCGTCGCGCGTGACACCGCCAACCAGCTCTCGACGCCGAGCGCGCCGTCCGCGTCGTTCACCACGGGCGGCTGCGGCACCGTGCCGCAGACGCCGACCAGCGTCGCCGGCGGCTGGGACGTGCCGTGGGACATCTCCTGGGCGCCGGACGGCTCGTACGCGCTGGTGACCGAGCGCGACACGTTCAAGGTGTTCAAGATCACCCCGTCGGGCACCAAGACGCAGGTCGGCACCGTGCCCAACGTGCAGACCACCGACGGCGAGGGCGGCCTGATGGGCCTGGACTTCTCGCCCACCTGGAACGGCACGACCGACCAGGAGGTGTTCTTCATGCACACCGCCTCCGAGGGCAACCGGGTCGCGAAGATGAACTTCAACGGCACCGCGCTCAGCGGCTACGCCACCATCCTGCAGGGCATCGACAAGAACCGGTACCACAACGGCGGGCGGATCAGGTTCGGCCCCGACGGCTACCTGTACGTCACCACCGGGGACGCGCAGTCGTCGAGCAACGCGCCCGACCTCGACTCGCTCAACGGCAAGATCCTGCGCATCACCAAGACCGGCGCCGCCGCGCCCGGCAACCCGTTCGGCACCCGCGTCTACAGCTACGGCCACCGCAACCCGCAGGGCCTGGCCTGGGACTCGGCCGGCCGCCTGTGGTCGTCGGAGCTGGGCAACTCCTCGCGTGACGAGCTCAACCTCATCCAGCCGGGCAAGAACTACGGCTGGCCCACCTGCGAGGGCACCTGCAGCACCTCCGGCATGACGAACCCGAAGTACACCTGGAGCGTCTCCGAGGCCTCGCCGAGCGGCATCGCCATCGTCAACAACACCGTCTTCATGGCGGCGCTGCGCGGCCAGCGGCTGTGGCGCATCGTGCTGAACGGCGAGAACGTCTCGACCGTCAACTCGTACTTCAACGGCACGTACGGCCGGCTCCGCGCGGTCGAGAAGGTGCCCGGAGCCAACGCCATCTGGTTCGGCTCCACCAACTCCGACAACAACGGCGACGGCTCGGCCGACACGATCCGGCGCTCCAACATCCAGTAGTCACCCCCCTCGACGCCGGCGGCCGCGCAGCAGCTTGATCCACGACCGCATCGAGTCGAAGATGAAGAACCCCGGCCCCGACGAGGTCGCCTGGACCCAGT